>CAJWQR010000010.1 GCA_913045195.1 uncultured Legionellales bacterium | reverse complement strand
TCTTTTTTCAACGAGCCGGATTATTTAGTTTTTTTGCAAAGATGGTTGGTAAATTCAATACCTCTGATAATTGGGCAGAAATTACACTGAAAGCAAGTGATGTTGATGGGCTTGTAAAAGAAATCTATGGTAATAAAAAACGATTTATTCTTTCTATTTTATGGCGAACGTTAGGACTTATATTGCAAACATCTGAGGTCTGGCTAGCTTGCTACTTACTAGGACATCCCATCAGCCTTATTGAAGCTTTAATGCTAAAAAGCCTTACCTCGATCATTACCGACCTTGCCTTTATTATACCGAATGGATATGGAGTACAAGAAGGTGGTTACTTGATGTTAGGTGTTTTAGTTGGTTTGACTCCTGAATTCTCACTCGCACTATCCTTGGCAACTCGAGTTCGAGAGCTAGTAATTGATATCCCTGGATTACTTTATTGGCAACATGTTGAGGTTAACTATTTACGTAAGAAAATATGAGGGATTTTTAGATGTTTTTTCTCAATAATTCCAATAATTTTCGAAATTTGCATTAATACGTTAAAATCAATATATTATGCAAATAGGAATTGTGGGAAAGCGCAAAAATTTGAATTTACCATTGTGCATAAATAAAAAAATATCCTTCCGGCCCGCTGTTTTTAGATTTTTCTTATAGAGGCTCTTAAAACCAAATTAAGGTTAATAAATGCAGATTGACTTTCTTAATATAATTCTAATTGGAGCCGTATCTTTATGGCTTTTTTCTCTTGGATACCTTTTCTTTGCTTTAATTGCTGTTGATCGTTTCAATTACAAAAAAAATAAAAAAACGATAATAAAAAACTTTCATCCATCTGTCACAATCTTAAAACCAATCTATGGGCTTGATCCTGACATGTTAGATAATCTCCGTAGCTTTTGTCAGCAAGATTATCCTCAATACCAAGTTATATTTGGAATACAAGATAAAAACGATCCAGCACTTTCTGTTGTTAAAGAAATTACAAAAGAATTTAGTAAATCAGATGTAAGTTACATTATCAGTACTGAACGTCATGGAACAAACCATAAAGTATCAAATTTAATTAATATGTCCCCCTATATAAAACACGAATACATACTTATTGCCGATAGTGATATGCGTGTTTCTAAAAATTTTCTAACTCGAGTAATAAGCCCATTTACTGACACAAAGATAGGTGCCGTTACCTGTCTTTATAATGGCATTGCTAATGATAAAATAGCCTCGAAACTTAATGCTATGTTTATTAATAACTGGTTTTTACCGTCTGTCCTAATATCCCGAATATTACAACCAATGAAATATTGTCTTGGTGCAACAATGATTGTTAAACGTAATATTTTAAAAAAAATTGGTGGATTTGAATCATTCTCTAATCATCTTGCTGATGACTATATATTGGGCAAATTAATTTCGAATCTTGGTTATCAAATATATCTATCAGATTACATTATTGAAAATATAATAGAAGAAACCTCGTTTAAAAATTTAATATTGCATGAATTACGCTGGGCAAGAACATTAAAACGAATAGAACCACTTGGTTATGCGCTTACATTCCTAACGGATAGTCTTGTATTGAGTATTTTTACCGGCATTATTCTATTCATTACAGCAGAAAGTTTAATTTTGTTGTATTTACCAATAGTCATAACACTTTCCTTGAGAGTGCTTTTGCACAATAGTGCAAACAAAATGATTAATTCAAAAAGAATTACTGAAATTTGGTTAATCCCGCTACGTGATATATTATCCTTTTGTATTAGAATTATTAGTTACATTGGAAATTCAGTGAGATGGCGTAATAATACATTCGTCGTTGATCATTTAGGCTTGATGCATGAAAAGAAAATAATATCCTCCGACGATCCTAAAACTACTGAGAAAATTTCCGATTTACTATCATCATAAAATTATTAGTTTATAAAAAATATAATAAGCGATGTTAAATACACTATTTCTTAACCCACCATCATATAATGGATATGACGGCGGTGCTGGATCGCGCTACCAATGCACTCGTGAAGTAAAATCATTCTGGTACCCAACGTGGCTTGCTCAGCTTGCAGCACTAGTTGAAGGTAGTCGCTTAATAGATGCACCTGCTCGCGGTATAACAATAGAAGATATTTTACCGCTGGCTAAAGAATATGAATTACTAGTTTTGTATACCAGTACCCCATCATTTCTAAACGATGTCAAAATCGCAGAGGCATTTAAATATGAGAATAAAAATTTAATTATAGGTTTTTGTGGTGCGCATGTTGCTATTAATCCCGATCATTGTATTTTAGCATCTGATGCTATTGATTTTGTTGCTGGAAACGAATTCGACTTTACAATAAAAGAAATAGCAGAGGGAAAAATACTAGAAAAAATTGACGGATTGACTTACAAAAAAAATAATAAACCTATTCACAATAAATCACGTGCGTTGATTGAAGATATGGATAGTCTTCCGTGGGTAACGAAAATATATAAAGATAATCTTGTTACGTCAGATTATTATAATGGTTATATGTTGCACCCTTATATGTCCTTTTACACTGGACGCGGCTGCAAATCACGCTGTTCCTTTTGCTTATGGCCACAAACAATATCTGGACACAACTACCGTACACGTTCTGTTGAAAATATTGCCGCTGAAGTGTTATGGGCTCGTGATAATTTTCCAGAGATAAAAGAGTTCTTTTTTGATGATGATACGTTGACAGACAATATTCAACATGTAGAAGCTCTAGCAAAAGAAATTGGAAAGCTTGGCATCACTTGGTCGTGTAATGCCAAAGCAAATGTTCCTTATGAAACTCTAAAAATCATGAAAGACAATGGGCTTCGTCTATTACTAGTTGGCTATGAGTCAGGTAATAAAGAAATATTAATCAACATTAAAAAAGGTATCCGCCTTGATATAGCGCGTCAATTCACCAGTGACTGTCATAAACTCGGAATTCTTATTCATGGAACATTTATTGTCGGTTTGCCAGGCGAAACAATCGAGACTATTGAGCAAAGTATAAATTATGCGCAAGAATTAAATCCGCAAACTATTCAAGTGTCACTACCCGCCGCTTATCCTGGCACTCTTTTGTACAAACAAGCGATTGAAAATGGCTGGTTAGTGGCTGACGAAAAATTAGTTGGCGATAATGGTGTGCAACACTCAGTGTTGAGCTATCCGCACCTATCGAGTAAAGAAATTTTTGAAGCTGTTGATAATTTCTACAAACGTTTCTATTTTCGGCCAAAAAAAATGACTATATTATTTTTTGAGATGTGTGGTGATTGGGAAATAATGAAACGTCGGTTACGAGAAGGTATCGAATTCTTCAAATTTCTATTTAGACGGGAGAATGCGGCCTGAAGAAACTTATTGTTACAGGCGATGATTTTGGGCTCTCCATTTCAATAAACGATGCCGTAATAAAATCTTTTACAAAAGGTATTCTCACTACTACAAGTTTAATGGTGGCTGCTCCTGCCGTTGATCATGCAATAGAGAATGCAAAAAAATTTCCTAAATTAAATGTAGGCCTACATCTTGTTCTAAGTAATGGGATAGCAAAATTATCTGCGTCGGAAATTCCGAACCTAGTAAATAATGCTGGTGAATTTCAGATAAATAAATTTTATAGTGGTATAAACTTCTTTTTTAATATTAAAGCGAGAAAGCAATTAAAAAGAGAAATTCGTGCTCAATTTGAGGCATATAAAAAAACTGGTTTAAAATTAGATCATGTAAATGCGCATAATCATATGCATCTACATCCTACAGTATTTAACTTAATTATTGAGATAGGGCGTGACTATGATTTAACGGCAATTCGTATTCCGAATGAACCGCCGCTAAATTCTATTATTAATAATAAAAAAGAATTTATAGTACGTCATCTTCGGTGGATATTTTTTATGTTCTTTACGTTTTCTATGAAAAAAAAATGCATAAAGAATAATATTAATTTTAATGACACTATTTATGGATTACATGATAGCGGACATATGAATATTGAAAAATTAATACGTATTATCCCTCATATTACTAATGGCATAACTGAAATCTATACGCATCCCGCCACTAAAAATAATCATAGTGATTATTCTGAATCATATAAATATGAATTTGAAGCAGAATATAAAGCACTAATACATGCTCGCACAAAACGAACAATTGATAAATTTAATATCGAACTTTCTGGTTTTAATTCATAAAAATGATTGGTGATTCCTGGACACATAAAATTGCTCGCATTTGTATTCTTCCATTGGTAAATACATCAGTCTCTCCTAATCATGTAACAATAATTCGTCTAATCACAGGGTTAGTTGCATGCGTTGCTTTTGCATTAAAAATAAATCTTATTGGCGGTATTTTTTGGGTACTATCCACTTTTCTTGATCGTGCCGATGGTGAGCTTGCTAGAGTCTCGGGTAAAACCAGTGAATGGGGTCATAAATTTGATTGCTACTCCGATACAATTATTACATCGCTCTTCTTTATAGCAATAGGAATAAACCTGCAAGACAACCTGTCTAGTTACTGGTCAGTATTTATGGGATTCAGCGCTGCAGCTGGTGTTTTTTTTACTGGGATATACGCTGAAATTATTGACCAGAAAAAAAAGAATACTGGGGGGAAAGCTTATCCGGGTATTGCTGGATTCGATTTTGATGATATTTTATATCTCTTCGCCCCAATCGTCTGGTTAAACTGGCATTTACCATTTCTTATTGGCGCCTCTTTTGGGGCGCCAATTTTTGCGATTCTTACATGGTACTCTTCAAAAAAATATCTATGATAATCTTGAGATATAAAAAATATTATTTTTTACGTAGTAATAAAACAGCATAATCAGATCCTGAATCGAGCATTATAGGATTTGACAAATCATAATACTCATCATAAACACTAATAATTTCTAACTCTGGCAAGCTTTTTAAAATTTTCATTAATTGAAATAAAGTATATGTTCTCAACTGATAAACAGAAGTATATGAATTATTGCGCTCTTTAGCCTTTATTTTTAATTCTACTTCTAGTGTCTCTCTTCTCTTGTTCTTATCCAGCTTTATCATCGACATTATAGTTTTAATCGTCAAACGTCCTCGTCTTGCAGTCCAGCGCGTTAATCTATCAATTTTTTTTTCTTTTGATAGTAAATGTAGACCAAGAACATATATTCCGTTCTTTTTTAATGCTTTTGATACGCCAAGTAAATGCTGTCTAGCTTCTTTCTCGGTAAGAAGATGTCTAAACGTATCAACAGTACAATAAATTCCATCGTACTTTCTGTGTGTTGTAAAATTAATCATATCATCATAGAAAACATTCGCATGAAGTTGATTTCTATTAAGCTTTTCTTCTAGGTATAGGAGTGCATTTCTATTTAGATCAAAACCTGAACAATCAAAACCTTCCCGTATAAGAGGAATCATTAAACGCCCTGTTCCGCAAGCAGGTTCAAGTAATTTTGGTTGAGATGAATTAGAATATTTTTTAAAAACATTTTTAAGAAAGGCTAATTCATCTGACATTTCATAAGAAAATGAAACATCGTAATAGGCTGGCAGATCGTACCAATTGATCATAAATTTATTTCCATGCAATCGAAGGTAATAATATTTTCTATTATTTTTAATAAATAAAAATAAAGTTATTGCGAGATCACGATATCTATTTTATTTACGCATGTAGTCAATGCGGTTTTATAGTTATTAAATTCCATCAGATCGTAACAATGCCATTTTTTATTTTCAAAATCTGAGATAACAATATTCGTATTATCATTTTTATTTAGTGACACACTAAAGCGATCTAGACCATAAGCTACGCCCGTGCCTATTGCCTTTATAAACGATTCTTTTCTGACCCACCCAAGATAAAAAGCATCTTTTCTTTTATTCTTATCTAACTTCATTAACTCATTCTTTTCATTATCACTAAAAAAACGAGCTGATAGTGAATTATAATTGACATTATGATCGATTTTTTGAATATCAACACCAATTTTATTATCTAATGTTATTGCTATGAGGCCATATTTACCAGAGTGGGAAATATTAAACTCAATTACATGATTATGGTATTTTTCATTTATAAATGGCTTCCCATGTTGACTATATAAAAACTCAATCTGGTCAACTTCCTTTCTTAAAAGTGTAGATAGCAATTTTTTTACAGCTCCTCTTGAAATAATAAACTGATGCCTTTTTTCGACAATTTTTATTTTATTTGCTCTTTTAATTTCGTCATTTGATAAAAATTCTTTAAAATCATTTGAATTAAACAGGTCAAAATTTATCAGAAAAACATGAGCCCGTTTTGTAGAAAGACTAAAATTATTATTATAAAATTGAGTAGTGTTATTTATTGAATTTCTCATATGTAATTCTTAATCTTGAAATACTCTTTGCCTAATCCGTATACATATATTAATGTATAAATAAGTTTTTTTGGTAAAGAGAAAATTAATTCTGATGAAATCAAAAGAAGAGTTTAACACAAATCTTGACGATATTAGTTATCAACATGAGATACTACAACATGTATCTCGTACTTTCGCATTAACAATCCCTGAATTACCTGATTCTCTACAGATAGTAATATCAAATGCTTATCTTCTTTGTCGTATTGCAGATACTATTGAAGATGATAAATCTATGTCTGTTGAAAAAAAGAAAAAATATACAGATCTATTCATTGATGTTGTCAAAAAAAATAAAAATGTAGATGAATTTTCTGAGAAATTATTTTCTTTGTTGTCGCCTACAGCAACTGAGGCTGAACATGATTTAATCGCAAATACAAAAAAAATTATACGTATAACTCATAGTTTTAATAATCGTCAAAGAAAAGCGCTCGAACGTTGTGTTTCAATTATGTGTAAAGGTATGGCTAAATATCAAAATATAGAGACACTCGCTGGGTTAGAAAGCTTAGATGATATGAATGAATATTGTTACTACGTAGCTGGGATCGTTGGTGAAATGCTAACGGAGTTATTCTGTGATTATTCGGTGGAAATTGATGCTCACCAAAATGAGTTAATGAAATTAGCTGCTTCATTTGGGCAAGGCCTTCAGATGACTAATATATTAAAAGATATTTGGGATGATCATAAACGAGGAGCATGTTGGTTGCCTTGCGATCACTTCAAAAAATATGGAATTGATATAAGACATAAAATACCTGGAAACAATAAATCTGGTTTTGATGATGCGTTAATTGAATTACTAGGTATAGCCTATAACCACTTGAATAATGCTTTACGTTATACCCTATTTATTCCAACAAAAGAGAAAGGATTACGAAAATTTTGTTTATGGGCAATAGGAATGGCAGTACTAACGCTAGAAAAGATTAGACAAAAACCAGATTTTATTGATGGGAAACAAGTCAAAATTAGTCGTCATGATGTTAGAATAACGACTTTAATAACAAGTGTTTTTGTAAGTAATGACACTATATTAAGATATCTTTTTAAATTTAGTGGGCGCCATTTGCCTAGTGTAGATATTCATGAGAAACTTTAACAACTAACTCTCGAAAAATATTTTGTGTGCTAAAATAAGAATACTCTAAGTATAATAAAAATGACACTAGAAACTCAAAACGAGAGTCTACTTAATCAATTCAGCAATGATTCGCTTTCAAAAGATTTAATATCGAATTTAGATAGATCGATAAAATCAGCTAAAAATAAACTTCATGAACAACAACACGATGATGGTCATTGGGTTTATGAGCTTGAAGCTGATTGCACAATTCCAGCTGAATATATCTTAATGAATCATTTTGTCGGTGAAATTAATGATAAAACCGAAGAGAAAATTGCAACGTACTTACGTACCCAACAAAATAAAGAAGGCGGGTGGTCTCTCTATACGGGTGGAAATTTTGACTTAAGTTGTTCGGTAAAAACTTATTTTGCCTTGAAATTAATTGGCGATGATCAGCATGAAGAGCATATGATTCGCGCAAAAAAAATGATATTAAATCATGGTGGCGCGGCACATTGTAATGTTTTTACGCGTATTACGATGGCATTATTTGGCCAAGTACCTTGGAGAGCTACACCTTTCATACCCGCTGAAGTAATAATTTTACCAAAATGGTTTCCATTTCATATTGATAAAGTTTCATATTGGTCACGAACTGTGATGGTGCCACTATTTATTCTATGCACTTTGAAACCAAGCGCAGCTAATCCACGTGGTATCGATATAAGAGAGCTCTTTATTATTCCAGCAGAAGACGAGCAAAACTATTTTAAAGTAACTACGCCCTTAAAACGTGTGTTTTTGATCCTCGATCATATTGGGCGTTTAGCAGAAAAATTAGTTCCTGCGTTTATACGTCGTTATTCCATACGTAAGTGTGAGCAATGGTTTTTAGAACGAATGAATGGTAAATATGGAATTGGTGGTATTTTTCCTGCAATGGTTAACGTCTACGAATCATTAGTGGTTCTTGGTTATTCTAAAGATACTCCAGAACGAAAATTAGCCCGCAATGCAATAGATGCATTGTTAACTCAGCGTGGTAATGCAATGTATTGCCAACCATGTGTATCGCCGATCTGGGATACTGCTTTAGTAAGCCAAGCACTAATTGAAACAGAATATAAGCAGCATGTCTCTACAGAAATTGAAACTGCACTAAATTGGTTAAAAGAACAACAATTAAGTGATGAGCCCGGCGATTGGCGTATTCAAAAACCTGAGCTAAGTGGTGGTGGTTGGGCATTTCAATATAGTAATTATTATTATCCTGACTTAGATGATACATCTATGGTTGCCTGGGCTATGCATCGTACAAACAATAAAAGTTACTCTGAACCAATACAACGTGCAGCTAATTGGGTTGCTGGTATGCAGTCACGAGGCGGAGGGTTTGGTTCGTTTGATATAAATAATACACATTTTTACCTTAACGAAATTCCATCTGCGGACCATGGCGCTTTACTTGACCCACCAACCGCGGATGTCACCGGACGCGCTATTGCGTTACTTAGTCTTGCAGATAAAAAAATATACGAAAAGAATATAAACGACGGTGTTAATTATATTAAATCTGAACAAGAAGAAGACGGTTCATGGTTTGGTCGGTGGGGCACAAATTATATCTATGGCACTTGGTCTGTACTAACAGCGCTTGAAATCTCAGGAGAAGACCCACAGCAACCCTATATTAGAAAAACCGTTGAATATTTCCAGAAAACACAAAATAGTGATGGGGGGTGGGGTGAAAGCAATGATAGTTATTACCCCCCAAAACATTATCGACCATTTAAAAGTACTGCATTTCAAACTGCCTGGGCATTGCTTTCCTTATTAGCTACTGGAGAAGTAAAAAGTATTGTTGTTAAAAAAGGGGTTAACTATCTACTCAATAATCAATTATCGAATGGTCAGTGGTATGATGATAGTTATACTGCCCCGGGCTTTCCGCGTGTTTTTTACTTAAAATATCATGGATATTCAAAATATTTTCCACTCTGGGCGCTTGCCCGTTATAGAAATCTTCTTCAAAAAATAACTTGAAGAAACTTGGTATTATCGCGGCTCTTCCTGCAGAGGCTAAATGCTTTCAGATTAATGAGTTGAGTTTTGAAGCACCTATTGAAATAGAAAAAAATGTTTTCTTATGTATTTCTGGTATTGGTTATAAGTCATGTCTTAATGCCGCAAAAAAGCTAGTTAAATTAAATGTAGATGGCCTCATTAGCTGGGGAATCGCTGGCGCAATAAGTGATTCAATAAAATCAGGTGATGTAATAATAGCTAGATCAGTAATAAATCATAAAAATATTTATAGCACATCTTACGAATGGCAAAAAAAAATAATTTCTCATTTTAAAAATTCGTCATATAAAATATTTGATGGAAATATAGTATCAACTGAAAAAATATGTGCCTCATTTGAAGAAAAAATGAAACTATTCAGAAAAACAAAAGCATTAGCAATTGACATGGAGAGTGCGGGAATAGCCGAGGTTGCGATGGCCGGTAATTTAGATTTTATTATTATTAGAGCGATTGCTGATAATGCTGATTCAAATATTCCAGAAGCTGTGATAAAAAATATTGATAATTTTGGCCGCATTAATATAGGAAAATTTTTAGTATTTTGCTTGTTTCATCCTACTCAAATATATGAGATTATTTTGTTGGCTAAAAACTATAAAAAATCATTATCAACACTTACTAATATTTCAACGGAACTTAGAAAGAAAAAATTTTTCTATTTCCCTTAATTATTGATTAACTTTTTACAATAAATTGGTGCTTAATATGGAATTATCTGAAAAACAGATTAATGATTTTAATGAAAATGGATTCTTACTAATTAATAGCTTATATAACAAAGAAAGTATGAATGAAATTATTCAATGGACAGATGAGATTACACATTACCCAGAAATCGCAAATAAATACATGATGTATTTTGAGGAGAGTAAAATCGAGTCGGGTAAGCGTATCTTATCGCGTATGGAAGATATTGAACCATTTCATCAGGGATTTAGTACGCTTTTTATTAATGGTGAAATTCAAAAAATAACAACCCAACTATTTAATGAAGAAGCGATACTATTCAAAGATAAGATTAATTTTAAAATGCCCGGAGGAGATGGTTTTAAAGCGCATCAAGATGTTCAAGCGGGCTGGGATCGATATTCAAAATTGCATATCACTGCTTTGGTAAGTATTGACGCTTCCACAATAAAGAATGGCTGTCTTGAAATAGCGCATGGAAATCACAATAAAGGGTTAATTGGAGAGCAATGGGTACCTCTTAAAGAAGATGGATTAGATTATGTTTCTATACCGACTAACCCAGGTGATGCTATTTTTTTTAATTCTTATACCCCTCATCGATCAGGACCAAACATGACAAATAAAAGCCGCAGAGTACTATATGTTACTTATAATGCAGCATCTGAAGGAGACCATCGTCGGGAATACTATGCAGACAAACGTCTTAGTTATCCTCCCGATATTGAACGCGAACCAAACAAGAAATATGTTTTCAGAGTATAGATGAAACTGTAAATAGCCTCTGTGAATTGGATTAAATAAGCATGAATAATACGTCTAAATTTACCAATTTTATTATCTTCTGGACTAAACTCGTTGAAAAAAAACGGTCTCTAATAATAGCCATAATAATTGCGCTTGCAATAGCATCGCTATTTTGTATTAAAAGTAATTTAGGTTTTAGTACTAATACGGCTGATATGCTATCGGAAAAATTGCATTGGCGACAACTAGATATAGAGTATGAAAAATTATTTCCCCAGTTTCTAGATAATATTCTCATTGTCATTGAGGCTGAAACGCCTGATCTTGCGAGTGATACGGCAAAAGAAATTCATTCTGCTATCAATATCGGTCCAGATATTCTAAAAGATATTTATTATCCTAAAATCCTTCCATACCTTAGACAGTCTTCATTTTTATTTCTTGATCTTGATGAATTGCAGGATTTGTCAGATCGATTAGCAAAGATTCAACCCTTTCTTGGAACTTTATTAGAAGATCAAAGTTTGCGTGGACTATTTGGAATGCTTGGTGATGCGATTGATGCAAATAAAAACGATAAAAATATCGATATTAACCCAATACTATTAGAAATAAATCATGCTTTTAAGAACAAAGATTATTCAGTCTCATGGCAAAGACTTATGAATCCGAAATATGATACTGAAGATATCTATAGAGAATTTATCGTTTTACAAATTAATGAAGAAAAAAATGAGTTATTGCCCGGAAAAAATACCATTGATCACATAAGATCAATAATCACTCCATATAATAACTCTTCAGTTAATATAAGATTGACCGGGGGTGAGGTGCTCGCCTATGAGGAATTAAAGAGTGTTTCTAATGCAAATATAAAAGCAATTATAGCATCAATTATTCTCGTTTCAGTGGTGTTGGTTCTGGGGTTAGGTTCTTTACGTATGGTGCTAGCCTGTTTAGTCACATTATTACTAGGACTTATAATTACTACTGCTTTTGCATCATTAACGATTGGTAAACTCAATCTAATATCTATTGCCTTTGCAGTATTATATATTGGGTTAGGTATTGATTTTGCGATACATCTAGCATTGCGATTTAAGGAAGAATCTAGTTACCCATCAAACAATATCAATGCCCTGGGCAATACAATAAAATATATTTCAAAACCTTTGATATTATGCGCAATGACGACTGCAATTGGCTTCTATGCCTTTATTCCAACTAATTATATTGGTGTTGCTGAACTGGGGTGGATTGCAGGAACGGGAATGATAATAAGCCTAATACTTACATTTACTTTGTTGCCAGCGCTATTAAGTTTTATTCCTAGCAATGTATTTGAAAATAATAAAAAACTAATAAAAAATAATATCTTTCTAGCACTAAGTGCACTTCCTTATAAATATGCAAAACACACCCTACTAATCACAATATCAATAGTCATCATATTATTATTCCAAATGAATAAAATAAGTTTTGATACAAATAGATTAAATCTTCAAGATCCCAAAAATGAGTCTGTACAAACCTACCTTGATTTACTCGAGAATAGTAAGACATCCCCCTGGGAAGCAATTTTAATATCAGAGTCTAATGAAAGCACTAATATTAATAAAAAAGAAATCGAGTCCTTATCGTTAGTCGATAAAATTATCTCAATTAATGATTTTTTACCCAAAGAACAAGAAGATAAATTAATGATTATTGATGAGATGAGTTTATTGATGGGGCAATTAAACACAAATCCACTTTTACCAAAAATTAATAATAATGAGAGATTAGATGCAGTCCGAGAACTAAAAAATAGATTAGAAGAATTTGAAAATGATGAGTCTGATCAAGAGATAAAAATACTAAAAAATAATATAGATAATTTATTATTACTATTAGAGGATAAAAAAGATTTCAAGAATCTGGTAGATATTGAACGTCAATTTCTAGAAAATTTATCTGGCAGAATAAAAACTCTATCGGATGGGTTAAATGCAAAGGAAGTAACTTTGGAAGATATCCCAACTGAAATTTACCAACGCTGGGTAAACAATGGGAAATATAGAATCAAAATTCTACCCAAAGAGAATCTAAACAACAATAATTCGATGAAAAACTTTGTCAATCAACTCCAAATGTTCGATAAAAACGTAATTGGTTCTCCTATTGTAAGTATTGAAGCGGGAAATGCAGTAATGAATGCCTTCAAATCTGCTTTCACCTATGCGTTTATTGTGATAACGCTATTATTAATACTATTAGTAAAAATTAAATACGATGCCATGATTATTCTTGCTTCTGTATTAGTTGGCACTACCTTTACATTTGGATTTATGGTTCTATTTAATATTCCATTGAATTTTGCCAATATTATTGGCCTACCCTTACTGCTTGGTATTGGCGTTGATAGCGGAATACATATTACGGAACGATTTTACGAAGTAAAAGACTCAGAAACTAACATCTATACAACAAGTACAACGCGAGGCGTTATCGTAAGCACACTAACCACCATATTTAGTATTGGAAATTTAGCATTTTCATCGCATCAAGGAACTGCAAGTATGGGGCTACTCTTATCTTTAGGGTTAATCTCAATGATGGTTGCAACTATGATAATATTACCTTCATTTCTGATATGGCGTAATTCATTACACTAACAATATGTTAATTGATCAATCAGATGATAGACCCTGGGATGCGCAAATTGCATACCAATTAATATACCCGCTTCGCAATACATTTATCACTCCAAATCATTTAACATCATTACGACTATTGTTTGGCGTTTTTGCTGGTATTTTTTTTGCAATCGGTGAATATAAATATAGCAATATTGGTGCTTTTTGTTTTGTAATTTCAAACTTTCTTGATCATGCTGATGGTGAATTAGCAAGACTAAAAAATGAAATTAGTCCAAATGGTCATGTCTATGATCTTATCTCGGATGCATTGGTGAATATTTTTCTATTCATAGGTATCGGTATTGGCTTAATGCAAACTAATTTGGGTGTCTATGCGTGTATGATGGGAATTATTGCTGGTTTATCAGTTGCCGGAATATTTTATATGCGAAATTATATCGAAATGAATATAGGTAAAAAAAATGCACGACAACCGCATAAAATCGGATTTGAAGCTGAAGACATATTATATCTCTTACCTGTCATTAGCTGCTTTCGTTTGGAATATTACTTTATGTTTGCAGCAGCCTTAGGCGCACCAATATTTTCTTTTTACGTAATAAAAGATTACATAAAATTAAAAAATTAATGTCATGAAAGCATTAATAACCGGGGCAAATGGATTTTTAGGATCTGCTGTTTTAAGATTACTTGTTAGTGAAGGCTATGATGTATGTGTTTTAGTAAGACCGAATGCTGATAAGCGTAATTTAGAAAAATTCGATCTTAAAATAATTGAAGGCGATTTACAAAATACCGAATCATTAAAACGTGCTGTTGATTCTTGTGATCAAGTATTTCACGTTGCTGCTGATTATCGATTATGGGTTCCAGACCCAGAACAAATGTATAAAACTAATATCGATGGAACACAAAATTTAATCCTCGCAGCAACTGATGCTGGTGTTGAAAAAATTGTCTACACCAGTAGTGTGGCTACTCTGGGAACGAACGAAGATGGTAGTCCCGCAGATGAAACGACACCTTCATCACTTAAAGATATGACGGGGATTTATAAGCGCTCAAAATTTTTAGCCGAACAAGCAGTCAAAGCTCTAATAAAAGAACAATCATGTCCTGTAACAATAGTTAACCCCTCTGCACCTGTTGGCCCACGTGATATAAAACCAACACCAACGGGAAAGATTATACTAGATACAATTCGAAACCGAATGCCTGCTTATGTAAAAACTGGATTGAATATTGCTCATGTTGATGATGTAGCCCAAGGTCACTTGCTTGCAATGGAAAAAGGTGAAATTGGTGAGCGTTATATCCTAGGTGGTGATGATATGACATTAGAGGCAATAATTAATTACCTATGTATTAGTGAAAATATCGATCCACCAAAAATTAAATTACCTCACAATTTAATTTTACCGATTGCCTGGATAATGGAATGCATAGCGGTTATTACTCAGAACGAACCTCGCGCAACGGTTGATGGCGTAAAAATATCAAAAAAAATAATGTACTTCTCAAGTAAAAAAGCCAAGACAAAACTAGGCTATCATTCCCGCCCAGCCATTGAAGGTCTAAAAGATGCGGTCGATTGGTTTAATAAAGAGAAATATCAATAACTGGTTGCTAATTTTATAAGACAACAAAGTAAAGTAATAAAATAGAAAAGAAAAATATAATTAATCCAACACTCTTACCTATTGATAATTGATAATCTAGTTTATCATCAAAAGATAAACTAGATTTCAGACTAATTAAAAATTTATTTACAAGTTGTTGTGCATTTAATAAATAGTTAACTACTATCTTTGCCAAGATCGGTGCTAAATATCGATAAAACCAATCAAAATCAAGGCTAATTGTCAAAGTCCGTTTCATTAATGGCAACATAATAAAAAAAGCTAGCCCGGAAAACAAAAGCAATTGTAATTGAGTAATCGTATGCGCAACAGTATAAGGCTGATAATTCACGTTATATGGAAGTATGTTGTAGAGTATATTTGGAAAGATACCAATTAAAATACAAATAACAGCAAAAAAGACCATACTTATTTTCATATTTATTGGTGGATCGGTCGGTCTAAGACCGCTATCTTTTTGAAAAAAAACAAACCAAGGAAATTTTATTCCTGCATGTAAAAATACACCAGCCGACGCTGCCTGTAATAACAACCAAATCCATAGTACATGCTCATCTATAGATGCTTGCGTTATCATTGATTTACTTATAAAGCCTGATGTAAGTGGGAAAGAAGATATAGCAAGTGCACCGACAATACCGCAAATTGCAGTTAGCGGCATTGATTGAACTAACCCACCTAACTCTGTACATTTTCGTTTTCCTGTCATGTATAAAACAGAACCCGCTGACATCAATAACAGTGCTTTATAAATAATATGTGTGAATGCGTGAGCTGCAGTACCATTTAACGCCATCTCTGTACCAATGCCGATACCACAAACCATAAAACCAACCTGATTAATAATGCTGTAGCCAAGAATACGACGGATATCATTTTCAAGTAACGCATAAATAATTCCGTAAAAAATCATAAATAGGCCAATATAGATTAGTAACTCAGTTCCCGGAAATCCTCTCAGAAGAACATAAACCGCTGTTTTTGTAGTGAAGGCACTTAAAAATACCATACCACTATAGGATGCCTCGGGATAAGCGTCAGCTAACCAGGCAGTGAGTGGCGGTGCGCCAGCATTTAATAAAAATCCACATAGAATTAACCAGGTCGAAATACTATTAAGTTGCATGTGCGTGAAGGCAATTGAATTTGTCTCATAAACATAACCAGCTATGCCACACATTAGGATAACACCACCTAAAAGATGAATGGATATATAACGCATACCTGCTTTGTAAGATTTTTCATTCTGTGCAGACCATATAAGCAGTGTTGATGCCAATGCCATCAACTCCCAAAATATAAAAAGGCTTATCAAATCACCCGCCAACACCACTGACATAGCGCCACCAGCATAGACATATGCAGCAGATAATTCCGTTGAGCTCGCCTGCTTGCAACAAAAAAGTCCGGCTGTAAAAACAGCAATAGCAAATACGGTAATAAAAAGTCGGCTTAACGAGTCTAGGTTTATTAAAATTAATTCATAATCAAGATATTGAATTGAGCAATCACTGCCAAACGACATACTCCAGAGACTAAGCAATGAAAGACAAGGTATGATTAAAATAAATAAAGTTCGTTTAAAACCGTGGATAAATGGAATCAGCAATCCGGAGAAAATTAATAATAATCCAGGATGAAAAAGACTACATGTCATAGTAATCATCCTTACGTTTCACTAGAAAACCGAGAAGTTTTGCAAAAATAATCAATCCGACACAGGATAAAAATCCAAAAACTGCATGAAATCCAAATATTTTCTCAACACTAAAATGAGGGTGTAATACAATAAAAGATTCTACAAAAAGAACGGCTCCTAAAATAATTAGTGTAGAAATATAAAGTTTCTTTATAGAAGACTTTCTGTAAAACCAACTCTGCTTCATAGGCCCTCACCTATTAATAACTTAACAAGTTGTAATGGTACTTCTGGAAAGAAAAACAATATAACTGTCATTAACGCTGTAATAGAAACTGCCAAAACAATCGGAAATGGCGCTTCATTATATGTGCAAACATTTTTGGTATTAGAATTTCTAAAAAAAGCAACATATACAATGGGTAAAAAATAAGCGGTATTTAATAGTGTGCTGATTACAATGACTGTGACTGCAAACCATGATTGAATATCAAGTGCTCCCTGTAAAATAAACCATTTACTCAAAAAACCAGCCGTTGGTGGTATTCCAATCATTGATAAACTGCCAATCGCAAATGCTGCCATTGTCCATGGCATGCATCTTCCAATACCATCTAATTGACTCACTTCTGTTTTCTTTGTTGCTGTATAAATAGCGCCTGCGGCAAAGAATAACGTAATTTTTCCGAAAGCATGGGCAAGGATATGTAGTACTGCCCCCATAATACTAATAGGCACTAATAAAGCAGTCGCTAATATAACATAAGACAATTGACTGATTGTTGAGTACGCTAATCTTCGTTTTAGATTATCAGAACGTAACGCAATTACAGAGGCGATAAGAATTGTCGCGCCAGCTAGATAGAGCAATACATTAACATCAATAATGTCAGACAAGAATGTCGGACTGAATATATAAATAATAATCTTAACCACACTAAAAACACCCGCTTTAACAACGGCAACCGCATGTAATAGTGCGCTTACTGGGGTTGGTGCGACCATTGCTGAAGGCAACCACCGATGAACAGGCATAACCGCTGCTTTACCTATGCCATAGGTAAACATAAGTAATAAACTGATGATAACAATGGGCTGATAATCGCCATTAAAAACCCCGCCACGAGTAAATTCTATCGTTCCGGTTAAATAATGAGTCCAGATAATGGCAGGTAAGAATAAACATATTGAGGTTGCCAGTAAAATACCAAGATAAATACGCCCAGCTCGTTTTACCTCATCAGTCCCTTTATGCGTCACTAGTGGATAGGTTGATAGCGTTAGAAACTCATAAAAAATAAATAAAGTAAATAGATTCGCCGAAAAAGCAATGCCAATAGTACTTGCTATTGCCAAAGCGAAATAAATATAAAAACGTGTTTGGTGTTTGTATTTATTACTACGCATATAACCAATTGAATAAATAGAATTGATGAGCCATAAAAATGAAGCAATACAAGCAAACAACATGCCGAGCGGCTCAACCTTAAAATGTATTGCTAGACTAGAAGTGATATTAAATAAGTATAATTCAGGGTGTACGCCATTTAAAACAGCGGGCAAAAGTGAATAGACAATATATATTAAAGCGACTGATGTTATTAATGTACATGTTTCTCTAAGATTAATATTTTTTTGCGTTAATGCTATAAATATAACGCCAATAATTGGCAATAATAATGCGGATATGATGAGTAGCTGACTATTCATTACTATTTATTAATTAATTCATGTGCAATCTGAAAAGCCATATCAACATTAAGTGAAGTCTCTATTCCTAAATAAATGTTGATAAAACAAAAAATAAATAACGATAAAAATAATAGGTGAGGCATCTTCTTATTATTAAATGAGGCAGTATTCGTGGCTTCAGGCTTAAAATAAGCCGTCTCAATGACGCGGCCTATATAGATTATTGCCAGCACTGATGAAAAAACAATAATAACAATAAGACCCCAATAACCTGCCTCAAGAGAGGCTTTGATTAAATACCATTTACTAATAAATCCTGAAGTTAATGGCACACCAATAATGCTTAATCCAGAAATTAAAAATAAAACAAAGGTAAATGGTGATGTTTTAGCCATACCTGCTAAACGTTCTATTGAATCCGTGCCATAAGAATAAATAATTGCTGTCACAGCCAGGAATAGGCCAACTTTTATAAATGCGTGATTAAAAATATGTATCAAACTAGCAGCAAGACCAAGTTCGGTTATCAATGCAATACCCAAAATCATATAACCAATTTGCGCAATACTGGAATAGGCTAATAAACGCTTTAAACTATCCTGTTTAATCGCCCGATATGACCCGTAAAGTATTGCGCCGCATGCAGCAATCATTAACAAATTATCAAATGATTCATGAAAAAAACTAAACTCATAACCATATAGTGAATAAATAAACCTTATCAACACGTAGATAAAAACTTTAGTTGTAGTTCCCGCTAGAAATGTAGAGACAATTGATGGTGAATAAGTATAGGCATCGGGTAGCCATAGGTGCATAGGAAAAATTGCTGCTTTTATAGCAATTCCAATAACAAAGAACACAAATGCAGTCGTAATTGTTGCTGTGTTTTCTGCATTTACTAACTGTTGTGATAAATCAGCTATATTTAATGTGCCAGTAACAACATAAAGTAATCCGACAGAAATTAATATAAAACTAGCACCTACAGTGCCGTAAACTAAATACCTAAAAGCAGCGTATAGGCAACGCTTGTCTTTTCCAAGACTAATAATGGCATAAGATGATAGTGATGCAATTTCAATAAAAACAAAAAGATTAAAAGCATCTCCGGTGATAATTACCCCTAACAAACCAGTAAGATTTAATAAGAACGCGGTATAAAATAAATAAATGCGATCTGAAGATATTTCATTCTCAACGCTCTCTCTTGCACCAAGTGAGACTAAAACTGCAATACCATTTACGATTAATAGCATATAAGTGGTTAATTTATCGATATAGTATTCAATACCCCAGGGCGCAACCCACCCTCCCATTGCATAGGTAATCGCATTTTCGGCTAATACTTGGTTAAATAATGCGCATGAAATACCAAACGATGCCAAACTAACAAACACCATTAACAACCAAGCAAAAGTACGATTATGAAAAAGAATACAAAGTGGTGCGGCAGCTAACGGCAACACAACCTGTAAAGCAGGTAGCTGCGAACTAATCACTTGATCTCCTGCTGTATTTTATCGTCTTCAATCGTACCAAATGCGGTATGAATACGAATAATAATAGCAAGTCCTAATGCCGTTGTTGAAATTCCCACGACAATCGCTGTGAGTATCAATACATGAGGTAATGGGCTTGAATATAATGTGCTCGATTCAGTTAATATTGGTGCTGTTCCATCTATAACCTTACCCATGGAGATAAACATAATAAAAATTGAGGTTTGGAATATATTAATACCGATTATCTTTTTTATGAGATTATTATTCGCAATAATGATGTAAAATCCTATCATCATTAAAATAACCACTACCCAATAATTAAACGAGCTTAGAATATCCATTTTTATCTGTAAATAACCTCGCTTTTATCAATATAAATTGTTGATTTTTATTATTTGAATACCTAAAAATTCGATGAATTACCAGGTTCATTATATAGAAAAAAAATGGGTTCGTCGGCAATAGTTAGCTTTCTTTAGTATAATAACAAAATGCTCACAAAACTTAGTAATAGTAAATTTTTGATTCCGGCAATGGTCGCGCTCATCATTTTAGCCGCAGGAACAGGATTCTATATCTCCCTAAAACAATCACAAAATCAGTTAGTACAAAATAATGAACTCAGGGGCTTGTTTTGGCCTAATCCAAAACAGATAAAAAATTTTAGTGCTAAAGATCATAATGGTAACGCATTTGAGTTGAGTAACATAAGTGGAAAATGGTCGTTTATCTTTTTCGGCTACACAAACTGTCCGGATATTTGCCCTATTACGATGTCTGTTATGGCTAATGTCTACCAACACCTCGCAAACTATTATGAAAATATTCAGATTATATTTGTCACCGTTGACCCGGAACGTGACACCACTGAAAAACTGTCAAGTTATATCTCTTTTTTTGATCAAGATTTTGTTGGATTAAGTGGTGAACCTACTATTGAAAATAGTTTAACAAGACAAATTGGTATTCCTTATTATTATAATATGAAAAAGGAAAATAATAATTACTTAGTGGACCACTCTGCATCAATTTTTGTAATTGATCCAAAAACACGTCTTATAGCAAAACTATCTCCGCCTCATCAGCCAGAAAAAATAATCGAACAATTTAAAAATATAAAAAGGTTTATTGATGAAAAAGATTAATGGTTTAATTTTTATTTTCATTATATTTCTGAATGCAAGTATTGTCTTAGCAGAAGATATTTCGGGAATCGACATTAGTCATCTATGGATAAGTGAAGCACCGCCAACCGTATCTGTTTTAGTTGCGTATGTGACATTGAAAAATAATACAACAAAAACAGCATCTTTAGTTTCAGTGTCGAGTCCTTTATTTTCTTCCATTGAAATTCATCGAAGTATAGTTAAAGATGAGGTGGCCAGTATGGAGAGACACTTATCGCTAACAATACCAGCTAAATCAACAATTAAATTATTACCTGGAGATTATCATTTGATGCTGTTTAACCCTAAAACACCACTAGAAATCGGTGATAAGCCAACACTAACGTTTACATTTTCAAACGGCGTTAAAATCCTAGTAAAAGCCCAGGTTAAAAAACGAAAATATCGTAAACATTAATAACGCCATTAAAAACAAACATAATATTGTCAATATTTAATCACATGCTAAACCATTTAAAGATTATATTACTGTATTGTCTTCCTCAGCATAGCTTATCAAGACTTATCCATCGCCTGACCAGAATTGAATTCAAACCTTTTAAAAGTTTCCTAATCAATCTATTTATCCGTATCTATGCTGTCGATATGAGTTTGGCTCTAAATGCAAAGCCTGCTGACTACAAATCCTTTAATGCTTTTTTTACAAGAAAACTCAAAAAAAATGTCAGAAATTGGGTAATTGATAGTTCTTTTATCCTCTCTCCTGTTGATGGTGCGGTTAGTCAAATAGGTAATATCGATGACGGCCAATTACTGCAAGCTAAAAATAAAAAATACAGTATAGAGCAGCTTCTGGGAGGAGATATAACTCTCTCGTGTAATTTTTTAAATGGCTCTTTTGCAACACTCTACCTAGCCCCGCGTGACTATCATCGAATTCATATGCCAGTCTCTGGTCGATTAATAAAAACCATTTATGTCCCTGGTGATTTATTTCCGGTCAATACGGCGAGTGTTGAAAATGTAAACCAATTATTTGCGAGAAATGAACGCTTCATTAGTATTTTTGAAACGAAATTAGGTTTGATGGCGCAAATAATGGTTGGTGCTATTTTTGTTGGTAGTATGGAAACAGTTTGGTTGGGTGAAATCA
The DNA here is from genome assembly GCA_913045195.1 of uncultured Legionellales bacterium. Lineage (GTDB taxonomy): Bacteria > Pseudomonadota > Gammaproteobacteria > Eutrophobiales > Eutrophobiaceae > UBA11869. Next base: position 15,418 of record CAJWQR010000010.1, on the reverse strand, counting down.
CACCCACAAAAAAACGTGAATTAACAATTAAAGAATATAATGATCAATCTATAAAACTAAATCAGGCAGATGAGTTTGGTCACTTCAATATGGGATCAACTGTTATTCTCTTATTTCAGAAAGATAAATTATTATGGATGCCTGATATCAAAAAGAATAACCCAATAGAAGTAGGACAGTTATTGGGTAATACAAAAATACAATAAAATATCTTTTATATTAAATCTTTGTTAACCAGAAAACGCGGTAAGACAGATTCGCATCAATGAATTAGGTGCGAGACCAATGAGCAATATTAATAATCCATTAATTGTCAACACCGCTCGCATTTGTTGTGATGCCTTTATCGCGCTCATCGTATCTGGTTGATCAAAGTACATAAGCTTAATAATACGAAGATAATAATAAACCCCAATAATCGAAAAGAAAACAGCAACTACGGCTAACTCAATAAAACCTGATGCCACAAGCTCCTTTAAGACAAACCATTTTGACCAAAAACCAAGAAACGGCGGGACGCCGGCCATAGAGAACATCAAACAAAGCATAATAAAAGCAAACCAACTATTACGTATTGATAAACCTTTAAAATCATCAAGTTTTTCTGCCTCTAAGTCGTAACGTCCCAACAAAATTATCATCCCAAAGGTACCCATACTCATTAGTGCATAACTAATAATATAGAACATAGAGCCGGCAAAACCTGAAGCCGTCCCCGCGATGAGTCCAAGAAATAAATAACCAACATGAGCAATAGTAGAATAGGCCAGCATGCGTTTAATATTGGTTTGCGCGATCGCAATAATGTTGCCAATCGCCATCGATAAAACTGCCAACACACTCAAAATAGCTTGCCAATCATCCACAAGTGGAAATAATCCGTCGACCAATATTCGTACTGCCATAGCAAAGCCTGCCAACTTTGGTGCGCTACTAATAAATAATGTTACTGAAGTCGGTGCGCCCTGATAAACATCAGGAACCCACATATGAAAAGGCGCAGCGCCTAATTTAAAAGCAATACCAACAATCAGAAAAACCATGCCGTAGACAAGATACATTCTATCGACCACACCACTATTAATGGCTTCTGTGATCTCAGTGAGTTGGAGTGATCCGGTGACACCATAAATCATAGAAATACCATATAACAACATACCTGAGGCCAACGCACCTAACACAAAATATTTTATTGCAGCCTCTGTCGCAAATGTTGATTCACGTTGCATCGCGACCATCGCGTATAGTGAGAGTGAAAGCAATTCAAGACCAAGATAGATAGAAAGTAGATGATAGGCAGAAGTCATAATCATCATGCCTAACACAGCAAATAATCCCAGAACAAAATATTCGCCTTTTAATAATTCATTTTCTTTTAAATACTCATAAGAATAGAAAAAAACAATAATGGTAATTGCGCAGATGAAGCCTTTTAGCAGAACACTCATAGTGTCGGTAATAAAACCGCCGTTGAATGCAATATATGAGTAATCCGGACTGTAATAAAACAGCGCGCAAAGGGTAAGCAATAAACTTAACTGTGTTACCCAATAAGTTATTTTATGTAAAGGGTCTTTACTAAAGGCATCAACGAGCAATACCAAGCATGCCATTGTAAGTAATGTTATTTCTGGTATTACAATAATTAAATCTGTTCTCATAGTTTATCTTCTACAATAATTTCGTTTGTGAAATATGTTCAATGAGTTGCTGTACAGAAACATGCATCACATCAAATACTGGCGCCGGCCAAACACCAAATAACAATACAACGCTCGCCAATAGAAAAAGAATAAAACCTTCTCTTGCGTCAATATCTTTTAAATCAGACACTTCTTCTCTTATTGCTTCGCCAAAGATGACGCGTTTATACATCCACAAGGTATAGGCAGCCCCCAGTATTAATGTCAATGCGGCAGTAAATGCGATCCAAAAACTTACTTTAAAACTACTGAGTATCACCAGAAATTCACCAACAAATCCTGATGTTCCTGGTAATCCGGAATTTGCCATGGCAAATAACATCATGAAAGCAGCAAAACACGGCATACTATTTACGACCCCGCCATAATCTTTAATCATACGACTATGTAAACGCTCGTACATCACACCGACGCATAAAAACATCGCTGCTGAAATAAAGCCATGGGATATCATTTGCATCATTGCGCCTTCCATACCCATCACTGCACCAGCACTTGAATTTGTCGCCGCAAAAATACCAAAGGGGATAAAAAAACCTAAGGTGACAAAACCCATATGTGAAATCGACGAATAGGCAATTAGCTTTTTCATATCTTCCTGGACAAGTGCCACAAAACCAATATAAACAATCGCAATCAGCGAAAGCACAATCATCGTATTCCCAAAGAACAGGCTCGCATCAGGCGCAATCGGTAAACTAAACCGGAGAAAGCCATAACCACCCATTTTCAACATGATGGCAGCCAGTATCACTGAACCACCGGTCGGTGCTTCAACGTGAGCGTCGGGCAACCAGGTATGAACCGGCCACATTGGAATTTTGACTGCAAATGCCAGAAAAAAAGCAATAAAAATTAGTTTTTGTGCTGTTAGTTCTAAGGGTACCTCATGTAAGGCCTGGATATTAAAACTACCGGTAACAGAATATAAATAAAGAAGTGCAACTAACATAAATACTGAACCGAGAAACGTGTATAGAAAAAATTTGATTGTGGCATAAACGCGATTTGGTCCGCCCCAGATACCAATAATTAAAAACATTGGAATGAGCATGGACTCCCAGAATACATAAAATAAAATACTATCTAATGCAACAAAGACACCATTCATTAATCCTGTCAGCACCAGAAAGGCACACATATAATAGGAAATATTTTCATCAATCACTTCCCATGCCGCTAATACAACAAGTACCGTGGTAAAGGTTGTCAGCATAATTAATGGCAAGGCAATGCCATCAACACCAAGATGATATTTAATACCGAAAGCTTCAATCCAATAAAACTCTTCAATAAACTGCATTCCTGAAAAACTATTATCAAATTGATAATAAAGTACGGCTGATAATAAAAACGTTATGGTGGTAATAAAAAGTGAAAAATGCTTAACTATTCGTTCCTGTTGATCACTAATAATTAAGGTCCAGATACCGCCCAGAATCGGCACCCAAATCAACATACTTAAAATAGGTAAGTTATCTAAAAACATTTAGTCAATACCCTGCTCTATGCACAAAAATAACGAGCAGTAAAAGTAGTCCGATAATAATGGCGAAAGCATAGTGATAAAGGTAACCCGACTGTATGTGACGAATCATATTTGAAAAGATACGGATGCTTCTCGCAGAACCATTTACGAGTACGCCATCAATCATCTTAATATCACCAAACTCGGAAAGGAAATGTCCTATCTTTCTAACACCACCTGCAAAAACAATTTGGTTAAAATCATCAAATCCATATTTATTAACAAGTACTTTATAAATAAACCCAATTCGATTCACTAATTTACCGGGGAGACAGGGGTACTTGATATAACATAACCAGGCAACAAATATTCCTGAAAAAGCTAAATAGACAGGCGGATATAAAAATGCATGGGTAATAAAATGGATGATGCCTTGATACTCTGCAGCAATTTTTGATAACACATTGTGCTCACCAGAGACATAAATAGCACTGCCAAAGTAATCCCCTACCAATAACGGCTCGATTAAAAAAAGTCCAAGTAATAACGAGGGTACGGCAAGCACCAATAATGGGGCAGTAACCACAGCAGGTGCCTCATGTAGTTTTTTCCAGACCTCTTTTTTCATATTTTCTTTTCCAAAAAAGGTCATAAAAAAGAGACGGAAAGTGTACAAGGCGGTAATAAAAACGCCCGATAAAACCGCATAATAGGCAAAACCGGAAGCGGGTAAGGATGAATGATGGACCGCCTCAATAATCAGGTCTTTGGAAAAAAAACCGGATGTGCCCGGAAAACCAATCAGCGCAAGTGAACCAATAAAACAAGTCAGACAAGTAATCGGCATATATTTAAATAGTCCGCCCATCTTTCTCATATCCTGTTCGTGATGCATCACAATAATAACAGCGCCTGCTGCTAAAAATAAAAGTGCTTTGAAAAAAGCATGAGTGAAAAGATGAAACATTGCCGCAGCATAGGCAGATGCGCCTAATGCGACGGTCATATAACCTAACTGCGATAACGTGGAATAGGCAACAACGCGTTTAATATCATTTTGAACAAGCCCAAGAAATCCCATAGATAAGGCAGTGACCGCGCCAATCACTAAGATTAAATTTAATGTTGTTACAGATAGCTCAAATAGAGGTGACATTCTGGAGACCATAAAGATGCCCGCGGTGACCATCGTTGCTGCATGAATCAATGCAGAGATAGGGGTAGGTCCTTCCATCGAATCAGGTAACCAAACATGTAGGGGAACTTGCGCTGATTTACCCATCGCGCCAATAAATAAACTAAGACAAATTACGGTCATCACTGACCAGGATTCACCACTTAAAATTGTGATAGTAGTATCTTTGTGTTGTTCTACATTATTAAAAACTTCAACGTAATCTAATGTATTGAAATACATTAAGATTGCAGCGATACCCAGTAAAAAACCAAAATCCCCTACCCTGTTAACCAGGAATGCTTTTAGATTTGCAAAAATAGCGCTCTCTTTTTTAAACCAGAATCCAATTAATAAGTAAGAGACTAAACCCACTGCTTCCCATCCAAAGAATAATTGTAAAAAATTATTCGCCATCACCAACATCAACATAGCAAACGTAAATAAGGAAATGTAACTAAAGAAACGTTGGTAACCTGGGTCATCATGCATATAACCAATGGTGTAGATGTGAATCATCCACGAGACAAAACTAACCACCACCATCATTGTGACCGAAAGCGGGTCAATTAAAAACCCAATCTGAAAATCAATACCTCCGCTGCTTAGCCAGGTGTAAACAGCCTGATTATAATCTGGCGCACCATCAATAATATGGTGTTTATAAACCAATATAGAAAGTATACTTGATATCCCCACACCAATAATCGTGACCCAGTGAGCGCCAGCTCTACCAATAGCGCTTCCTAAAAATCCTGCAAGTAATGCCCCGACCAGTGGTGCTAAAACGATGGTGAGATAAATTGTTTCGATATGATTTATCATGCCCTACCCTTTCATGCTATCGAGTTCACCCACATTAATCGTATCCCGGTTACGAAACATGACAACTAAGATAGCAAGTCCAATTGCAGATTCGGCCGCAGCTACTGTGAGAATGAAAAAGACAAAAACCTGTCCATGTATATCGCCAAGAAAATGAGAAAACGCAATAAAGTTAATATTGACTGAAAGCAGCATTAATTCGATACACATCAATAGAATCAGTACATTTTTCCGATTAAGAAAAATACCGGCAACACTAATACAGAATAATAATGTTGCGAGTAATAATACTTCAGGCAAAGTAATCATAAACTAACCTTTCTTCTCTTCAGATTTCATCTTAACAACGCGCAATCTATCTTCCTTTTTAGCCAGCACTTGTTCGTTAGGATGTGTGGATTTTGTGATTTTTGATTTACTCATACTCAGTGAAATTGCGGCAATGATAGCAACTAATAAAATTGCGCCGGCAATTTCAAATTGATAAAGATAATCCGTATAAATTGCGAGTCCCAGTAACTTTGTATTACTCTGAGTTGCAGAGATGCTGATTTGTTTATAAGTGTCGGAGGCAAAATAATCCGAGCCCACAACCATTCCCATAGCAATCACCATTAAAAGTGCAATAATAATGCCCAACGGAAAATAGCGCGCAAACCCCTCCCGTAATGTTGCGAGATTAATATCCAACATCATCACAACAAACAAAAACAATACCATCACCGCCCCAACATAAACCAATACTAATGCTATCGCTAAAAATTCTGCATTTAGTAATAGCCAGACAGCAGCGGATGAGAAAAATGAGAGCACAAGAAATAGCGCAGCATGAATTGGGTTTTTAATTACCACAACCATAGTTGCTGATAACAGCAACATCGCACCAAAAATGTAAAATATTATTTGCGTCATTTTAAATTATTTATCATCATCTAAATTTAGCGTCTTCATGACGGTCCGCTGCAATATCTTTCTCAAATTTATCACCAATCTCTAACAGCTGTGATTTGGTAAGCAATAAATCGCCACGTTTCTCACCGTGATATTCAAATATTCTTGTCTCAACGATGGAATCAACCGGGCAGGATTCTTCACAAAAACCACAGAAAATGCACTTTGTCAGGTCAATGTCGTACTGGGTTGTTCGCCGACTACCATCTTCGCGTGCTTCAGACGCGATGGTAATTGCATTCGCCGGGCAAACGGCTTCACATAATTTGCAGGCGATACAGCGTTCCTCGCCATTGGGATAACGTCTCAATGCATGTAGTCCACGAAAACGATGTGATTGCGGTGTTTTTTCTTCCGGGTATTGCACGGTAATTTTACGCTTAAATAAATGGCTGCCCGTTAGATACAACCCTCTCATCAATTCCAAAAGAAACAAACTATTTAAATAATGCTTAATTTTATTCACGTGCTAGTCATCCTGATATTAACTAAACCAAGGTGGTATATTTGTCACTACCAAAGCAGAAACAATAACCAACCAAACAATTGTAATCGGAATAAATACTTTCCAGCCAAGACGCATAATTTGATCGTAGCGATAACGTGGAAATGTTGCCCTGAACCATAAAAATAAAAACATAAAAATAGAAGTCTTCGCTAATAACCAAAACATTCCCGGTACCCAACTAAAAAAATCTTCAAGATAAATAATCCCCTGAAATGGAGATAGCCAGCCTCCAAAAAATAATAGTGCGGACAGTACTGCGATTAAAATCATATTTGCGTATTCAGCCATAAAAAAAACTGAAAATGCCATACCGCTATATTCAACATGAAAACCGGCAACAATTTCTGACTCACCCTCAGCCACATCAAATGGCGCACGATTTGTCTCCGCCACACCAGAAATAAAATAAATAACAAACAAAGGGAGTAGCGGTAACCAAAACCAATGAACAACACTGCCGGCTTGTGCGTTAACAATTTCACCTAAATTTAAACTGCCCGCTGCAATTAGCACCCCCACTAACGCAAACCCCATTGCAATTTCATAGGCGACAATTTGTGCAGCAGAACGCATGGCACCGAGAAAGGCATACTTAGAATTCGATGCCCAACCGGCAATAATCACACCATAAACCGCAAGTGATGTAAGCGCTAATACATACAATAGCCCTGCATTAATATCAGCCAGGACCTTGGTATCATCAAACGGAATCACCGCCCAGGCAGCCAGTGCCGGTGCTAGTGATAAAATCGGGGCAATAACAAATAATGTGCGATTTGCATTTAATGGAATCACAATTTCTTTCACAATTAATTTAACGGCATCGGCAATCGGTTGTCCCAAACCCCAAAGGCGAAAACCAAAGAGACCCACGCGGTTCGGACCAATACGCCCTTGAATAAAACCAATCACTTTTCGTTCGGCGTAAGTAAAATAAGCCACAGTAATTAAAACCGGTATAATAATCGCAAAAATTTTAATTGTGGTTTGTAAAAAAATCATAGCTTCAATTTGATAATCAACCGGAATGACGAATAACGTCAAAGGTAATAAAATATATTGGCTGATTAAATGATATAAGGTCTCTAACATAATCTCATTGCTTCCCAATCTTAATTGAACCAAATGCAGCACCCAGTTCTATCTGGCTTGGGTGTGCAGATTGAATTAAGACACAATTATCCGGAACTCTCTCATCAACCATCACTTTCATTGTGACCTGTTGTTTATCCTGTTCTACGGTCGCATCATCAGCGTTGGATAATTTATTCTTTTTCGCTAATGTGGAATTAATATGTATTGCGCCATCAGCAACATCATTGGTCTTTTGTAGTGATGTTGCGTGTCTTGTTAATGAATCAATCATATTCATTGGTGTTTCAGTAATACGCTGCAAACCTTGCTTTTTTGTCCCGGCGGTCACTGTGAGTTGCCATTGGTTAGTATTATCGCCCTCAATTTTACCTATTGCCTTGATGGACTCATCATAAACCTCAGCTGAACTCTCATAATCAAAACCATCAACATCAAAACTATTTCCCAAGACACGAAGTACCTTCCAGGCGGGTCTTGCTTCGCCTTGTGGTGGGACAGCACCATTAAAACACTGAACAGTGCCTTCATTATTAATATAGGTACCGGAGGTTTCAGTAAAAGTTGCAATAGGTAATAACACATCAGCGTAATTATTAAGCGCCTCACTTTGAAATGCAGTCAGGGCAACCACAAGCTCGGCATCCTGCATCGCCTGCTGTGCAAGACGCGTATCCCAACAATCTAACTCCGGCTCGACCGCTAACAGTAAATAGGCCTTGAGTTTCTGAGCTAACATCTCGTGACTACTCAAACCGATATTTGAATTTTTGCTACCGCTGGTTAGTCGATGTGGTAGAGCGCCTGATAACCATGCTCCTGAACTATTCACTGAATCGGATAAATAACCTAATTTCGAATGCGTTAATTTAGTAATCTCTCCTGAAAGTGTCCGTAATAAAGAAAGTTGAGGATGGGTTGTGGTAAAATTACCGAGCAATACAATCGCGTCATCATTATTAAAAAGTGTATCAGCGATTGTCTGATGAGTTTTATTTATCGTTACATCTTTAAGTAGTTTAGTTATTGCGGTATCTACTTTTTCACCACTTAATTTAATGACTGCCTTTAAAATCGCACTAAGCTCACTCGTTATACTATTAGGGGGTGAGATTATTTTACAATCAAGTGGAAAATTAAATTCATAATCAATTGGGTTTAACACCATCACTGATGCGCCATTCAGTGCCGCCTTACGTAGACGATGATTAATAATCGGTTGGTCTTTACGAAGATTGCTACCAATTAATAAAGCGGCTTGGTTTTCTTCAAAATCAACAATCGACTGACCTAACCAGGGAAAACGAGGGGTAACAAGCTGGTCTGAAAAATCAATCTGCTTTAATCGACTATCAATATTATTCGAACCTAATGCGCGGGTTAATTTTTGCGCTAAATATAATTCTTCCAGTGTTGCGGTTGGTGAGATAAGGGTGCCGAGTTGTGCGGGTCCTGCCTGATTTAAAATATTACCTAACTTTTCTTTGATAACATTTAATGCTTCCTGCCAATCAACCTGTTGCCACACACCATCCTCTTTTATCATCGGGAAATGCAAACGCGCGTCGCTATTAATTGCCTCGTAGCTAAATCGGTCGCGATCAGAAATCCAGGTCTCATTAATAGCTTCATTCTCAGCAGGGACAACACGCATAACCTTATCCCCTTTAATATGTAAATGAATATTTGACCCGACCGAGTCATGAGGTGCAATCGTGTCACGTTGGACCAGCTCCCAGGTTCTTGCTGAATAACGAAATGGTTTTGAGGTGAGTGCACCCACCGGACAAAGATCAATCACATTACCTGACATCTCCGAGACCACGCTTTTTTTAATATAAGTTCCAATCTCCATGTTCTCCCCACGTCCGGTTGCACCCAGTTCACGGATACCGGCAATCTCTTCACCAAAACGTACGCAACGAGTGCAATGAATACAACGTGTCAGATCGGTTTGAATAAGTGAGCCAATATTTTTATCCATTACCACACGCTTTCTTTCCTGGTAACGTGACACATCGCTACCATAACCCATTGCTAAATCCTGTAGCTCACATTCACCACCCTGGTCACATATCGGACAATCAAGTGGGTGGTTGATTAATAAAAATTCCATCACTGATTTTTGTGCAGCAATTGCTAATTTCGAACGTGTTTTCACTTTCATCCCATCCATCACCGGTGTTGAGCATGCTGGTAATGGTTTTGGCGCTTTTTCAACTTCAACCAAACACATTCTGCAATTGGCCGCGACGGTTAGTTTTTTGTGATAACAAAAACGAGGGATATAGATATCGTTTTTATCAGTCACTTCAATCAACATCTGGCCTTTGTCGGCGCTGATTTTGCGGCCATCAATTTCAATTTTAATTTGATCGTCTGACATCATGTTTAAATTTATTTCGTTTTAACTCTTAATAAGACTTTGTTTATTTTCAATATAATATTGGAACTCATTACGAAAATGCTTAATAAAACTCCGAACCGGCCAGGCAGCGGCATCACCAAAGGCGCAGATGGTCCGACCTTCAATTTTACTGGCGACATCATCTAACTTTTCCAAGTCACCCTGCACCCCACGACCTGCGATAATCCGTTGTATCATTCGATGCAACCAACCCGTTCCTTCGCGACACGGGGTGCACTGGCCACAAGATTCCATATGATAAAAACGTGACAATCGCTCCAGTGCCTTGACCATGCAAGTCGTTTCATCCATCACAATCACCGCCCCTGAGCCTAACATCGAACCTGCTTTAGCAATCGAATCGTAATCCATTCGTGTTGCCAGCATCACCTCACCCGGTAGTACCGGCATTGAACACCCACCCGGAATCACTGCTTTTAATTGATGACCCTTTCGAACACCGCCTGCCAGTGCCAACAGTTTTGAAAATGGGGTACCGAGCGGTATTTCAAAATTACCAGGTTGGTTCACATGACCGCTGACTGAAAAACATTTTGTGCCGCCACTGTTGGGAACCCCTTGGTTTGCAAACCAGGCTCCGCCTTCCCGAAGTATGCTTGGTGCCGAGGCAAAACTTTCGGTGTTATTAATTGTTGTCGGTCTGCCGTATAAACCAAAATTTGCCGGAAATGGGGGTTTAAATCGGGGTTGTCCTTTTTTGCCTTCTAAAGACTCTAAAAGCGCGGTCTCTTCACCACAAATATAGGCACCGGCACCGAGCGAGGCATAGATATCAATATTAATCGTACTGCCCAGAATTTTTTTACCCAACAACCCTTCGTCGTAGGCATCAGCTAGTGCATTTTCAAAACGTGTATAGGGTTCATCTAAAAATTCACCACGTAAATAGTTATAACCGACGCTCGCACCAGTGGCATAACAGGCAATTGCAATCCCCTCAATTACCGCGTGTGGATTAAAACGTAAAATATCTCTGTCTTTGCAGGTACCCGGTTCGCTCTCATCTGAATTACACACAATATATTTTTGACCGGGTGCCTTTCTGGGCGCAAAGCTCCACTTTAAACCGGTCGGAAAACCAGCGCCGCCCCGACCACGAAGACCGGATGATTTTAATTCATTAACAATTTGTTCGGGGTCTGTTTTTTTATTAATAATATTTTTCCACGCCTGATAACCCCCCACCTTTAAATAATTTTTAAAGGTCCAGGGCTCCCTGTACTTTAATGTGGCATAACAAACGTTATTCATTTCCATATTATTTAATCCAGGCTATCCAAAATTTCATCCACCTTATCGGTGGTTAAATTCTCATAGTAAATATGATCAATCATCATCATCGGACCACCACAACAGGCAGCTAAGCATTCCTCTTCACACTTTAAAAATATTTTTTTATCTTTTGTTGATTCCCCTGTTTTAATATCGAGTTTCTTTTCAATGTGATTAACAATTTTATCTGCTCCCATTAACATGCAGGAAATATTGGTGCAGACCGAGATACTGTGTCGACCAACCGGTTTGGTTTCAAACATGGAATAAAATGAAGCGACTTCATAGACTGCAATTTTTTCCATCTCTAAATAATCAGCCACCGCATCCATCAGTTCCGTTGTCAGATAACCCTTGTTTTCATGCTGAACTTCGCGCAGTGCCGCAAGGACCGCGGATTGTTTTTGATCGGCAGGATATTTTTTCAACCAGCTATCGATTTCTTTGCAGGTCTTTTTTGAAAGTGTGGTTTCTGTCATCGCGTTACCTGTCAATCTCACCGAAGACAATATCCTGGGTACCAATAACGGCAACCACATCCGCTAACATATGGCCTTTGACCATCTCAGCCATGGAGGCGAGATGGGCAAAACCAGGGGCACGAATTTTAACCCGATAGGGTTTATTTGCCCCATCGGAGATCAAATAAATACCAAACTCACCCTTGGGGTGTTCCACCGGTACATAGACCTCCCCTTCGGGGACACAATATCCCTCGGTAAATAATTTAAAGTGATGAATGAGTGATTCCATATCACCTTTCATCTCCTCGCGGGCCGGCGGGGTTAATTTATGGTCATCTAAAATGACCTCGCCTGGGTTTTGTTGTAACCAGTCAACGCATTGTCTAATAATATGATTTGATTGGCGCATCTCTTCGATTCGAACCAGATAACGGTCATAACAATCCCCTTCGGTGCCCACCGGAATATCAAAATTTAACTTATCGTAAACCTCATAGGGTTGTTTTTTTCTCAAATCCCATTCCACGCCGGAACCGCGCAACATCGGTCCGGTAAATCCTAATTGCAGGGCGCGCTCTTTTGAAACCACACCGATACCCACGGTACGCTGTTTCCAAATCCGATTATCAGTGAGCAGGGTTTCGTAATCATCAACACAACCCGGGAAGCGTTCAGTAAATGATGAAATAAAATCAAGTAGCGACCCCTCGCGATTATTATTTAATCGCTTCGCCTCTTCTTTATTATGCCACTTGGAGGCTTTATAGTTTGCCATCGATTCGGGTAGATCACGATACACCCCGCCTGGTCGAAAATAAGTCGCATGCATTCTTGTCCCGGAGACGGCTTCATAACAATCCATTAAATCTTCACGTTCACGAAAGCAATAAAGAAAAACAGTCATTGCACCAATATCCAAACCATGTGCACCGAGCCACATCAAGTGATTGAGGATGCGGGTAATTTCAGCGAACATCACACGAATGTATTGCGCACGCAATGGTGGGGTCACGCCTAATAATTTTTCAATCGCCATCACATAGGCATGTTCGTTACACATCATCGAGACGTAATCGAGCCGGTCCATATAACCAATACTTTGATTAAAGGGTTTGCTCTCTGCTAATTTTTCCGTACCGCGATGTAATAGCCCAATATGCGGGTCGGCGCGTTCAATCACCTCACCATCCATCTCCAATATTAAGCGTAGCACGCCATGCGCGGCCGGATGTTGCGGGCCAAAGTTCATCGTCATATTACGAATCTCAGGCATCGGAGGGTTCCTCATCCGGGATGTAGCGATGATCATCGCGAATCACCCGCGGGACTAACACGCGATTGGTAATGGTGACTGGTTGATAGACCACGCGTTCCTGGTCCGGGTCATAGCGCACCTCTACATTGCCTTCTAATGGAAAGTCCTTTCGAAACGGATGACCGATAAAACCATAATCGGTCAACAGGCGTCTTAAATCCGGATGACCTTCAAATAAAATACCAAACATGTCGTAGGCCTCGCGCTCATACCAATTTGCCGAACTCCAAACCTCAGTCACCGATGCTAAAGTTGGGTTCTCCTCGGGCAGATAACAACGCAGTCGTAGCCGATGATTATGTTTGATTGATAATAAGTGATACACCACTGCAAAACGTTGTTCATTGTTAATACTAACGGAGGTTTTATTACGACCCCGACTAAAACCGGTGGCGGTGGTCTCCTCTGTTGCCCAATCAACTTGTCCGTAAGTGGAATAATCGACACCACAAAGGTCAACTAATTGTGAAAAAGAAAAATCATCTTCATCGCGTAGTGCTTCACAGGTGGATAATAAATGGGACGGGCTCACCACCAGTGTGATCTGGTCGCGATCAGTTTCACAACCGCTTATTGTGTCTTTAAAATGGGCGGTAAGTTTTTCTGCAAGACTCGTGGTATCTGTCATTCAGTAAACAACCAGTATTATTATTTTTCCAAGTATTTTTTTTAATATTACCGTGCAATGGTATTGGTACGGTGTATTTTTTTCTGTAATTGTATAATGCCAAACAATAATGCCTCGGCGGTCGGCGGACAGCCGGGGACATAAATATCAACCGGGACAATACGGTCGCAGCCCCGAACCACGGCATAGGAGTAATGATAGTAACCGCCGCCGTTGGCACATGACCCCATGGAAATTACCCAACGTGGTTCTGCCATTTGGTCGTAGACTCTGCGAAGCGCCGGCGCCATTTTATTGACCAGGGTACCGGCCACAATCATCACATCAGATTGTCTCGGACTGGGTCGAAACACAATCCCAAAACGATCCAAATCATAGCGTGATGCCCCGGCGTGCATCATTTCAACGGCACAACAGGCCAGGCCAAACGTCATTGGCCACATCGAACCGGTTCTGGCCCAGTTAACTAAATTATCAACACTGGTGGTGACAATACCGGGTTCATGAATTTTTTCTGCGGTTGCTGCCACTAGTGAGTTACTCCCAATCGAGTGCGCCTTTTTTCCATTCATAGATAAAGCCCACTACCAATACCCCCAGAAATATCATCATTGCCCAGAAGCCAACCATACCAATCTCTTCGAGTACCACCGCCCAGGGAAAGAGAAAGGCAATCTCAAGGTCAAAGATAATAAATAGAATCGCTACCAGATAATAACGAACATCAAACTTCATTCGGGCATCTTCAAAGGCATCAAAGCCACACTCATAGGGGGATTGCTTTGCTTTGTCGGGTCGGGCATGGCCCATCACTTTCCCTAAGATGAGTCCAATTGCCACCAGAAAGGTTCCCATCAGTAACACCATGGCGCCAAAAACGAGAATGGGGAAGTAGTTTGTAAGCATTAAACGATGGCTTTTACTGGTACGTTATACATATATATATAGTAACAAGAATTGTCCTATTCACCTACCCTATTAAAAGCTTGTCTTAGATCATTAATTCGTTGATTTTCATTGTCATAGCACTGTAACATTAACGGTTTAATTTAATAAAAAAACACTCAAATGATAAAGGGGTGTCCTGAACAAAATGCAAAATCATTGCCAACGTCTGCTGTGTCTTTTATGTATTAATTTTTTGCTGTTTGCAGGTATTGCGAACGCGCAAACGATTTGTATTGCAGAGATCGCCACCAATAATTTAAATGTGCGCGCAGCCCCCAGTGCCGATGCCGAGGTTGTCACTCAGTTAAATGAAGGCCAACAGATAGTCGCCACGCTGTTGAATGATGGGTGGGCGATGACGTATGCGGATAATAATGTACCGGTTTATTTCTCGGCGGAATTTATCAATGTGGTGAGTGAGATTGTTACCACCGGGCCTGACCTTTTAAACCTGATTACTGAATAATTCTAAAGTCACCGGCAAATTGACTCGCACGGGACGCCATCCTTATCGCCATCGAGTCGGGTCAACCCACAATTCATTAAATAGTATCTGGCTTCTGCACAATTTTGCATCTGCCGGCAGGTGGTTTTAGACCCGCATTGAAATGGGAGGTTAGATTCATTTTCTATACTTCTTTT
>CAJWQR010000009.1 GCA_913045195.1 uncultured Legionellales bacterium | reverse complement strand
CGCAATGATATTTAATTTTAAGTAACCACCTCCCAGTTACCATCAGGGGTACGGCATGCTTTACCCTCAACTTTTTCATGCTCGCCCTCAACATAAATGGTTTGTGTAAATTCGCGACATGGAATGCCTTTAGTGGACTGATAGGTACGTGTAGGAGTGACTTCGCCTTTATGACCGGTATCAGGATTAATCCATGTTGATGTTTCACCGCTCTTTTGTGACTCTAGCGCACTTTGTGTTGTTGAGTAGTGTTTTTCCTGATCAGCACAGTTCAAGGATTTACTAACCTTATTACCAAAGTAACCGCCCGCTAGCACTCCTGCGCCTATAGCAATCTTATTGCCAGTGCCGCCACCAATTTGTGAGCCAACTAGTCCGCCCAGGGCAGCACCAACTAATGTGCCAAATATATTATCACCTTCTTTTGGAGTGCATTCGGCGTAACTAAATTGGCTGAATGAAAATAAACTTAACATACAAAAGACTAAAAATTTTTTATTCATGGCTAGCACCTTTTTTAAAAAAACGATCAGATACGATAAAAAACAAAAATCGAAAAAAAATAGTAAACTCATTATCCTTGAAAAGCTTAAATAATTATAATTTATTAAGATTAAGTTGTAAGCAATAAAGAATTTACCTATACCTAAATATAAGGTAGTTTTATCTAAAAAAAAATAAATATATGGATACTTAATAATGTCACCTGAAATCAATACAGAAACTACAGTTGATACAAAAAAACTATCAAAAAAGGCCTATGAGAAAGAGCTGGAGAGACTACAAGTCGAACTGGTAAAGCTTCAGGAATGGATAAAACACAAAAAACTCAAAGTTTTGGTAATTTTCGAAGGCAGAGATGCAGCTGGAAAAGGTGGTGCCATCAAGAGAATTACCCAGTCATTAAGCCCTAGAATCTGCAAAGTGGTCGCCCTGCCCGCACCGACTGAACGTGAAAAAACACAATGGTATTTTCAACGCTATATTCAGTATCTACCGTCTGGCGGTGAAATGGTACTTTTCGATAGAAGTTGGTATAACCGCGCTGGTGTTGAACGGGTAATGGATTTTTGCACAAAGTCCGAATACAAAGATTTTCTTCGTAGTTGTCCAGTTTTTGAGCGCATGCTGGTTCGTTCTAAAATGATTGTGATTAAATATTGGTTTTCGGTCAGCGATGAGGAACAAGAGCGTCGATTCCAGGGGCGTATCCATCATCCTACAAAACACTGGAAACTGAGCGCAATGGATCTCAAATCCAGATCGAAATGGATTGAGTACTCAAAAGCTAAAGATAAAATGTTCAAGCATACCGATATCAAAGACGCACCATGGTATGTTGTTAATGGGGATAACAAGAAAAAAGCGAGATTGAATGTTATTAACCATCTTCTTGGCTTGATTGGTTATCAGGATTTATCGCCAGAACCGGTTGAACTACCGCCGCGCCAGGATGATTGTGGCTATGAGAGAAGTCCGCTTGATCACCAAAATTTCGTTCCTGAGAAATACTAATTAATTTTTGCTGTCACTGTATTTATTAGTCCCGCGCCCAATATCATTATTATTCCAATAAACTGAATTATTGTTATAAATTCATTGGCAAGCATTACCGCCGATATTGCACCAACAATAATTTCAAATAAAAATAACACCGAGGATAAATAGATCGGTAAATTACATACCGCGTATAGCGCAGTCCACGTCATGATTATCATTAGCGGAAACCCCAAAACAAATATTAATAAGAGATCATTCAAAGTCACCACAGGAAAGCCATTCTGTGTTAATAATATTCCACATCCAGCGAGCACCATTACGCCAAACCATGATGAGCACATTTTTACCGAGTGAGATACCCCACCAATTTTTCTGGCCAAGATATTGGTTATCGCAAACGCAACACCTGAGGTAACGGCATAGAAGTCTGCCCTATCAAAACTTTTTGTAAATTCTATTTCAGGATGCCATGAGATTAAAAAAACACCTGCTATGGCAAGCACCAATGCTATGATATTTTGCTTTTTAAGGCTCTCATTTAGGATAAAAAAGGCCAGCAGGGTTGCCCAAACAGGGGAAAGATAAAACAAAATCATCACCCTCACTACCTCTCCTTCAAGGAGAGCAAGCACAAAAGCAAGGTTTGTCCAACCTGCAAAAATAGCCAGAAGAAAATAAAGCGTCTTTGTGGCATAAAAATCAGCACGAAATTTAAAGAATTTGGGGAAAATGAAGCAAAACGATACCGAATAGATTAAAACACTCGCCCATAGACCAGGTATGCCCGCATTTTCGAGATATCTGAGCGGAATCCAGTAGAGCCCCCACAGCGTTGCTGCCACAAGGCATGAGTAGACCGCGTTGAGATTTGTTGTATTTTTCAAGGAATTTTTTGGCTGTTTACATCTAGAATATTATTTAAATAATAACTATAAAGTATTTATTTTATTGAATTTATCTTCATAATTTCTAGTGGTATTTAATGCGACATTTTCGAGATTTTCCCCTTTCAGATCAGCGATAAATTCAGCCACGTATCTGACATAAGCTGGTTGATTTGTTTTTCCTCGTAGCGGAGTTGGCGCAAGATAGGGCGAATCTGTCTCTATTAGCATATTTTCAAGGGGTATTTGCCTTGCGACTTCCTGTAGTGGCTTGGCATTCTTAAATGTCACAATTCCTGAGAACGAGATTAGAAAATCTAAATCTATGGCAGCTTTAGCTGTCTCTAAATCATCTACAAAACAATGCATTACACCGCCTACTTTATGTGCTTTCTCTTTTTTTAATATCTTAATTACGTCAGTTTTCGCCTCCCGGGAATGAATAATTAGCGGTTTTTTTAGTTCTTTTGCAGCATCAATATGCGTTTTGAACTGATTTCGTTGCCACTCGAGGTCGCCCTCACTCCTAAAGTAATCAAGACCGGTCTCCCCAATCGCAACTACCCTCTTATCGCTCGCAAGCGCGGTAATGTCATCAACAGTAATGACTTTTTCAGGCTTTGTATTAGGGTGTACGCCAACTGACGCTGATACCATGTCGTAGATTTTCGCTAACTGAATAATCTCAGGCGAACCCTCAAGATCAACAGCAACGCACAACATATGAATTATATTATTATTTTTTGCTTCCGCTAATATCTCATCAACAATTATAGTCTCAGCGATTAAAGGAATATGGCAATGGGAATCAACTAAACCAGACATTATTCAAGGTTTTGCAAAAGTTTAATGTAAGTTTTCTTTATTTACAGTGTGTGGGAAGCGCGTTCCGATGTAAGTGCGCCCGCTAACATTTTTTCGATTTTTGCTTTTGTCGCGCCCTTATCAAGCCCGTTAAATTGAATCCCAATTCCTTCTGTTTTGTTTCCATGAGCGCCTTTAGGCGTAATCCAAGCCACTTTACCGGCAATGGGCATTTTATCTTTACTATCATCAATTGAGAGTAAAACGAAAATATCATCACCCAAAGTGTAATCATTAGATTTTTTGTTAGGGATAAACAAGCCTCCATTTTGCACAAAGGGCATATAGGACACATAAAGCGCGCTTTTCCCTTTAATATTGAGCGATAGGATGCCTTTATTATTTTCAGTTGCCATATTGTTATTTTGTCTTTATTTGTTAGTAAATCTATTATGTAGTTGAATTATCGTAGTTTTTCCAAAACAACGCGATTTCTTCAAGAATACTCAATGAGTTATAGTTCATCGGTCCTTTTAATTCTTTATATTTCAATAATATAAAGTCATAACCTCTCATTAACTTTAGTAAGTCTAATGTATTTGTGAGAGCTTGCAAGTTTTCTCTTAAGTCGTGATTCATTATAGCCGCTTTGTCCGAACATAATTTTAACCGAACAAGGTCATTGATTATCTGCATTAACCAGGAAACTGTATTTTCAGCCCCTAAATTCTGCCAACGAGCAACAATTTTTACCGGATCAATATTCTGTTTATCTAATATGTCTAAATCTTCAAGTAATGCGTGACGAGATGATAAATAATCTTCATTCATCAATTCAATTGCCCTTAGTGGCCCCCCTCCGGCTAAACGTAATAATAAACTCGAGGATAACTGGGGATTTTTAAGATTTACACCTAACCAGTCATTCGCTGCTTTATCATAAGTTGGTTTAAAATTTATTTTCTGGCATCGGCTTTTTATAGTAACTGGCAATACTGAGGGCCGGTTTGTTAATAAAATAAGCATGGATTGGATTGGTGGTTCTTCAAGTGTTTTGAGTAATGTGTTTGCTCCATTTCGTGTCATTGAGTCCGCTGGATTTATAATGACAATTTTGATATCTCCTGAGAAAGATTTGAATGAAACGTAGTTAATTAACTCTCGTATTTGATCAATCCCTATCGTCTTACGTTTTTCTTCTGGCAGAATGAGTTTTAGGTCAGGATGTGATTTTGCTTCAAATAATTCACAGCTTTTGCATTTCCCGCAAGCAACATTAGATGGATTATCTTTTGATAGGCATAAAATTTTCATTGCAAATGACAATGCAAATTGTTTTAAACCAATTCCTTCAGGCCCAGAAAATAACAATGCATGAGGTAATCGCTTCAGTTTACACATTGACGATAATCTTTGCATTTGCTCATGCTGCCAAGGATAGATATCTAACATAAAAAATCTTTTAAAATAGTTATGATTTGTTTTTTTACTCTTTCAAGTGATAATGCTGAATTAATTATACGAAAACGTTGGGGTTCTTTTTTTGCTCTTTCCAGGTAAGTATTTCTTATTTTCTTAAAAAAATTAATTTCCTCTCGTTCAAACCTATCAGCATCACTTCTTTTTTTAGTCCGCTGCATACCAACACTAGCATCAAGGTCAAAAAGTAATGTTAAATTTGGTCTTAAGTCTCCCTGAACCCATTTCTCAAGTAAATTAATGCGAGATGCATCAATATCACGCCCTCCGCCTTGATAAGCATAACTAGCATCAGTAAAACGATCACAAAGAATAATTTTCCCTGAAGATAATGCAGGTAGTATTACTTCTTGAATATGCTGTGCTCTTGCAGAAAAAACTAGTAGTAGTTCAGTATCGTAAGTTAACGTATGATTTTCATTATTTAGAAGAATTTCTCGAATCTGTTCGCCTATTACTGTTCCTCCAGGCTCACGTGTTTTAATAACATCATGTCCTTCTTTCATTAGAAATTCTTCAATAAAATCTACTGCTGTACTTTTACCAGCACCTTCAATACCTTCTAATGTGATAAATAAACCTTTTTTCATTTTTTAATATTATTTATTTAATTGATACTTCTTAACTGCTCTATTATGCTCATCCAATGTTTTTGAAAAATAATGTGAACCATCCTTTTTTGCAACAAAGTATAAAGTTTCACCTAATTCCGGATGTAGTGCTGCATAAATTGCCTCTTGCCCTACTAATGCAATCGGGCTTGGAGGTAGCCCATGATAGCGATAGGTATTATAAGGTGAATCAATGTTAAGGTCTTTCTTCTTGATGTTGCCATTGTACTGATCGCCCATTGCGTAAACTACTGTTGGGTCGGTCTGTAATTTCATTTTCTTTTGTAGTCGGCGTACAAATACACCAGCAATAAGTGATCTTTCAGTAGCAAGCGCTGTTTCCTTTTCAATAATTGACGCCATAATTAATGCCTCATAAGCGTTTTTATAAGGTAGTCCGCTATCTCGTTGCTCCCATTCCTGCTTCAGGATTGACTCTCGACGTAGATATGCGCGCCGCAATAACTCTACATCAGTTGTCCCATTGGTAAAATAATAGGTATCAGGGAAAAAAAGCCCCTCAGCATGAGCGCCAGTTACACCCAATGCACTTAGCAATGTTTTAGCAGAGTAATTCTTAAGACTTTTTTTAAGCGTATTATTTGAAGAAATTTCAGTTAGCATTTCATTAATATCCCATCCCTCAAGTAAAGTAATTGAATGCTGAACAACATCGCCTGAAATAAAAATATTAATAATGTCAGGAGGACGTAGTCCCGGCGTTAAACGATATTCGCCAGATTGGATTTTTTTTGCATAACCAGAGTAGCGTGCATAAAGTTCTAAATAATAATGATTATCTAATACATTATATGATTTAAGTTTTTTATTTAAATCTCTAAAAGTAATGCCTGGCTCAATTTCAAAAATAAAAGGAACTTTAATATTTAAAGGTGTTTCTATAAATTTTTTATAATCGAGATAAAAAAAAGTAGATGAGACAATAAAGATAATTAAAGCAGATGTAATAAATTTTAATTGGTATTTTTGCATAACTTAGGAATAGAGTTGTATTCTTGTAAGGTTTTAATTATGTTTTGAGTTTTCTTATGATTAGAAAATTTTGTTTTATCAATTATATTAACTGGCCATACACCAATAATGCTGTTACACATAAAAATTTCTTCAGCATTCATTAAAAATTCAAGTGGTATTTTTTTTATTTCAACATTTAAAGATGTTAAATCATCTTTAAATTTTAAGTTACTTGCTAGCTCAATTATCTTTTCTCTTACTATTCCTTCAATTCCGCATGCTGATAAGTCAGGCGTATATAAGGTTTTACCTATAATGCAAAAAATATTACTCATTGTACCTTCGATAATATAATTTTCAGAGTCCATGACAATTCCCTCAGCAATTGAATCATCATTCCATTCAGATCTTGCCAGAATTTGCTCAAGTCGGTTTAGATGTTTTATCCCAGCTAAAAATGGATTTTTAGCATAACGATAGCTGCATATTCTCGTTTTAACACCCGAACTTGAATTTTTATCGTATTGAGATGACCATGGATATAATGAAATTATTCTTGTTGGCTCAATATTTTCTGAAATCTTATAACCGCGTCCACCTCCGCCACGGCTAATTATAATTTTTATAACTCCTCGGGATTTTGTTTTAATTAACGCAGAAACTTCATTTTTTAAAATATTTTTATCAGGAACTGCAATATTTAATTTTACGCAACCCCTCTCAAGACGTTTTAAGTGCTCGTCCCAGCATAGTAGTTGCTTATTTTCCACTGTAATGGTTTCAAATAATCCGTCACCATAATGCAATCCGCGATCGTGAGCTGTTAACTCATCTACAGACTTTCCATTAATTAGGTTTTTTATTGCCATGATTTTCTTGATGGCTAATCGAATAATTTAAATTACTTTTTTGAAAATAAGCGAGCCATTAGTTCCGCCAAATCCAAATGAATTTGAAAGCGTAGTTTCGATTTTCATTTCTCTGGCAACATTCGGCACATAATCAAGGTCACATTCTGGGTCTTGGTTTTCTAGATTGATTGTTGGGGGTGCTATCTGATCGCGTATTGCCAAAACAGAAAATATGGCTTCCACACCCCCTGCGGCACCTAACAGGTGACCAATCATAGATTTCGTTGAACTTATCGCAATTTTTTTAGCATTGCCCTCAAACACAGTTTTTATAGCAATTGTTTCTGCAATATCTCCAGCTGGCGTTGATGTTCCATGAGCATTGATATATTGAATATCATTAGAGGTTATTTTTCCATTTCTCATGGCATTTTGCATGCAATATGCAGCGCCCTGGCCATTTTTCGATGGAGCCGTCATGTGAAAGGCGTCTGCACTCATTCCATAACCGATCAATTCTGCATATATTTTTGCCCCTCGCTTTTTCGCAAATTCATATTCTTCGAGCACCATTACTCCCGCCCCATCACTTAAAACAAAACCATCTCTGTCTTTATCCCAGGGACGACTAGCTAATTCTGGCTTATCGTTTCTTGTTGAAAGCGCTCGTGCGGCGGCGAAGCCAGCTAAGCCTGTTCTCGATGTTGCCATTTCAGCCCCTCCAGCAACCATTACGTCAGCATCTCCGTATTCAATTAATCGCGCCGCATCACCAATATTATGTGTTCCTGTTGTGCAGGCGGTAACAATTGAAAAGTTTGGCCCTGTAAAACCATGCATAATTGATAAATGCCCTGAAATCATATTGATAATATTACTTGGGACATAAAACGGAGATATTCTTTTTGGTCCGCCCGAATGAAACAACTCAGTTCCTTTTTCAATGCCAGATAACCCTCCTATTCCAGAACCAACGGCAACACCTATGCGATTTTTGTCTTCTTTATCAAGGTCTAAGCCAGAATCCTCAATTGCTTGTATTCCAGCGGCAACACCATAACGAATAAAAGGGTCCATTTTCTTTTGATCTTTTCTTGGGATGTAATCATCCAAAGCGAGATTATTAATAGAGCCGCCGATACGAACAGTGAAATCGGTGGTATCAAAATGATCGAGCAAAGCAATTCCACTTCTGCCCTTCAGGATGCCTTCCCACGTCTCGCTTACATTATTGCCAAGCGGAGTTATCATTCCCAACCCTGTTACTACAACACGTCTTTTACTCACGCTGATTGACCTCTAATACAATTGAAGAATAAAAAAACCGCGTGCTGAAGAGTTCATAACGCGGCCTTTTCTGTCTTTTTTTTTGGGTTTATCGTTATTTTAAATGGGCATTTATGTACTCAATAGCCTGATTAACCGTATTAATATTTTCAGCCTCGTCATCTGGAATTTCGGTTTTAAATTCCTCCTCTAACGCCATAACCAATTCAACAGTATCAAGTGAATCTGCACCTAAATCATCAACAAATGATGCTTCATTTGTGACCTCTTCTTCCTTGACTCCTAGCTGTTCTACGACGATTTTTTTTACACGTTCTTCAACACTACTCATGTCGACAATTCCTCCGTTACGACCTCAGGGCCGATTCGCGAATGCTAAGTTTAGAGAAATCAAATCTTCTTGCAACTTAGATTATTTTAATATTAATATTAGTATATTAATCAATACTTTATTATCATTATCTTATGTAAATTATTGTTCTATCCCATGTACATTCCTCCGTTGACACTAATGGTCTGACCCGTTATGTAGGCAGCTCTATCAGAAGCTAAAAAATCAACAACAGAAGCGATTTCGTCTGGCTCGCCAAGACGGCTTAGGGAAATATGCTGTAATAATGACTCATGAACTTCATCGCTCAACACATCAGTCATATCTGTCTTAATAAACCCAGGGGCAACGGCATTTACTGTGATACCTCTAGACCCAACTTCTTTAGCTAAAGAACGAGTAAATCCAATCATCCCAGCTTTACTTGCCGAATAATTCGTTTGCCCCGGGTTTCCTGTCAATCCCACGATTGAACTAATATTAATAATTCTTCCAAAACGGGCTTTCATCATTCCTCGCAAGCAAAGTTTGGTCATACGAAACATCCCCGTTAAGTTTGTATGTATCACGTCTTCCCATTCATCGTCTTTCATGCGCAAAAGTAAATTATCTTGTGTAATACCAGCATTGTTAATCAGAATATTTGGTGCATCCAAATCTTTAATATTTTTTTCAAATTGTTCAATAGATGACTTTTTAGCAATATTTAATACAAAACCAGAACCTAACAATTGCTTTTTTTTAAAATTATTTGAAATTTTTTGCGCTGATTTTTCGGTTGTTGCTGTTCCTAGAACATAGGCGCCTTGAGATGCAAATTTATAAGCAATTGCTTTACCTATACCTCTGCTAGCGCCTGTCACTAAAACAATTTTATTTTTATAAGTATCATGCATAAAATATTTAAACTAAAGTATTTTCGAGTGAAGTTTGATCGTGAATTGAAAATAGATTAAATGAATTCTCAATTCGTTTTATAAGACCACATAATACCTTTCCCGGCCCACATTCAATAATTTTTATTACACCTAAGGAATGAATACAATTTATAGTATCAACCCAACGCACAGGTTTATAGAGTTGTTCAAGCAGAATTGGTTTAATTTCATTTGAATTTGTTTTTATTTTTGCATCTACATTTTGTAATATTGGAATTTCAGCATCTTTAAATGTTATTCCATTAAGTAATTTAGAGAATTCATATGCAGCATTTTTCATTAATATGCAATGAGATGGCACACTAACAGGTAAAAGTACCGCGCGTTTAGCCCCGGCTTCCTTAGCCATATCAATTACTCGTTTAACAGCACTTTTATGGCCAGAGATAACAATTTGTTCGGGCGAATTATAGTTAGCTGCCGAAACAATTTTATTTCCTGATGCATCCTGACAAAGTTTCTCTATTACTTCATCGGCTAAACCAAGAATAGCTGCCATCGCGCCAATATTACTGGGAACAGATTTTTGCATAAATTTCCCTCTTTTCGAAACTAAATTTATCGCATCCTCAAGATTAATAACTCCGGCACATAAAAGCGCAGTATATTCTCCCAGACTATGTCCGGCTAAAACATCAGGAATTAGATCTGATTTTTTTTTCCATAGCAGCCATGTCGCATATGAAGTTAAAAGGACTGCAGGTTGAGTAATTTCTGTTTTATTAAGCTCTTCTTTCGGCCCAGAAGATATAATTTCTAAAATATTGTATCCCAGAATTTCAGATGCAATATTAAATATTTTTTTTATATCATTATCTAATTCAATCAAATCATCCATCATCCCAAGAGATTGGGATCCTTGCCCTGGAAAAACAATTGCTAAATTTGATCTCTTACTCATATAAATGATTTTTTATATATTAATATTTTAAAAGCGCGGAACCCCAGGTAAAACCACCGCCAAATGCAGGTAATAATAGAGTATCATTTTCTTTAATTCTCCCATCTTTAACAGCCACATCAAGTGCTAAAGGTATTGATGCTGCTGATGTATTACCATGCTGATCAACCGTTACTACAACGCGACTAATTGGCATATCAAGTTTCTTTGCCATTGCTGAAATAATTCTTGTATTTGCTTGGTGAGGCACTAACCAATCTATATCTGTATTGCTCATAGAGTTAGCTTGGAGAGTTTCATCAACAATTCCGCCTAATGTGTTAACCGCGACTTTAAAAACCTCATTGCCCTGCATTTTTATAAATGCTTTGTTTGACTTTACTAAATTATAATTAGAAGAGATCCCGCCGGGAACAGATAATAATTTTTGATATGCTCCATCAGCATGAATATGTGTTGATAAAATACCAGGTGTTTTACTTTCTTCTAAAATAATAGCCCCGGCACCATCCCCAAATAAAACGCAAGTATTTCTATCTTCCCAGTCTACGATACGTGTCATAGTTTCTGATCCAACAATCAACGCACATTTCGTAGTACCATTTTTTATAAATAAATTAGCAACGTGTAATGCATAAACAAACCCTGTGCAAACAGCTTGTATATCAAAGGCAGGACAGCCATGGATATTTAATCGTTGCTGTAATAAACATGCTGTGCTGGGGAAAATAACATCTGGTGTTGTTGTTGCAATAATAATTAAGTCAATATCATTTTCTTTTTTGCCAGACATTTCTATTGCAGCTCTGGACGCCTTTTCTGCGAGATCACATGTTGTTTCGTCATCTCGCGCTACATGTCGCTTTTCAATTCCAGTTCGAGAACGTATCCATTCATCTGTGGTGTCTACTATTTTTTCTAATTCAGTATTAGTTAATACTTGTTCAGGTAGATATGAACCAGTTCCAGTAATTTTTGAGTAGATCAAATATTTTTACCTATCAATTAATAACTGTTCAAGTTTTTCGTTTATTCTTTCGGGTATATTATTTTTAACTTCAATTATCGCTTCATCAATAGCTGTTGCAAAAGAAACTCTTTTTGCTCCGCCATGGCTTTTAATAACTATTCCGCGTAAGCCAAGCAGAGACGCCCCATTATAACGTTTTGGATCAATTTTTGATTCTAAAGATTTTAATACAGGCATTGCAACCAAGGCTGCAAATCGTGAATAAATATTACTCGTGAATGCTTTGTTGACGTGATGGCGTAAAAAACTTGCAACGCCTTCACTTGTTTTTATGGCAACATTTCCGACAAAACCATCACAGACAATAACATCAATATCTCCAGCAAATAGATTGTTACCCTCAACATAACCAACGTAATTTAAATGACTTTCTTCTAATAAAGTAGCGGCTTGTTTAACGCGGTCATTCCCTTTTATATTTTCTTCGCCAATATTTAATAACGCTATAGTTGGATTATCTTTATTTTTAACTGCGCTAGTTAATTGTGCGCCCATAATTGCGAATTGAAATAATTGTTCCGAACTAGAATCAACATTTGCACCCAAATCAAGTACGTGCGTGTATCCCTTTTTTCCGGGTAAAGTTGTGCATATGGCTGGCCGATCCATTCCAGGTAACATTTTTAATATAAATCTTGCGGTTGCCATAAGCGCTCCTGTATTACCGGCACTAACACAGGCCTTTGCATGACCATCACGAACCAATTCAATAGCAATCCTCATAGAAGATTCTTTTTTACTGCGTAATACTTGTGATGGTGGTTCATCCATGCCCACAATTTCAGATGCATGTGAAATGCTAATTCTTTCATGGCCAAGTGAGTTATGTTTTTTTAACTCTTCACGAAGCATTTCCTCTTTTCCAACCAAAATAAGATTAAGTTGTTTATGTTTTTTAAGTGAAAAAAGTGCAGCAGGTATTATTTCAGGAGGACCATAATCGCCTCCCATTGCATCAAGTGCTATTGTCAAATCTAATGGCATACAACAACTCAGAAAAGTTTCTTCTAGAAAGTATTATTAAAAATCAATTGGGTGCTTATACTGAATCTTCTTCTGATTCTGGTTCTTGTTCTGGTTTAGTTTCAATTATCTTATCGCCCTTATAATAACCCTCTGGTGTTATATTGTGGCGCAGGTGAACTTCACCTGAAGCAGATTCAACAGATAATGTCTGTTGTGACAATGCATCATGAGAGCGACGCATGCCCCGTCTCGACGATGATTTTTTTGATTTTTGAACGGCCATGATTTAGTTATCTCCTACTGAATTATGTATTTTAATCAAATTTATTGCTAGACCTTACTATCTTTTAGTTTCGCTAATGCCGAAAAAGCATTTGTTTTATTATTAACATTAAGAACTTTTAGCCCATCCTCCCCAATACATTTTTTATTGTTATGCAGGGGGATCAGCGGTATTGCTAATAATAATTCATCCTCAACTAATTTTTCCACCAAAATAAATTCTTCGTCAAGCTGACAAGGCTCATAATTGTCCTCTAATTTCTTAAATTCATCTGAGTCTTTATAAGCGCCAAGAACGGTGCTTTTTTGGATTTCAATATTTACCGACTTTAAGCACCGCTGGCATTGAAGTAATACCGCAGCGCCAATGTACGACTTAATTAAGCAAATTCCAGATGCATCAAAATCAAAAGACAAATCGTATTGCACCTGACCATGCTTATCTAGCAAAATATCTTCTAAGCGAGTCAATGAGTCAAGACTAAGAGAGCCCTTGATATGCTCTTTATTTTTAGCCAGACGCAATGGATTAATGGATTGCCGTTGCTCAGGTTGCATTAGGCCGCGAATTTTAGCTATACACCTCTTAACTGTCAAAAATATTATTAAGTAATTAAAGTTAAACATCTGACTTATTTGATATTTATTTTAAATTAGCCAAAATAGAAGCTTATTTTAATCTGGAGATTGGATATTAAAGATCAAAAAATCATTCTTGCATCATCATCGCGCTACAGAAAAGAGCTTCTTCAACGCCTAGATATTGCATTCAAAACAGTCAACCCAGATGTTGATGAAAGATATTTTCAGGATGAATTGATTAGTGATTATGTTCTTAGACTAGCAAAAACTAAGGCTGAATCCATTGTATCAAAAAATGATAACTCATTAATCATTGCCGCCGATCAGGCGCTTCAATGCGACAAAAAAATTCTAGGTAAACCTGGAAATTATAATAAAGCAAAAGAACAGCTTATCTTTATGAGTAATAGGTCGTTAACTTTTTACACAGGTCTTTGTTTAATTAATACAGAAACTAAAACTACAGAAGAAGATGTAGTATCTTTTCATGTTGAGTTTAGAAATCTATCTGAATCTGAAATTAAGAATTATCTAGTTAAAGAAAAACCATACGATTGTGCTGGAAGTTTCAAGTCAGAAAAACTAGGCATTAGTTTATTAAAAAAAATGAATGGCGATGATCCAACAGCTTTGATAGGACTGCCACTAATCAGATTATGTAAAATGCTGAGAAACCAGGGCGTGAATATACCTTAATCTTACTGATATAAGAATGTGTGATTAAAATTACGAAATATTACCGTACTCATTTGTTTGGCTACTCGATCAAAATAATTCTCTCTCTTTGTATAATTTACGATATATTCTGCGCCAATAATGTCTCGGGCAACCTCACTGGTACTTGCTAATGCATCAACTAATCCTAAATTAATAGACTCCTCTCCTGACCAAACCAACCCTGAGAAAAGCATTTCATCTTTTATAAGAATATCTCCTCGACCATCTTTAACTACCGAAATAAATTGCTGATGTATTTTATCTAATAATTTTTGCATATGTGCTTCTTCATAAAAATCAAGCGGTTCAAATGGATCCATTAATGCCTTATGTTCGCCTGAGTGCAAAAGACGACGCTCTATTCCGAGTTTTTCAATTGCATCGACAAAACCAAAACCTGACATAACAACCCCGATTGAACCAACAATACTAGCTCTATTAGCATAAATTTTATCTGCGGCAACGGCTATATAATAACCACCGGAAGCGCATATATCTGTGATTACTGCATAAAGTGGAATTTTTGGATATTTTATTCGTAATCGTTTAATTTCATCGTTTACATAACCAGCCTGAACAGGGCTTCCGCCAGGACTATTAATTCTCAAGATAATGCCTTCTGTATTTTTATCTTCATAGGCTTTTCTAAGCCCAGTCACAATAAAATCTGCATTTGCCTCAGTATCGGCTGAAATTACCCCACTAATTTCAATTAAGGCAGTATGTTTTCGATCACCAAAACTACTCAGGCTAAAATTTTCGAATGCATATACTCCAAAAAAAATAGCTATATACATAGCAAATATTAATTTGAAGAATATCCCCCACCTTCTATTTCGTCGCTGCTCTTTTAATACTTCTCTTGCAAGACCACTAACAAGTGAATCTTCAAATCTACCTGTATTATTTTTTTCTTTTGTATCAGTCATTTTTAGTTTAGTTTTTCCAGAAAATTTACTAAATCATCTTCAATGGGGGCTTCAATTATAATTCTTTTTTTTGTTACAGGGGATAAAAAATCAAATGATTGTGAATGCAGGAACATTCTTTTTAGTCCCAATTTCCTGAATTTTTGATTGATGATCTTATCTCCATATTTCCTATCTCCTAAAACAAAATTACCCATGGATGCGCTATGCACTCGAATTTGATGCGTTCTCCCCGTAAGCAATTCAATTTTAACTAATGTTGCATTACCGAACATGTGCTCACGAAAAAATATAGTTAAAGCTGGTTTTCCGTTTTTATCAACTGTCACGATACGTTCGCCAGAACGAATAGTATTTTTTTTTAATGGACAGTTTATTATAATTTTTCTCTGGTTCATTTTACCGAATAATAATGCTTTGTAGGTTTTTATAGTTTCTTCGCTCTGCAATATCATTTGGAGTTGCCTCAATATTGGTATATTTTTGGCTAGAATCAAACAACCTGATGTATCCTTATCTAAGCGATGAACAAGTTCTAGTGAGGCATATTTCGGGCTAATCGCCCTAAATATTTCTATGACTCCGTATAACTGCTGACTCCCTCCGTGAACCACGATTCCTGAAGGTTTATTAATAACGAGCAACCCTTCGTCCTCAAAAATAACAGAATTTAATAATTTTGTTTGAATTGCTTGATTCAGTTTAAGCGGTTGTTTTTCATCAGTATATACAGGAGGAACTCTGACTATATCACCAACATTAAGTTTATAGGTTTGTTTAATTCGGCCACTATTAACCCTTACCTCTCCTTTTCTTAACATTCGATAAATACGAGAATTTGGTATTTTACCGAAATAACGAATAAGAAAATTATCAATACGCTGTCCTGCGTTATTGTCCGTGATAACTACTTGTTTTGAATTATTTTTTTTACGAGCATTCTGGTTCATATTCATTTATCTTTATTGCTGCATTTAATTAACATTGTTATATTAGGAAAGTAAACACGAATTTGATTTAAGGTAATTTTGAATTATCGTAATTATTTATGCACTGAAATGGTGCAATATGGATGTGGCATCACACCATATAATTATACAAGAACATCCCGATCAATATCATAAGAATATTGAAAGGCAAGTATTATGGAATTTTGTTGGGCCTTATTTTTAGGCTCCAAACTTTAGGAATCGATTTTAATAAAAAAATAGGTAACGTTAATTTTAAACGCTTTTAAAACACGAATTAATAAATACTAATGGCAGTATCTAAAAAAAATAGCATACAGCCGTAAATAAAAATAATAAATACTTCTACTCTAGTAGCGTAGTTTTTTGATTGACTGAAAGTCACTAATACTTTTGCTGCAACAAAAAATAGAATAGAAATAAAAGGATTATAAGAAAATGAAACGCATGCTGATTAACGCAACTCAGCCTGAGGAGGTGCGTGTAGCGCTGGTAAATGGGCAAAGACTGTATGATCTTGATATTGAGTCAACCACGCGCAAACAAAAAAAATCGAATATTTATAAAGCCAGAGTAGTAAGGATAGAACCTAGTTTAGAAGCAGCATTTCTGGATTATGGAGCTGAACGTCATGGCTTCTTACCCTTTAAAGAAATTTCCCGCAAATTATTCAAAACCAAGAACCAAGAGAATCAAAATAATGCTCGGTTGACCATTAGAGACGTTATCGAAGAAGGGCAAGAATTAACCGTACAAATTGAGAAAGAAGAACGTGGTAATAAAGGCGCCGCTTTGACGACTTTTATAAGTCTAGCTGGAAGATATCTTGTTTTAATGCCAAATAATCCTCGTGTTGGAGGTGTATCACGCCAAATAGAGGGTGATGACCGTTTAGAAGTAAAAGAGGCTATGAGTGGACTAGCAATTCCTGAGGGTATGGGGTTAATTATAAGAACGGCTGGCGTTGGCAAATCAAAAGAAGATCTTCAGTGGGATTTAGATTACCTATCACAGCTTTGGGCTGCCATTGTAAATGCGTCTGAAGAACGTTCTGCATCTTTCCTAATTTATCAGGAAAGCGATGTTATTATCCGTGCAATACGTGATTATCTCAGGAAAGATATAACTGAAATCTGGATTGATGATAATGATGTACATAAAAGATGTCAGGAATTCATGAGTCAAGTAATGCCTCATAATCTGGATAAACTACAATTCTACAAAGACAATGAGCCGTTATTTACGCGATATCAAATAGAAAATCAAATTGAGTCAGCTTTTTCAAGGGAAGTACATTTACCATCTGGAGGAGCGCTTATCATTGACCATACAGAGGCATTGATTTCAATAGATATTAATTCTGCTAGATCAACTAAAGGTAGCGACATCGAAGAAACTGCTCTAAATACTAATTTGGAGGCTGCCGAAGAAATCTCACGGCAACTTCGACTTAGAGATATCGGCGGGCTAATTGTTATAGATTTTATTGATATGCTGAATTTAAATAATAAACGTAAAGTAGAAAATGCTATACGAGAATATCTGCATACCGATAGAGCACGTGTACAGCTAGGAAAGATTTCTCGTTTTGGCTTATTCGAAATGTCCCGTCAAAGACTAAGACCGTCATTGGGCGACTCAAATCACTCGCCCTGCCCTCGTTGTGATGGCCAAGGAACAATTCGAAATGTCAAATCACTATCTCTCTCAATATTAAGAATAATTGAAGAAGAAGCAAAAAAAGATATGACCGCAAAACTTATTGTTCATACTCCAGTAGATGCAACAGCATTTCTATTAAATGAAAAACGTACTTTAATTTCTGAAATACAAGAACAGCATAGTATTCAGATTATCATCATTCCTGATTCGTCTTTAGTAACACCGCAATACTCAATAGAGCGTATAAGGCAATCTGACTTACCAGAAAAAAATAAAGAAAGATCAAGCTACCAATTAAAAAGAGTAGAAAATAATAATATTGAAAATGAATTTCACATAAGCAAGAAAAATGATGTAATTGAAAAGCCTATGGTAAAACAGATTATACCAAGCAGGCCTGCGCCAGGATTAGCTTATAATAGTAAAATAAAAAACTTAATCGTAGGATTTTTCAAAAATTTATTTGGAGGATCTACAAAAACAAATAAAAGAAGTACCGCAAATAATCGATATCGCGGTAATAAATATCGTAAAAATTATCAATCAAAGAAATTTCAAAATAAAAAAAGAACGCAGCGTCATTCAAAGCCATTTAACCAATCAAAAAATAGAAAGAGTCAGAGTCATTCGAAAAATACTGATTCTAATCGAAATAAAGCTAATCTGAGCAATAAGAACTTTGGCAAGCCAAAAACTCAAAAAGAAAAAAATGAAAATACAAAACCTGAAGTAAAAAGAACGATTTCAGAAAATAATAATAATAAATTGATTAATGATAATTTAAATCTTAATTCTCAAGAAAAAATAATTAATGATAAGGAAGATAAGTCAGATTTAATAAATAATGCGGCCAATCATCAAGCTAATGACAATAATATTCCTGAGCGAGACACTAATTCGGTAACATTAGAAACTGTAAATACTAATTCTGTTATTAATAATTCAAATACAAATGATAATAACTAATGTTCGCGAGTTGTGCTAAAAGTAATATCTGGCCATCGCTCAATTGCTAAATTAAGATTTACTAGCGATGGTGCCAAATAAGTTAAATATCCACCACCATCTAATGCCAAATTATTGCTTGCCTTCTTTTTAAAATTATCTAATATTTTACTATCCGCAGATGATATCCAGCGTGCTGATGAAACAGAAATGTTATCGTATGAGCATTCAACACTGTATTCTTCTTTTAGGCGCCATGAAACAACATCAAATTGGAGCACACCAACAGCTCCCAAAATTAAATCATTACTATCTAGAGGTTTGAATACCTGTGTCGCGCCTTCTTCCCCTAATTGTATTAATCCTTTTTGCAAAGCTTTTAATTTTAACGGGTCTTTTAAATGCACTCTTTTAAACAATTCAGGCGCAAAGTATGGGATGCCTGAAAAATTTAATTTTTCTCCTTGAGTAAATGTATCTCCCACTTGAATTGTTCCGTGATTATGTAACCCAATAATATCTCCAGGCCAAGCTTCTTCGGCTTGCTCACGGCTCCCGGCCATAAAAGTCAATGCATTTGATATTTGAATATCGCGCTCTAGTCGTACATGATGCATTTTCATTCCTTTTGTATACTTTCCAGAACAAATTCTAAGGAATGCGATTCTATCTCGATGTGCTGGATCCATATTTGCTTGAATCTTAAATACAAAACCACTTAAAGACTCTTCATTAGGCTCAATCTTTCTTTCTTCAGTAGTTCTAGTTTGTGGCGAAGGAGCATATTCTGCTAGAAAATTAAGAAACTCTTCAATTCCAAAATTATGTAATGCAGTTCCGAAGAATACAGGCGTATAAGATCCTGATAAATATTTTTCCTTATCAAATTCTTCGTAAACCCCTTTTATTAAGTTAATTTCTTCGACAACAGATTTATAATTATCTCCTAATACTTGATTAGCTTCTTTACTATCTATTCCTTTTATAGTATTCACGTGCTTGGACTTATCTTTTTTATTATAAATTCGAATTGAATCATCAATTAAATTATAGATACCATTAAGTCTTGATCCCATGCCGATAGGCCATGTAAATGGTACGCATTTAAGAGCAAGCTCTGTCTCAATCTCATCCAGTAGATCAATTGGTTCTTTGCCTTCACGATCAAGTTTATTAATAAAAGTAATAATTGGAGTGTCGCGTAATCGACATACATCCATTAATTTTAATGTACGTTCTTCTATCCCCTTGGCAACATCAATTACCATTAACGCAGAATCAACAGCCGTTAAAGTTCGATATGTGTCCTCTGAAAAATCTGCATGTCCTGGCGTGTCTAATAGATTAATAAATTTATTATTATATTTAAATTGCATAACTGAGCTTGTTACTGAAATTCCTCTTTCCTTTTCCATTTTCATCCAATCAGATGTCGCATGCCGAGAAGATTTTCTAGCTTTAACTGTTCCTGCCATTTGTATCGCGCCACCAAATAAAAGTAATTGCTCAGTAACAGTTGTTTTTCCTGCGTCAGGATGAGAAATAATTGCAAAAGTTCGTCTATTCATTATTTGAGAGTATTGATTTGACATATAACTTTTAATTTAGGTATGAATTATTTTTTAAAAAAGATCTATAATTAATTAATTTAATTATCAATCAAATGTTTCATTTCTTTTATGGCTTGCGATAAGCCTGAAAAAACCGCACGCGAAATAATGCTATGTCCAATATTTAATTCCTGTATTTCAGGAATAGAAGCTATTTTTTGAACATTTAAATAATTTAAACCATGACCAGCATTTACTTTTAAACCTAAACTGGAAGCATATTTTATTGATTTTTTTATACCAGTTAATTCTCTTTTCATAATTTCTTGATTATTCGCATCAGCATAATGTCCTGTATGAATTTCAATATAAGACGCAAAACTTTCAGCAGCTGCACTAATTTGCCTTTCATCTGCATCAATAAACAATGAAACTCTTATCCCTGCATTTCCTAGTCTTATGCAGCTTTCTTTAATTTGCGGTAATTGAGCTACTACATCTAAACCGCCTTCAGTTGTTAATTCTGCTCTCTTCTCAGGCACGAAACAGCAAAACTTGGGTTTAATTTCTTCGGCTAAGCTTAGCATTTCACTAGTTACAGCCATTTCTAAATTCATTGGCTTTATTAAAGTTTCTTTTAATTTACGAACATCACTTTCTTGAATATGACGACGATCTTCGCGCAAATGAATTGTAATAGAATCAGCCCCAGCCTCTTCAGCAATATAGGCGGCATCAGTTAAATTGGGGTAATAGGTTCCTCTTGCTTGGCGCAACGTTGCTATATGATCAATATTTACACCAAGTAACATTAATATTATTTATCAATTAGTTAAATTATTTTTTATTTGAGTATATGACATATATAGTTTTTTACTCTCTAATGGCTGATTTATATATTTCCTTAAAATCATACCAAGCAAATCCTTTGCTTCATTAATATTCTTATTATCTGATAATGTTTCATTATTAAGCTCAAATAAGGTTTTAC
This sequence comes from uncultured Legionellales bacterium, assembly GCA_913045195.1. Lineage (GTDB taxonomy): Bacteria > Pseudomonadota > Gammaproteobacteria > Eutrophobiales > Eutrophobiaceae > UBA11869. The sequence continues at coordinate 18,985 of CAJWQR010000009.1, read as the reverse complement.
CAGAAATCTTCATGCCTTCATTTGGAGTTATAAAATCTAATGATGGGCCTGATTCTATTTTATAATAATAATCGATTGAAGGATCTATTAATGAACCAGTCTTCGTATCATAATCTAATGAAATACCATATCCAAGTGATTGTAATAATTGTTTTTCAAAATAACGCAATAAAATTTTTTCATTTTTGTTTGCAAAAAGTTTATTTAATGTTAACTCGTAAGTATCGAAAAGCTCAGAGTGTGGCTCATGCTTATGTAATAATTTCAGTATAATTTCATTAATATAAAAACCAATAATTGCTTTTTTAGGGTTGAATGATGTTTTTGATACCGCAATCTCTATTTCGATAAGTGTGCCCAATTCTGATTTACTAATCCAAGAGAGATTATATTTCTGATAAAGATCAAAATTTATACCATAATATTTTTTATTTCGTTTCGCCCCTTTTACTATAAGATTAATACGTCCGTAATTTCTCGAGAAAACATCTAATATCAAACTGCTCTCACTAAAATTCCTGTGATGTAATATATAGCACGGTGTTAAATCAATTTTCACGGAGTAGTGCTCTAAAAACCAAATTTCTTTAACGCTGTTTTAGAATTTGACCATTTACTTTTAACTTTTACCCATGTTTTGAGATTGACTTTCTTATCGTATAACTTTTCAAGATCAAGTCTTGCCAATCTTCCAACCTCCTTTAGCACTTCCCCGTTTTTTCCAATTACAATTGGTTTTTGCCCTTGTTTTTCAACCCAAATACATGCATTTATATGAATTAGATTTCCAGTATCATTAAATTCCTCAATAGTAACTGATAATTGGTAAGGAATTTCATCATTTAAACGAATAATTAATTTTTCACGTATATATTCCGCAGCAAAAAATCGTTCGCTACGATCGGTAATCTGTTCAATGGGATAAAAAGGTTGTGAGACAGGCAAACATGAGGCAACTAATTCTTCAAGTCTTTTAATCCCCGTGTCTTTAATTGCCGATACCGGAATTATTTCATCAAATTCTATTTCTTTTGATATAGCATTAATATCAGATAAAAGCTGATTTTTTTTAGGTATTTTGTCAATTTTATTAAGGACTAGAAATAATTTAGTTGTTTTTGTATTTTTTAGTAATTTTACTACATTTACGTCAAGATCATTCCAATTTAATGCTTCTACAACAAATAAAACGATATCTACAAATATTAAAGAATTTGATACCTCTTTATTCATGTAACGGTTTAGAGTGAATTTTGGATTAATTTGAAGACCTGGTGTATCAATAAAGATTATCTGATAATTATTGCTAGTTTTTATGCCATTAATATTCCAGCGCGTTGTTTGTGGTTTTCTACTGACGATACTAATTTTTTGATCTATTAATTGATTTAATAGTGTTGATTTTCCGACGTTTGGCTTACCAATAATGCTTACATGCCCCGATCTAAATTCTTTCATGTTATCAAATTACAGAAAATTATTTGCTATTTTCAAGTTGCATTAGAATTTTAGCAGCAACTAGCTGTTCTGCTTTTTGTTTGCTACTTCCCGTACCAATTACTAGTTCATCTAATAAATCAACTTTACATGAGATGGTAAACTCTGGCTGATGCGATGAGCCTTTTTCATTAATTACTTCGTATATAGGCGTTGGTTTTTTTTTAGATTGCAAATACTCTTGAAGTTGTGATTTAGGATCTTTCTTAATATTTTTTGGATCAATTATTTCAAGATGTTTGCCATATAAATCAAGAATGACAGAACGACATACGTCAATATTAGAGTCTAAATATATAGCACCAATAATTGCTTCTAGTGTGTTTGCTAGAATTGAGTCGCGACGCCAGCCTCCACTTTTTAGTTCGCCAGAACCTAGCTTTATTTCTTCTTCAAGTGATATTTCGCGTGCTATATCGGCAAGTTTTTCTTTTTTTACAAGCGACGCTCTAAGTCGTGTTAAATCACCTTCTGCAGCATTTGAATATTTATTGTAAATATGTTCGGCAATTATAAAACCTAAAATTGCATCACCTAGATATTCAAGCCTTTCATTATTGTTACCGCCTAAACTTCGATGTGTTAATGCAATTTCTAATAGATTTTTATTATTAAATGCATAATTAATAAAATTACTTATTGTTATTTTCCCCCGGGCAATTCAATAGATTCGTCAGTTACTATGCTCAGATATAGATCGCCAAATAAGTGCTCTCTTTTAGTATTCTTAAAATAAAGAATTCTTTTGCCTTTCTTCTTCTTTAGTGTTGTAACTTTTTTTATATTTTTTTGATTAAACGAGTAGACTGAATTTATATCTAAATTTTTTAATAATAATTTTCTAACTTTTGAAATACTATTTCTTGACTTATATGGTTGCGCAGCAACGCCTTTCATTGCCTGTTTAATGGCGAAATGTTCAGTATATAAAGGAAATGCTCGCAAGCCAAAAAGAAAAAAACAACCTAGCATTCCAAGTATTATTATGATCCCTAGAAATGACATTCCTTCTTGATGTTTTAATAAATTTTTCATAATTATGTATCTCGTTTTGTTTATTTTATTTTCTTACCTATACGTTTATAATTTACTACTGATTTACTTTTGCTGTCCCAATTCATCCATATCATAAATGCACGCCCAACTAAATTCTCTTCTGGAACAAATCCCCAGTACCGACTATCTTTGCTATTATCTCTATTGTCCCCTAGAACAAAATAATGCGAGTCTGGCACTATTGTTACAAATTCAAAAGAATCTCTATCTGGATCAATTAAGATTTCATGCCTAATAGTACCAAGATCTTCTGAGACTAATAAAGAGCCCAGCATTGTTAATCCTGCTCCAAATGCAGGATAAGAACCGCCTGTGCTTTGTTCAGCTATGATATCATTGATATATAAAGTTTTATTGTAATAAGTAATTTTATCTCCTGGCAACCCAATAATTCTCTTGATATAGGGGATTTTGGGGTTTTCTGGGTAACGAAATACAACTACATCTCCTCTTTGAGGTAAATTATTTTCAATAAATTTATTATGGGTTACTGGCAAACGAAGACCATAGTCATATTTATTTACTAGTATAAAATCCCCAATTAAAAGAGTAGGCATCATTGAGCCTGATGGAATTCTAAATGGTTCAAAAATAAATGATCTTAAAACTAATACTATCAAAAAAATCGGAAAAAAAGATTTGGCTTGCTCAACAATAAAAGATTGTTTTAACTTTCTAGCCTCATTAGTTCTTTTATTGTGTACTTTTCGCCTTGGTTCTAATATAAAATAGTCAATTAGCCATATTAATCCGCTAACTCCAGTGAGTACAACTAACAATAATGAAAAATCAAAACTCATTTATTTTTACCTACATGTAAAATTGCCATAAAAGCGGCCTGTGGTATTTCAACAGTGCCAAATTGCTTCATTCGTTTTTTCCCTTCTTTTTGTTTTTCTAACAATTTACGTTTACGAGTGATGTCGCCTCCATAACATTTGGCGGTAACATTTTTTCTCATTGCTTTTACGGTTTGCCTTGAAAGAATTTTCGAGCCAATTGCTGCTTGTATAGCAACATCATACATTTGGCGAGGAATAAATTCTTTTATTTTCTCTGTGAGAATACGTCCCTTACTTTGTGAAAAATCTTTATGAACAATAAATGACAAAGCGTCAACATATTCATTATTTATTAAAATCTCAAGCTTAACTAAATCAGCAACTTCATATCTCAAAAACGTATAATCAAATGATGCGAAACCTCTACTAACTGATTTAAGGCGATCAAAAAAATCTAACACTACTTCACTCATTGGCATTTCAAATGATAAAGAAACTTGTTTTCCTAAGTATTGCATTTTCTTTTGTACACCTCGTTTTTCAATGCATAATGTTATAACGTTTCCTAAATAATTCTGTGGGACAAGAATATCAGCAATAATTATGGGTTCTCTTATTTCAATAATTTTATTTATAGGCGGTAATTTAGCTGGATTATCTATATTAATAATTGATTTTTCTGATGTAAGGACTTCGTAGATAACTGTCGGTGAAGTTATAATTAATTCAAGGTTATACTCTCTCTCTAATCGTTCTTGAATAATTTCCATATGTAGCATGCCAAGAAAACCGCAGCGAAAACCAAAACCAAGTGCTTGCGATGTTTCAGGCTCATATTGTAATGCTGAATCATTTAGTTTTAATTTTGATAATGCATCCCTAAATGATTCATAATCAGTTGAATCAACAGGGAAGAGACCAGAGAAAACACGTGGTTTTATAGTCTGAAACCCTGCTAAAGGTTCAAATGCAGGTGCGTTAGATAAGGTTAAAGTGTCACCAACAGGAGCTCCATCGATATCTTTGATGCCCGCCACAATATAGCCTACTTCACCGGTAAGAAGTAAATTTTTTGGATTTCGTTTAGGTGTAAATACTCCTAATTGATCAACAACAAAATCCCTGGATGACGACATAACTCTAATTTTATCTCCGATTTTTAGTTTGCCATCAACAATCCTAACCAGCGATACAACGCCAAGATAATTATCAAACCAAGAATCAATAATTAGTGCTTTCAGTGGATTGTCTTTGTTTCCCGAAGGAGCTGGAATAAAGTCAATCAATTGCTCTAATAGTTCTGATATACCCTCGCCTGATTTTGCGCTAACTTTTAAAACCTGTTTGGCATCAATACCTATGATCTCTTCAATTTCAGCTAAAACACGATCTGGCTCTGCGGAGGGAAGATCGATTTTGTTTAATACTGGTAATACTTTTAGATTATTATTAATAGCGGTATGACAATTTGCTACGCTTTGTGCTTCAACACCCTGAGCAGCATCAACCACAAGTAATGCGCCTTCACAAGCCGCTAATGAACGTGAAACTTCATAACTGAAATCAACATGACCGGGAGTGTCAATAATATTTAATTGGTATTTTTCGCCATTTTCTTTTTCGTAATTAAGGGTAACGCTTTGAGACTTTATGGTAATACCGCGTTCTCGCTCAATATCCATTGAATCTAGCACCTGTTCTTCCATTTCCCTTTCTGTTAAAGCACCACAAATTTGGATGAAACGATCAGCTAACGTGGATTTGCCATGATCGATATGAGCAATAATTGAGAAATTTCGTATACGATCCATCGGTAACATCTTAGTAGTACCCGTAAGTATTTATGCAAATGGCGCGATTCTATACGATATCAGTCAAGCTATAAACGAAATAAAAAAAAGAAAATGGCAATATAAATGGAGCCTGATGCTAGACGCTAGTTTAATATATATTATTTAGTCTATTCGTCTAATTTCAAAGCTAGAAAGACTGGACCATCTCGTCTCTGAATTAATATTGATATTGAACGTTCTTTAGGTAATTTTTTAACAAGGTCGTTAAAATGTGCGAGATCTTTTATTTTAATATTATCTAAGAGCAGAATAATATCGCCTCTGCGAACCCCAGATTTTTGTGCTGGACCAGCCCTAATTTGTTCAACCAAAATACCATGGTCATAGATATCTAATTCTTTTTTCTGCCCTTCGGTTAAATCTTTGGCAACTATATTTAGAGGATTGCTAGAAGAGTCAGCTTTGCCGATTGAATTCTTAGCAATTACCTCATCATTAGTCGGTAATTCCAGTATTTCAATTTTAATTTTTTTAGGTTTTGAACGCCGTATAATATCAACAGACACAGTACTACCCACTGGAGTGCTTCCCACTAAGGGAGGCAGGTCTGAAGAAAAACTAACTTTTTCCTCATTAAATTTAACAATAATATCACCGACTTCGATACCGCCTTTTTCAGCAGGGCCGTCTGGCAAAACTTTTGCAATTAAAGCGCCATGAGGGTGGTCCATATCAAAAGATTCGGCCAATTCTCGTGTTACATCTTGAATTAATACCCCTAACCAACCTCTTGAAACACGTCCTTTCTCTTTTAATTGCCTATAAACATTTTCAACGACATTAACTGGTACAGCAAAAGATAGCCCCATGAATCCGCCAGTACGACTATATATTTGAGAATTAACACCAATAACCTCACCATTCAGGTTAAATAAAGGTCCGCCAGAGTTTCCTGGATTAATCGCTACATCTGTTTGTATAAAAGGAACATAATTCTCATTTGGTAGACTTCTTCCAATAGCACTAATAATTCCCGCAGTAACTGAATAATCAAAACCAAACGGAGATCCAATAGCCAGCACCCATTCTCCTACATTAACTCTAGATGAATCGCCTAGTTTCAAAAAAGGCAATTTCGTTCCCTCCACTTTCAAAACAGCTATATCACTTCTAGCGTCTGAACCAATTAATTTTGCGATAAATTCACGTCTATCATTAAGCCTTACAATTATTTCATCTGCATTCTTTACAACATGATGATTTGTTATTACATATCCATCTTTAGATATAATAAAGCCAGATCCTAATGATGAACGCTCCTGAGATGGCCCATGACCTTCAGGTATATCTCCAAAATATTTCTTAAAAAAATCATAGAATGGGCTATTTTCTGGAATATCAGGCATATTAAAGTCTTGCGATATGGGGTTCTTAGAAGCTTTTATAGTTGTACTAATATTCACAACAGCAGCTGAGTTTTTTTCAACAAGCGGAGTAAAATCGGGTAAGGATTGCCCGTATATTAAGTTTGAATATATATAAAGAGAGAATACGAAGAAATATCTAAAAACCATTTTCTGCATTATTATTTATCCCTTAAAGTACTTGAAAAAATTAGTGAGATGATTGAACAGAATCGGCTATTAACTTAACAGTTGCTTTTGGCACTTCACCCACAGCTGTTATTTGATACCCATCACTCAGCGTAGAATAGGTATTAACACCGCCAAAATTAGTTGCTCCCGAATTTATTTTTTTATGTCGTTCGCTTAATTTTTCAACAAAAATAGAAATACTTGCTAGACCGTCCGTATAAATAAAGTGTTCTACGGGTATTTTACTTGTTGGCATTGGATCTTTTGAATGATCACTCATTGAAAAGCCTCCAGGCACCCATAAGGCCGACCATTTTCTCTCTGAATTATTTTCATAATTAGCAGTATTTATAATATTATTAATCCAGGTAAAATTATGACTAGAAAATGAAGATTTTAATAAAAGATCATCTATATTTTCCAAGACGTGTATTTGTGTAAACATAATAAACTCAAGCGTTACCCCTTGAAAATTTTTAAGTTTAGACTTGAGTAATAATTTTGATTTTTTATCAATCCAAAGTTGGTATCCATAACGGTGCCTATCAGTCGGTTTAATGTTCACTATCCATGCGTCTAACCCTGCAACACGCCCATCACCAACAATATCGAAGTTATAAAATTCTGAGATTGACTGAATTGGATCTGGTATATAAGACGATATTAGCTGCCCTAATCTGTTTTTCTCGACAATAGCTATTTTATTTTCTGGAAAAAAATATTTAACTTGATCTTTTTCCCTTATAATTTCTCTTGCATTACCTGTTAATGAAATTAAGCGCTCATAAACATCACCGTTATGATTCTTTTTATGAATAATGCGCATTGTGTCGATTTGCTTATTATGCCGATAAATAAAAATACCATCATAATTTAACTGATTAGTTGCTGCGGACATTTCATCAATTAAAATTTCTGGATTAGGAGTAACATTTTCTGCATGCACAAATGTTATAGTTGTAATCACATAGGAAATTAAAAAAAATAAGAATAGACGTTTCAAAAAAAAATTACTCCTTAGGGTCAATTGTCACGATCCTTGCATAAGGCAATATAGTATTCATCTTAATGTTATGTCTAGATCTGCTGTGATTAATTAAATAATTATTTAACCGTTGTTTTGAAAGTAAATCAAATTCGGCGTCTTCTTGAACTGCAGCAGTAGAAATAGGTGCCTCAGGAAAACTAAAAGTGTCAAATTGAGAATCAATTATTTTCTCATCCATAACTACTGATTTTGTTGTAACTTGAGAAGGCATATCATTTCTATGTTGAATATTTAATACTGCTAGCGTAGCTACTGAGGCAGCTATTGCAAAACCGATTAGGGGTTCGCGACTAAATAATTTATGTCTCTTAGGCGATAGTAAAGTAGGTTCGTTATACAGTAGCTTGTTTAAATCTTTTAAATAATTATTATGAATTTTCTCCGGTAAGTTGCCTCGAAGACAATCACCGATTAAATGATAACGCTGCCATGTGCTCTTCATGCTGTCATCACTAACAAGTTTTTCTAAGACATCCTTATCATCACAATCTTCCCCATCAATTAGAGCTGATAGATGCTCATTATTATCTTTTTTCATAATACTTGCCTTTCACTTAATTCTTTAACAGAGGTTTAATTTTATTATCAATTGTTTCACGAGCCCGAAATATTCTCGATCTGACTGTCCCTACCGGGCATTCCATTACGGCTGCTATTTCTTCGTAACTTAACCCTTCAATTTCCCGAAGCATAATGGCTGATTTTAGATCTTCGGGTAAATTTTCGATAGTATTGAGCACAATATCCTGTAATTCATCTTTAATTAATAAATTTTCTGGAGTCGTCTGCTCGGTTAGAGTCATATTACCCTCGATTTGTTCAATTTCAGTAACATCGTAATCACTTTTTGTGATTTTACGGGACTGAACAGTTAAATGATTTTTTGCCGTATTAACTGCAATTCGATATAACCAAGTATAAAAAGCACTTTCTCCGCGAAAATTTGGCAGAGCTTTGTATGCCTTTATAAATGTCTCTTGAGAAACATCAAGCGCATCAGCATGATTTTTGACAAACCTCGAAATAAGATTAATAACCCGTTGCTGATATTTAAGCACAAGAAGGTCGTAGGCTTTTTTATCGCCATTTTTTACGCGCTCTATTATCTCTTTATCTGTAATATTATCGGGCATTAGGCCCTTCCTCATGTGGTAGTATTTTCCATATAAATAGTAAAAATATTTTTAAAAATTTATAGAAAAATATAATGAACATATTAATATTATATAATCAAAGAGTTAGATAAAGAAATCACTATATTACCTTAAGACATATGCATGACCAACTAGAATATGATATTTTAATAATTGGTAGCGGAGCCGCGGGTTTAAGTCTAGCCCTAAAATTAGCAGATCAATCAAATGTTGCCATTTTATCAAAAGATGCCTTAATTGAAGGCGCTACCCTCTACGCCCAAGGTGGTGTTTCAGCGGTACTGGATAAACATGATTCAATTGAGTCGCACGTCCAAGACACCTTAACAACAGGCGCCGGTTTATGTAATTCTGAAATTGTTCGTTTTGTTGTAGAAAGAGCGCAAGAAAGTATCGATTGGTTAGTTGATATGGGTGTTGATTTTACTCGTTCAAATGAGTCTGCTAAAACAACATCGCCCTTTCATCTTCATAAAGAAGGCGGGCACAGTCACCGACGAGTCATTCATGCTGCTGATGCAACCGGTAAAGCCATAGAAACTACTTTAGAATCAAGAGTACGAAAGCATAAAAACATAGAGCTATTTGAACATCACGTAGCTGTTGACTTAATTACCACGCATAAGCTATCAAAAAATAGACGACGTTGTACTGGAGCTTATGTCCTTGATAGTCGAAAGAAGAAAGTCAAAGTCTTCAGGGCTCGTAATGTTGTACTAGCGACTGGTGGTGCAGGTAAAGTCTATCTTTATACAAGCAATCCAGATAGTTGCACTGGAGATGGGATTGCAATGGCGTCTCGTATTGGCTGTCGAATAGCAAATATGGAATTCATACAGTTTCACCCAACCTGTCTTTATCATCCTATGGCAAAATCATTTTTAATATCTGAAGCGTTGAGAGGAGAAGGAGCAAAGTTACTTCTAAAAAATGGTAATGAATTTATGCATCGTTACGATAAGCGCCAAGAACTTGCGCCAAGAGATATTGTCGCCAAAGCCATTGACCATGAAATGAAGCGTTTGGGACATGATTGTGTTTACTTGGATATATCTAATAAATCTACAGAGTTTATTGAACAGCATTTTCCAAATATTTATAAACATTGCCTAAATTTAGGTATTAATATATCAGCTGAGCCAATACCTGTAGTGCCAGCTGCTCACTATACATGTGGCGGAGTGCTGATTAATAAAAATGGTCAAACAGATATGCCTGGGCTTTATGCTATCGGCGAAGTTAGTTATTCTGGGTTACATGGCGCTAACAGAATGGCAAGTAATTCATTGTTAGAATGTTTTGTTTTTGCTCATTCTGCATACAAACACATACAGCAAAATTTATCTGAATCAGATATGCCAGAAAGAATTCCTGAATGGGATGAAAGTCGCGTCACAAATTCTGATGAAGAAGTTGTTGTAAGTCATAACTGGGACGAAATCAGAAGATTTATGTGGGATTATGTGGGTATTGTTAGAACAACTAAACGGCTTCATAGAGCTCACCACAGAATAAAATTATTACAATCTGAAATTACCGAATATTATGGAAATTTTAGAATAACCAAAGATCTTATTGAGCTAAGAAATTTAGCTTTGGTAGCAGAATTAATTATCAAATCCGCATTAAGAAGAAAAGAAAGCCGTGGGTTACACTACACTACTGATTTTCCTGTTACTAACAATATTGATACTCCAAAAGATACAATAATAGAATCAAAAAAAATAACAAATAACCATATCGCAGCCTAAAACAAATAAAAAATTATTTTATTTTATGAAAAAGACTAAAAATTCTGCTGATCACAATAATAGAAAGAATTCTATTATAATCATTAAGCCTATAAAAAAAGTAGAATCTCTAACTGAAGAATCATTGCGTACTATGTATATACTACAAAGTACTCTTGACATAAATATTCTGATAGAACTTTTTGACCATGAACTAAAGAAAATGGTTTCTCACGATTATTTAAATTATAAAAATTCTGTCGAAAATATTAATATAGATTTAGGTGAAATAATTAAGGAAAAATTAATTTTTAATCTGAAAATAAATAATAATAGCCTTGGTAAATTTGTCATAGCTAGAAATATAAAATTTAATAAGTGGGAAATTAATCAAATTAAAAATCTAATGTCGGTTTTAGTGCAGCCAATAAATAATGCGCTACTTTATAGGCAAGCAATAACAAACGCGAGCATTGATCCTGTAACAAAATTAAATAATCGTACATTATTCAATAAGATTATTAATCAAGAAATTGATTTTGCTCATAGATATGAACAAAAACTTTTATTAATGATGATAGATCTGGATAATTTTAAAAAAATAAATGATAATTTTGGCCATAATATTGGTGACGTTCTCTTAAATCTTTTAGGACAAGAGCTAACAAAATTTATGCGGCGAAGTGATTTGGTATTTCGTTATGGTGGTGATGAATTTTGCATTATTCTTAGGAATTCAATACTAGATGGCGCAAAAAAATTAGCAAATCGTGTAAGAAATAATATTGATGAAAATGAATTTAATTGCAATGATGTAAAAATAAAAATTTCTGTATCTATTGGGTTAGCTAAATTACATGATGACGATGACTCCATTACGTTTATAGAACGTGCTGATAAATTATTATATGACGCAAAGAATGCTGGTCGTAATAACGTAATTGCGGAAAAATAATAAAAAAATTATATTATAAGGTTACCCCTTCTTTTTTAAGTATTTTTAAAAAGGATGTTTCATCAAGTATTTTAATATTTAGTTGAATTGCTTTTTCATACTTACTTCCTGGATTATTTCCGCATATTAGATAGTTTGTATTTTTCGATATACTTGACCCTACTTTGGCTCCTAATGATAGTAATATCTCTTTTGATTTCTCACGAGTTATACTTTCTAAAGAACCCGTAATAACAAATGATAGATTATCGAGAGATGATTCATTACTGAGTTGCCGATTATTAAAATTAATTCCAGCTAATAGTAATTTTTCAATAATTTTAATATTGTTTTTTTGCGAAAAAAAACTTTGGATATTTTTTGCTACTATTGGGCCAATATCTGAAATACTTTCAAGTTTATCAATTGTAGATTCCTGTATATTCTCAAGTGTATGAAAATGATTTGCTAATGCTCGAGCTGTTGATTCTCCAACCTCTGGAATACCAAGAGCGTAAATAAATCTAGCCAATGTAGTTGAACGACAGCTCTTTATTGCCTGTATTAGTTTACTTGCAGATTTATCACCCATTCTGTCTAGTTTGGAGAGTTTTTTTTGTTCTAGTGAAAAAAGATCGGCAATATTATTGACCATCCTTCCCCCTGTCAGCTGTATAACAATTTTTTCACCGAGCCCATCAATATTCATTGCTTTTCGAGACGAAAAATGAAGAATAGCTTGATTCTTCTGCGCAGAACAAGAAAGTCCACCCACACAAATAAAAGCAGTTTTACCTTCTTGTCTTTTTATATCAGATCCACAAATAGGACATGTATTAGGCATTTTAAATTCTTTTACATTAGTACGTTTTTCTTTTATGACTCGCACTACTTCTGGAATAACATCTCCTGCACGTCGAATATAAACCCAGTCACCTATTTTTATATCTTTTCTCTTAATTTCATCAAGATTATGTAATGTAGCATTATTTATTTTAGCTCCAGCAACATTAACGGGTTTTAAACGCGCAACCGGAGTTATTGTACCAGTACGACCAACTTGAACTTCAATATCTATTAATTGAGTTATTTCTTCTGAGGGTAAAAATTTATACGCAATTGCCCAACGTGGTGATCTTGAAACAAAACCCAAAGTTTTCTGCTGATCTATATTGTTAACTTTAAAAACAACACCATCAATATCGTATGCTAGCTGCGATCTTTTATCAGTAATATCATTATAATATTCTAAACACATTTCCAATCCTTTTAATTCTTTAGATTCGGATGAGATAGGAAGACCCCAATGCTGAAGTTGATTTAATATTTGCGTATGTTTAGTTAATTGCAAAGATCCTTTGTAATCTCCAATACCATAAGCGCAAAATGATAATGGTCTTTCGGAAGTAATTTTCGGATCAAGTTGCCGCAAACTACCTGCGGCTGCATTTCTTGGGTTTGCAAATATTTTTTGGTCTTGTTTCTTTTGTTTGTTATTTAAATTAACAAAGCCCCTATGAGTTATAAATACTTCGCCTCTTACTTCTAAGTTATCAGGAATGCTCTTACCAATAAGATTTAATGGAATTTGTGATATTGTTCTTATATTTTGAGTTACATCTTCACCAGTAAAACCATCTCCACGAGTAGAGGCTGTTTCTAATATACTATTTTTATAAAAAATACTAACAGCTAATCCGTCAAGTTTTGTCTCGCCACTGAATGACAAATTTTTATCATTCAATTCACGAGCGATTCGCTCATAAAAACGTATCATTTCGTCTTTATCAAATGCATTTGCTAAAGATAGCATAGGAACTACGTGCTCAACTTCTTTAAATTCTGCTAATGGTGTAGCACCAACACGCTGTGTGGGTGAATTTGATGTTATTAGAATAGGAAAATCTTTTTCAATTTCAATTAATTTTTTTAACAATTTATCATATTCAGTATCAGAAATTTCAGGATCATCTAAAACATAATACTGGTAGTTATGTTGTGAAATTATTTTATGAAGTTTTTTAACTTCCCTTCTAGCTTGTTCTAGATTCATTTAGGATCATTTTTTAGAAAGTCTTTCATTGCGTATAATCTTAGCTTATCTCTAATTAATGTCAGCTCGGCATCATTTAGTAATTTATGATTTGATGTTCTTATTTCACCACCAAGTAGTTCTGCAATACGCTGGACATTAGGAAGAAAATGATTTTCAAAAAGTTTGTAGCTATAATCTCCGTTTGAATCATGCATAAATACTACAACACCTTTTGTTCTGAAATTTTCCATTCTTGTTGAATCCCACTTTATTTCATCAAACATAAAAGTTCCAGGTTCATACATATTTGCGAGACTAAATAATGGCTCAGCATATTCGTTGGTAGCATGACTAAGCGAATTATCTTTTTCGCCAAAATAATGAAAAATATCCATATGCCCATATTTCATTCCAACCTCACTCAATGCTTTATGAATTATCAATCCATTAAATTCACTATTTTCATAAGCAGTTATATAAAAAACTAATAAATCTCCTTGAATGTTATTGGTTTGGTTTATTTCATCAATATTCTCAATTGCATTTTTTTCTACTTTGATTGAAATATTTTCATTTATTTTATTGTTTATATTAATAGTCGAGTCTTGTTCATTTGCAAGATGATTATTTTGCAAATGAGCTGATAGCTCGCTTAGGTCAGCGATAGCTTTCGAATAATCTTCTTCTGTAAAAGCATCATTAGGTGAGATCGGTAAACCAGAGATATCATCAACGGCATTAAGAATATCAGCTTTATTCTTGCTTTTATTTTTGCGATAAATCTCCCACAAATAAATTGCTAGGACCAGACAACATCCAATAATTAACAATAGTAAGCGCAAGTTATTGGTCATCGTTTACAAATTCGCTTGATTTAAAAAAACATAATTTGACTTATAGGGTACATAGAGAAGTATTTCAATCTACACAATCTATTTTAATACAATCATGCTGTTTCAGCCATTTCAACAGCTTCATCCACATCAACAGATACAAGACGTGATACGCCTGCTTCATGCATTGTTACACCAAGAAGTTGATTCGCAATCTCCATTGTGATTTTATTATGAGTAATAAAAATAAACTGGATATCATCAGACATCGATTTAACCAATTCGCAAAAACGACTGACATTATAGTCATCAAGAGGGGCATCAACTTCATCTAATATGCAAAATGGCGCTGGATTTAATTTAAATATAGCAAATACAAGGGCGACTGCAGTTAAAGCTTTTTCACCGCCCGATAGCAGATGAATATTTGTATTTTTCTTTCCAGGCGGTTGCGCCATTATTGAAACACCTGTATTTAAAAGTTCATCGCCTGTTAACTGAAGGTAAGCATGTCCGCCACCAAATAACTTTGGAAACATGTCTTTTATATTTTTATTTAGCTCATCAAATGTTTCTTTAAATCGTGTACGTGACTCTTTGTCAATCTTACGAATAGCATTCTCAAGTGTAGTTAAAGCATCAGTCAAATCTTTGTTTTGACTATCCAGGTATGTTTTTCGTTCAGCATTCTGATTATATTCATCAATTGCAGCCAAATTTATTGGTCCCAAGCGTTGAATTTTTCGATCAATAGTCTCTAATTGATCTTTCCAATCATCTTTACTTGCAATTTCATCTATAGATGTAAGTAAGTCGCTTGCGGTTTCTTTTTCTTGTAATAACTGTTCCTCTACAGCTTCTATTTTAACTTGACAACTATTAACGTCTAGACGAGATTTTTCCAAATTATTACGTAAGCCTTCGAGTTCTTGTTCGTATTTATGTCGATTTTGCTCGGATTCTCGTATTTTAATTTCGAATGACTCAGTATTGATACGTGCGTCTTTAAGTTTATTCTCAGCACGAAGTTTATCTTTTAATAAGCTAGCTATTCTGCTTTGAATATTTTTTATTGGAGTTTTTGTATCCGATAAACCCTGTTCAAAATTCGATACTTGCTCCTTCAATTTACTTAGTTGAATATTACTTCTTTCAATTACTTCTTTGTATGAAGTGTGGCGAGAACTTTTTGAAGCAAGAATTTCTCTGAGCGAGGAAATATTATCTTGTTGCTCGGTTAACGAAGATTGATGATCGCTTAAAATTGACTCACTTTCTTCTAGGCTATCTTCAGTTTCACTTAGAGCGGATTCAAGCAATTTAATATTTCCTTCACTTGCATCAATCTCTATTTTGAGACGACCTATTTCTTCTTCCCTAAATAATATACTCTCATTTTCATCCGTAATGTTATTCACAACGACCCAATCTTTACCTAACCATATTCCTTTTTTAGTTACAATGCTTTGTGTGTCATTGATCTTTGCTAACATTTTTGCTGCATCTTTCAGTGAATCAGCTACAAAAATATTTTCTAAGAAAAAAGGAGCGCGAACATTTGTTTTTATTTGGTCTAAAAGACGTGGAAAATTTTCTTTTTTTGATAACTTTTCAGTTTTACTTGAATTTATTAACCCAAATTTTCCTGGTGCATTTTCGAGTTTATCCAGATATTCGCTAATATTGTCAGTACAAAAATGGTGCAGACGTGAATTTAACACTGTTTCCAGCGCATATCTCCATTCAGATTCGATTTTAATTGACTGAGAAAGGCGAATTTTCTTATCCAGATCATTCTCTTTTAGCCATTCACATAAATCCTGATCATCCTCAACAACCGAGTCTCTCAATATTTCTAGTGAAGCTAACTGACCATTAAGGCGTTGAAAATCATGGCGCACTATATCAAGCTCGGACAACAGTTCTCTTGTTTTATCGCGATATTTCTTTACATCATTTTGTTTAGTTACAAAAAGTTCGTGTGCTTTTTTATTGTCATTTCTAAAGTCATTAAGCTCGGGCTCTAATTGCCTTAATTCTTTATCTAGAATTTCATACTCTTTTTGATCAGATTTTTGCTGGCCTTCTATATCTGTATAAGTCCCGCGAGCTTTAACAAGCTCCACTTCGGCGGTAGTAATTTTTTCACGTTCAAACTTTAAATTTTGCTCTTGTTGAGATATATCGCTAGAGACTTGATAAAAACTTGATTGCATTTTACTAAAATGTTCATTTGCCTCACTCAAGTTATTACGAAATCCTTCGATTTCCGTTTCCTTTGATCGTGTTTTTGCGACAACTAATTCAACTGCATTTTCTTTTTCGTTTGCGTCTTTCTGTAGGCTTCTAACCTCTTTGTTTAAATCACGCCAATTTAATGCAAGTAATTCTGAGCTAAGTTTGCGGTGTTCCCTTTTTAAATTTTTATATCGTTCGGCTCCTTTTGCCTGACGATTTAAATGGTTTAGTTGTTTTTCAAGTTCTTCACGAAGATCATTAAGTCGATCAAGATTTTCTTTTGTATGTTTTATTCTGTTTTCTGTTTCTCTGCGTCGCTCACGATATTTTGAAATGCCTGCAGCTTCTTCAATAAAAACCCTTAACTCTTCTGGTTTAGCTTCAATCAGTCTTGAAATCATGCCTTGCTCAATAATTGCATAGCTGCGTGGACCCAGACCAGTGCCAAGAAATATCGCTGTTATATCTTTTCTACGACATCTTGTGCCATTTAAATAGTATACCGAGACACCATCACGATTAATTTGACGTTTTATTGAGATTTCATTGTAACTTGCGTACTGCCCACCTAATTTTTTTTCAGTATTATCAAAAACTAATTCAACAGAAGCTTGCCCAACTGGCTGACGTGTACCAGAACCACTAAAAATAACATCTGTTAGTAACTCGCCTCTTAAATGTTTTGCGGAACTTTCACCCATTACCCAAGTAACGGCATCAATTATATTGGATTTTCCACAACCATTTGGACCAACGATTCCAACGAGGCTACCTGGGGCAATGAGATTGGTCGGGTCTACAAATGATTTAAAACCAGAAAGTTTTATATTGCATAGACGCATGAGGTGATACGATACTAGAGTTCTAGCTCCCTGTCCAAACGTATAAAATTTAATAAATAAGATTAACTTATTATTTTAAGATATTGTTTTTATATAATTTTTTAACTATATAATTGATTAAGATTTAAATCTTATTTTGCACAGCACTTGGTCGCTATAATATAGAGCCATCGCCAGAAAACAAAGAGAAAAATAAAAAGAGAAAAATAAAATGCCAAATCAAACTATAGACATTCTAGAGACATTTCCAAACCCATATTCTGAGCGTGATTTCACAATAAAAATTGAAATACCGGAATTTAGCTGTTTATGCCCAAAAACAGGACAACCAGATTTTGCTGTATTAAAGATTAATTACATCCCTGACGATCTCTGTGTTGAACTCAAATCACTAAAATTTTATATTTGGTCATATCGTGATCACGGGGCTTTTCATGAAGCAGTAACTAATAAAATTCTTAATGACTTAGTAGTCACTATTTCACCACGATTTATGAGTCTTAAAGCAAACTTTAATGTCCGTGGAGGTATCTATACAAGTGTTGTGGCTGAACATGTTAAGGAGGGGTGGTCTCCTGAGTATAAATCCCTTTGAAACATAGCGTGAATGAGTTCAAACGTGGTTTTAGTTATTTTTTATCTGGATTTGCTTTAATTTTTAAACCCAAGATTCGTTTTTACACAATAATCCCTTTATTGATAAATATTATTTTATTTACGATAGTAATTTTTCACACTTTTAACATATTAGAGAATTTTATCACGGCGTTTCAGGCGCAATTGAGATGGATTGAGTGGTTAATATGGCTGATAAGGATAGTTTTTTTTATAGGCATATCAATTGTTGTTTTCTTTTGTTTTTCAATTTTTGCTAACATAATTAGCGCACCATTCAACGTATTATTAGCTAAAGCGGTCGAAGAGAAGCTAACTGGAATGCAATTACAATCAAACAACAAAAAATTATCGCTAAATTTAATAATTGTTTCTATGCGATCTGAATTCCGGAAACTTATCTATTTCTCCATTAGAATACCTATTCTTTTGCTTTTATTTCTTATCCCAATAATAAATATTATTGCTCCATTGGTTTGGTTTGTTTTTAGCTCCTGGATGATTGCTATTGAATACTGTGATTATCCCATGAGTAATCACGATATAGTATTCGAAAAACAACGAGAGAAACTAGCTGAAAATCGCCAACTTATTTATGGTTTTGGTGTAGGCGCCATGCTATTAACGTTAATACCTATTTTAAATTTCATTATTATTCCTGTATCTGTGGCAGGGGCAACAAGCATGTATATAGGATCTATAAAGCGGGAACATTAGAAAAATACTTAATTAACAATTGCCCATTTTGAGGCTTTCTGGTATACAGTCCCGCTGTTTTATTTATCGGAGAGCAGTAATGGCTGCCAAAAAGAAAAATACCTCTAAAAAGAAAG
>CAJWQR010000008.1 GCA_913045195.1 uncultured Legionellales bacterium | reverse complement strand
CTTTCAATACCCATGGTAGTATTCGGATCAATATTTTTCATAATGGCGTACCGAATTAACGATTAATTAGATGCAGTTATAAAAATAAAGAGTCACAGTGAAACAGTATTTAGAACTATTACGCCATGTTAAGTCAGAAGGCATCAAAAAAGAAGACCGTACTGGTACAGGTACGCTTAGTGTATTCGGTTATCAAATGCGGTTTGATTTAAATGAAGGTTTCCCGTTAGTCACCACAAAAGAAGTACACCTAAAGTCGGTTATTTTTGAATTACTTTGGTTTCTGCAGGGCGACACTAATATTAAATATTTAAATGACAATGGCGTTTCAATTTGGGATGAGTGGGCAAATAAAGACGGTGATTTAGGGCCTGTCTATGGGACGCAATGGCGTTCATGGAAAACAAAAAATAAAACAGTAGATCAAATTTCTGAGGTTATTGAAGAAATAAAATGTAATCCCAAATCTCGACGCTTAATGGTTAGTGCATGGAATGTTGGTGAAATTAGTAATATGGCTTTAGCCCCATGTCATGCGCTTTTCCAGTTTTATGTTGCTGACGGCAAACTATCATGTCAACTTTATCAGCGGAGCGCTGATATATTTCTCGGTGTCCCATTTAATATCGCTTCTTATGCATTATTATTAATGATGATTGCTAAAGTGACTAAATTAAATTTGGGAGAATTTATTCATACTTTTGGTGATGCACATCTTTACCTAAACCATTTAGATCAGGCTGATGAACAATTGAAACGGAAACCCTTTGCATTGCCACAAATGAGAATAAATACAGATACCGATGATATATTTAAATTTAGATATGAGCATTTCGAATTAAATAATTATCAGGCACATTCAAAAATTTCTGCACCAATCGCTATTTAATAAATTTTATATGAATTTTTTAATTTTCTTACTATGCAGTTATCAATAATTGTTGCTATGGATAGAAATCGTGTCATCGGTAGAGGCGGTGCTCTGCCATGGCATATTTCATCAGATCTAAAAAATTTTAAGAAAATAACGATGGGTAAGCCCATTCTCATGGGTAGGAAAACACATGATTCCATAGGCAAGCCATTGCCAGGCAGAGAAAATATAATCCTTACAAACGATAAGAAATATTCAGCTGAAGGTTGTACAGTAAAAAATACATTAGACGAGGTTTACTCATATTGTGAAAAACAATTGGAATTAGTAGTAATGGGCGGCGCTATTTTATATTCGCAAACATTGGATAAAGCAGACAAACTCTATATCACGGAAATTAATGCTAGCGTCAATGGAGATACATTTTTCCCTGAATATAAAAGTAATCAGTGGAGAGAGATATCGAGAGAAAGCTTTAATGCAGACAAAAATAATGAGTTTGACTATAGCTTTGCAGTATTAGAAAGAAAATAATTTTTACGATCAGAATTTTGGTTGTTCAGATGGGACGCTAAATACTTTTTCGTCTTCTAATCTCATTGCTGTCAAACTACCGCCCCATAAGCAACCAGTATCTATAGGGTATACATTGTATTGTTTAAAATTATTTTCGTTTCCGGTGTGTATCGTCGACCAATGCCCAAAAATAATTTTGTTATCTTTAGTTTTTCGATTTGGTAATGAGTACCATGGAATCAATGAGGCGTTTTGTTTTCCAGGTGCAACCTTTGTATCAAAATCAAGCATTCCATCGCCATTACAAAAACGAATGCGTGTGAAGCAATTAATAATAAAACGTTGTTTAGTATAATCTTGTAATGAATTTACCCAAATATTTGGCGTATCACCATACATTTCATGTAACAATTTATTTATTTTTTCACCTTGTAAAATTAATTCACATTCTTTAGCAAATTCTTTTGCATTTTCTAAAGACCATTGCGGAGGTAACCCTGCATGAACCATGGTAAAATTTAAATTGTCATCAGTTATTAATAAAGGACGAGACTTTAGCCAATCGAATAGTTCTTTAACATCATCAGCAGCTAAAATTTCTTGAATAGTATCTTTTTTTGATAATGGCCGAATATTTTTTGCAACGGCAAGTAAATGTAAATCATGATTACCGAGAGTATTTTTTGCGTTAACTCCAAGTGCTTTTATAAAACGTAGCGTTTGTAGTGATTTTGGCCCTTTATTAACAAGGTCTCCTGTAAACCAAAGCTCATCTCTTCTTTCATCAAAATTAATTTCATTCAGTAAGTTTTGAAGTTCCGAATAACAGCCTTGGACATCACCTATTGCATAGGTGCTCATTATTAATGAAGTGTATTTGGTGCGGCGAGATTAAATACGGGGATTGGGGCATCAAATTCCATGCCATCATCAGCGATCATTTCATAAGAACCCTGCATACAACCAACTGGGGTTTCTAAAATTGCCGCACTTGTATATTCGTAAGATTCTCCTGGCATGATATGCGGTTGTATGCCGACAACACCTTCGCCTCTAACCTCCTGTACCTTGCAATTAGCATCTGTAATTAACCAATGACGACGAAGTAATGTAGCCGCAGTTTGCCCGGTATTAGTAACTTTAATTGTGTATGCAAAAACATATCGACTTTCTTCAGGAATGGATTGTTCTGAAATATAGTTTATTTGAGTTGCGATGCTAATATCGTATTGTTTATCTGCCATAAATTTTTGCCATATTTAAATATTTTTTACTGACTATGTTTATAATTTAACTATCAGGATTGTTTTTTTCTAATTGTTCTTCTAGCGCTGACAACTTTTCTTGCAATCCCTCAAGTTTTTCTCGTGTTCTACTTAGCAATGATGCCTGAATATCAAATTCTTCACGCGTCACAAGGTCCATTTTTGAAAATGCTGCATCTAATGTTGCGCGTAAATTCTTTTCAATATCATCTTTCATTACATTTAAATCTTCTGGCAAGATTTTTGTAATGTCTGAGATTATCATTTCAATTTTTTCTTTAAACATGCGCTATACCCATCTTTCTAATCTTATGTTTTGGTTCTGAATATGTCATTGTAAATTTTAAAAGGCACATATCTGGGCGTTTTTTAATTTTTTGCACCAAATTTGCGCATAAATGTACTTTACTAATACAATGAATTGTACAGAAAAAAGCTAATCTTTCTATTTTGGATAAATTTTTTTTTAATTACTTGATTTTTATCCAATAAAAAAAGTTGGTATGAAAGATGCATAGTTAGGGAAGGTAGTTGAGATTGTGAATGTTTGGTGTGAAAGAGCATAACACAACGAATAATTTTTCTTGCAATACGATAACCATAGAGAGGATAGAAATGAAGAAATTAAATTTAAAAATATTGGCATGTACGGGTATTTTACTGTCATCGTCAGTTTTTGCGGATGGACATTCGCCAGTCGAATTTAGCGCGAATGTCGGTTATTTTTCTGATTACATCTACAGGGGCGGTAGCCAAACCGCAGATGGCGCTGCTATACAAGGCGGTTTTGACATGGGGCACGAATCTGGTTTTTACCTTGGTACTTGGGCCTCAAATGTCGATTTTGGTAACTCTGCGAATATAGAAATCGATTTTTATGGCGGAATTGGCGGGGAGTTACCCAATGGGATTAGCTGGGATATTGGCGCACTTTATTACTGGTATCCAGGAGTAAAAGCAGCCGATGATGCAGGTGGTGATTTTGATTTTTATGATATTTACGCAGGGGTTGGTTATACCTTTGGCGGGGACTTAGCACCAAGTATTGGTTTTGGTATTGCCTATACCCCGGATTATTTTGGTGAAGTTGGTGATGCTACCTATTTCACCATAGATTTGGGTTTATCGCTTCCTGCTGATGTCGGTCTTGCATTTCAATATGGCTATCAAGATAACGATGATGAAGCACGTGCTGGCACGAGTTACTCGCATGCGTCAGTTGGTTTAAGTAAAGATGTTGGCATATTTACACTGGACTTAAGTTACTATTTTGATGTTGATGATACTAAAGAATTCTGGGTTCGAGGAAATGATGAGCCTGACGCTTTAGTCTTCTCAGTATCGTCTAGTTTCTAATCGGATTTTTTAATGGGCTCTTCTTCAACGAGAGCCCTTTTTATTTGACGGAGATATTCATATGAAATTGATAACAGCAATTATCAAACCCTTTAAATTGGATGATGCAAGGGAAGCCCTGTCAGAGGTAGGTGTGACAGGCATGACGGTAACGGAAACAAAGGGTTTTGGTCGTCAAAAAGGACATTCAGAACTTTATCGCGGAGCAGAATATGTGGTTGATTTTTTGCCTAAAGTAAAACTGGAAGTAGCGGTAGCGGATGACAAAGTTGAGGAAGTATTGTCCACAATTACAAAAGCGGCTAATACTGGAAAAATTGGTGATGGAAAGATTTTTGTAATTGGACTTGAAGAAGCTATACGTATTCGTACTGGTGAAACGGGTAATGAAGCGCTCTAAACCTAAATTCCTTAAGGAGATGAAAACAATGAAACGTTTATTTGGTGTTTTATTTAACACGAAAGGCTTAGCAGGTGTCGCGCTCGGTTTTATTACCTCATTAGCACCCTCGCTTGCATTAGCCGATGAATTAAATTCGGGTGATACCGCCTGGATGATTACTGCAACGGTACTAGTTTTAATGATGACTATTCCTGGACTGAGTTTATTTTACGCCGGGATGGTGAGAAGCAAAAATGTACTTTCAGTTATGATGCAGTGTTTTGCGATAACCTGCTTAGTTACAGTGATTTGGGTTGTGTATGGTTATAGTATGGCTTTTGACACTACAGGAATGGAAGCCGGTGTGTTTAATTTGAATTCTATTATTGGTGGTTTTGGTAATACATTCCTACAAGGAATTTCGGTTGATTCAATGTCAGGGACTATACCCGAATCAGTTTTTGCCAGCTTTCAGCTAACTTTCGCAATCATAACACCAGCTCTTATTGTTGGTGCTTTTGCAGAAAGAATGAAGTTTTCAACAATGATGGTATTTATAGCGATTTGGGTCACCGTTTGTTACTTCCCAATGGTGCACATGGTTTGGGCCGGTGATGGTGGCTTATTATGGGACTGGGGTGTCATTGATTTTGCCGGTGGCACCGTTGTTCATATTAATGCAGGTATTGCTGGTCTTGTTGCAGCGATTATGCTTGGTAAACGCAAAGGCTATCCTTCAGTTGCCATGCCACCACATAATTTAACGTTATCAGTCATTGGTGCCTCAATGTTATGGGTCGGTTGGTTTGGTTTTAATGCCGGATCTGAATTAGCTGCAGACACAACCACAGGAATGGCGATGTTAGTGACGCAGATTGCAACCGCCACTGCCGCTTTGGCTTGGATGATTGTTGAGTGGAATGCACATGGTAAACCTAGTGTTTTAGGTATTATAACGGGCGCTGTTGCCGGCTTAGTCGCAATTACTCCTGCATCAGGTACTGTTGGACCTCAAGGGGCATTACTAATTGGTGTTGCGGCAGGCGCTGGTTGCTTCTTTGCCTCAACGACATTAAAACGTGCAATGGGCTATGACGATTCTCTGGATGTTTTTGGAGTTCATGCCGTGGGGGGTATTATCGGCGCTATCTTAACCGGGCTCTGCACATCATCTGCATGGGGTGGTGTGGGTTTAGACGGAAGCACTGCTACTCAAATCTGGATTCAAACGAAGAGTGTCTTATTCACGATAATCTATACGGGTGTTTTAACTGCAATTATCTTGATGGTCTTAGACGCGGTTATGGGTCTTCGTGTCACGGAAGAAGAGGAAGTTGGCGGTCTTGATGTTAACTCTCATAATGAAAGGGGTTACATTATCTAGTTAGTTTCTTTACACATTTTCTTCTCTACCATTTAAACGGGTCTTTGGACCCGTTTTTTTTAACTAAAATTAAAAGGGTTATCTTCTTATTTAGACAAATTACCTTAAATATGAATCTAAAAATCAACATGGGGAATAAGTTAAATTTGACTATTTTTGGTTCAAGTACTGCGTTACTATATTATTTCAAAATAATAAACCTTACGGAGTGTTTCTATGAAGCTTGTAAGCGCCATAATTAAACCATTTAAATTAGATGATGTGCGTCAAGGATTATCTGAAATAGGTGTTCAAGGAATGACGGTAACTGAGACGAAGGGGTTTGGTAGGCAAAAAGGACATACCGAGCTGTATCGAGGAGCCGAATACGTTGTTGATTTTTTACCAAAAATTAAAATCGAAGTAGCCGTTGACGATGATCAACTTAATGCCGTGATTGAATCTATTTCAAAGTCTGCAAATACCAACAAAATCGGTGATGGCAAAATATTTGTTTATGATCTTGAGCAAATTGTTCGAATCAGAACAGGCGAAACTGGTAGCGAAGCCATATAGATAAAAAAAAGAAATAGGAAACTAAATTTTATAATGAGGCTAAAATTAATTAGTAACTGGGAAAGCATTCGAGGATAACGAGGGGGAACTCAATGAACCGTATTTTAATATTATTAATCACAATATTTCCAGGCGTAGTGTTTGCAGATGAATTAGATACGGGCGATACCGCTTGGATATTAGTCTCTACTGCGCTCGTATTATTTATGACATTACCTGGACTTGCATTATTTTATTCGGGGCTTGTTCGTGTAAAAAATGTGTTATCTGTTTTGATGCAATGTTTTGCCATTGCTTGCCTAGTATCTATATTATGGATGGTATTCGCCTATGGCTTGGCCTTTGGTGATGGGGGGTCAGTCAATCAGATTGTTGGTCTCGGAAATCTTATGATTTCGGATGTTGGTATGGATAGTATGAGCGGCACTATACCCGAGATTGTTTTCTTCATGTTTCAGATGACATTCGCCATTATTACGCCTGCTTTAATCATCGGTGGTTTTGCAGAAAGAATGAAATTCTCATCTGTACTTTTGTTTAGTGCGTTATGGTTGACTCTCGTTTATGCGCCTGTCTGCCACTGGGTTTGGGGCGGTGGTTGGCTTGCTGATAAAGGTTTTATGGATTTTGCGGGCGGTTCTGTTGTTCACATCAACGCGGGCGTTGGCGCGATTGTTGCGGCTCTAGTACTTGGTAATCGTCGTGGTTTTCCGGACAAGCCAATGGCTCCTCATAATATGGCATTGACTGTTGCCGGCGCCTCAATGTTATGGGTCGGTTGGTTTGGTTTTAATGCGGGTAGCGCATTAGCGTCAGGCAGTGGCGCCGGAATGGCGATGGCAGTAACGCATATCTCTGCCGCCGCTGGTTCGTTAGCATGGATGACATGTGAGTGGGTTAGATCAGGAAAGCCGACTGTACTTGGCATTGTAACGGGCATGGTTGCGGGTTTAGGCACTATTACTCCTGCTTCAGGGTATGTCGGACCATTAGGTGGATTGTTGATTGGTATTTCAGCAGGCGTTGTGTGTTATTTTGCGACACAATATATTAAACGCGGATTAAAAATTGATGATTCACTTGATGTTTTTCCAGTGCATGGTGTTGGCGGTGCTCTAGGCTGCTTATTAACAGCTGTATTTTATTCGAATTCTTATGGTGGTTTACAGTCTGCTGATGAAGCTTATTCAATTTCTTCTCAATTTGGGGTTCAAGCAATTGGTGTCGTTGCAACCATAGTATGGTGTGCTGTAATTACCTTTGTTATTTTAAAATTGGTAGATATGATGGTTGGTTTGAGAGTTGAAGAGGACGAAGAAATTGAAGGTCTTGATATCGTTTTGCATAATGAGCGCGGTTACAATATTTAGTATTTCTCAGACTTAATATGCAACCCTACTGCATTATTTTTATGCTGTAGGGTTGTAGTAGTTTTAATCCAAATTAGAGATACACAACATCTTTTACTATCGAAGCGAAGGAAAAGCATTAAATGGCTGAGCCAATTGACAAAAAAATATTAAAAAAATTTGTGCCCGCTGACGCACTTAAAGCAGAAAATTTTCAAGAATTAGCCAGTAAAACTTTTTTGGAGTCTGTTGCCGCAGGAAAAACAATTTTCAAAGAAGGAGAGCATGACAAAAAAGTGGTTTATGTTGTGGAGGGGCAGGTTGAAATATCAGCGACTTTCGCAGTGGGTTCTCCTAAAGATAGCGATGTCACAACACCAGCAGGCTACGTTGTAGAGGCTGGCACCGAAAAAGCAAAACATGCTATCGCAAATCGCCAACCAAGAAAACAATCGGCAGTAGCTAAAACAGAGTGCACAATTATTAGAATAGATAGTGACTTGCTTGATATTTTACTTACATGGGATCAATTATCTGGTATCGAAGTAGCTGATATTCATGCAGATGATGTTGATATTAAAACTAGCGATGGTAAAGAAGATGACTGGATGACGAGTATACTTCAGTCAAAAGCTTTTTTACAAATACCCCCAGCAAACATTCAAGCGATGTTTATGCGAATGCAAGAGTTTCCGGCTAAAGCAGGTGTAGAGATTATTAAACAAGGCGATGATGGCGATTATTATTATATTATTAAGCAAGGTAAATGTAAGGTTACGCGAAATTCAAAAGCAGGAACGCCTTTAACTTTAGCTACTATAGGAGTGGGAGATGCGTTTGGAGAAGAAGCTCTTCTCTCCGACACAAAACGAAATGCTAATGTCGTTATGGAGACAGATGGTTCACTAATGCGATTATCAAAAGAAGATTTTAATGAATTACTAAAAGAGCCAATGCTAAGTTGGTTAACTGAAGAAGAAGCTGACGCAATGGCGGAAAGTAAATCAGCAACTTGGATTGATGTTAGAATGGAGTCAGAACACAAAGAATCAGGAATAGCAGGGAGTATTAATATCCCACTAAATACTTTACGTATAAAAGCAGGAACACTGGATTCGAAGCAGAAATATATTGTCTATTGTGATAGTGGACGCCGCAGTTCAGCGGCTGCTTTTTTGTTGAGTGAACGAGGTATGCAAGTATATTGTCTTAAAGGCGGCTTAGTCGAACGCACAGGCGATTAGAATTTTTCTTTCAACCAAGAACTATAATTAATACTTTGTGGTCAGCGAACTCATACATAACCATTTATTAGCAAATTATGCAGTATTTGGTAATCCTATAACACATAGCAAATCCCCGCAAATACACACATTATTCGCCGAACAAACAGGGGTAGAATTGCATTATCAGGCTATCGAGGTTCCTCTTGGCAAACTCTCTTCATATGTAGGATTATTTTCATCACAAGGCGGTAAAGGTTTAAATATCACAGTTCCTTTTAAGGAAGACGCTTATTCATTGTGCACAAAATTAACTCATCGAGCTGAAATAGCGGGCTCGGTTAACACAATTCAATTCGATGAGAAAATGAATATTCATGGTGATACAACAGATGGTCAGGGATTACTCAATGATTTAATCATTAATCATAATATTAAATTGGAAAATAAATCGATCTTAATATTAGGGGCGGGAGGTACTGTTAAATCGATCCTTGAAAGATTGATGTTACAAAAAACAAAGAAAATCGTTATAGCAAATCGGACAATTTCTCGTGCAGAAGAGCTAGAAAAAAGATTCAATAAACAAGCAAATATTAAAACATACTCATATGATGCTCTTCCAAATGACTCGTTCGATATAATTATTAATGGGACCTCACTTAGTTTGTCAGCAGAACTTCCCCCAATATCTAAAAATATTATTAAAGAAAATACTTTTTGCTATGACTTAATGTATTCAAATAAGGAAACGATATTTATTAAATGGGCAATTGAAAATGGTGCCTCAGGAGCAGTAGATGGTTTGGGTATGTTAGTTGAACAGGCTGCAGAAACATTTATGATTTGGCATGGGATTAAACCAGATACATCGTCAGTAATAAAGATTTTAAAGGGTTTTTAATATTCAATAGCATTTTAACTTGTTCTCAAATAATAATTCTATCCTAAAGCCCGTGTAGTTCATCCATGAGGTTTGGTAGCCATGTAATTAAACTCGGCATAAGTATTAGTAGTAGTATTGTTACTAATTGCAGTAGCACAAATGGAATGATCCCAGAATAAATATTTTGTATCCGTACTTCAGGCGGAGCTACAGCTTTTAAATAAAATAATGAAAATCCAAATGGAGGGGTTAAGAAAGATGTTTGTAGATTAATTGCAATTAATACAGCGAACCATAGCAAGTCAATTCCGAATTCAGCGGCAATCGGGGCAAGTATTGGTATCACAATAAAACAGATTTGTAAAAAATCGAGAAAAAACCCAAGAATAAAAATAAGTAACATACTGGCAAACAAAAATCCCCATACACCAGCGGGCAAACTGGACATTACATCAAGCACTAGTTTGTCTCCACCCATACCTCTAAACACAAGCCCAAATGCTGTAGCACCAATTAGAATCATAAATACCATACTGGTAAGCTTCATTGTTTGTTGCATTGATTCTTGGAGATTTATGAAAGTTAATTTTTTATGACAAGCAGCAAGTATAAGAGCGCCAATAGCGCCAACAGCAGCAGACTCTGTAGGTGTTGCTATGCCTAAAAATATAGAACCAAGGACCGAAAGTATAAGTAATAGCGGAGGTAAAATAGTATTGATAAGGCCAATATAATTAAAATTATTTTGTTTTAAATTAAAGGCTGGCGCGACACTTGGTTTATGCCAAGCATAAATTAGTATGTATAACATAAAAAACGTTACTAGAAGTAATCCGGGAATGATTGAACCGACAAATAATCGACCAACAGGCACCCCCATCACATCTCCTAAAAGTATTAATATAATACTCGGAGGAATGATTTGTCCTAATGTCCCAGATGCTGCGATTGTGCCCGATGCTAAAGATGCTGAATAATTATGTTTAAGCATTGTTGGCAAAGCGATAATTCCCATTGTGACTACAGTTGCTCCAACTACTCCTGTTGTCGCTGCTAACATTGCACCTACAATAACAACAGAAAGAGCTAATCCTCCATTTAATTTTCCAAATAGTTTTCCCATTGTTTCTAATAGATCTTCTGCTATTCCTGAGCGGTCAAGAATGACCCCCATAAAAATGAATAGAGGAACAGCAAGCAATGTAAAATTCGTTAGGATTCCCCAAATACGGAGAGGTAATAGTGTAAAAAAGTCAATCCCAAGAAATATGACGCCAAACACTAACGCAATAGCACCCGATGTAAATGCGACGGGATAACCCATTAATAATAAAAGCATCAGAGAAAGAAACATTAAAACTACCCAAATCGTCATTAGTTATTATCCAATGCTGAAAGAAGTTTTTTCAATGCCTCAGCAACCCCTTGTATTAGTAACATAAAAAAGCCCAATGGGATTGTGGATTTAATAAGCCAACGGGCAGAAAGACCTCCTGGATCAGGCGAAGTTTCATTATGTATATATGCTTGGGTGACGAATGGCCACGCACTAACAATGATCAGAAGACAAAAGGGAAGAAGAATTAATAATGTGCCTAATACATCAAACCAGGCTCGAGTTGTTTCATTCATAAACTTGCTATTATAAAAAATATCAAGCCTTACATGCTCGTTATGTTTAAGCGTATAAGCCGAACCCAAAAGAAAAATAATCGAGAATAGATGCCATTCAAGCTCTTGAATGGCGATTGAACCACTATTAAATAGATAGCGCATAGATACATCATATCCAACAAGTAATACTAGAATTATCACAAGCGAAGAAATACATTTACCAGTATATTCAGTAAATGCATCAATTTTTGATATGAAATTAAGTAGTAAGGTTTTCAAGATAAAAATTTTCCCGGTTTTATTTTAGGAGTAGAAGTATAAACAAATAGATTGAAGATAAGAAATTATATTATTTAATATAGAATTCTTTGTAAGCTAAGAGCTAGTTATTTTGCAATTGGTAATAAAGGTTTGATAGCTTGACGAAATCTTTTATATGTAAATTTTCCGCTCGTTCATTTAGAGGGATCCCTATTTTTTCAATTTCATCCTCGTTAAGGTAATTTTTTAATCCATTACGAATAGTTTTACGTCTCTGTGAAAAAGCTTCCCTTACTATTATTTTAAAACTTTCATCACTGTTAAGTTTATATCTAGGTTGAACCAGGGGTACTATTTTTATTATAGCGGAATCAATTTTTGGACTTGGATTAAAAGCATCAGGCTTTATCACCAATAGAGATTCAACATTACAATAATATTGCAATGTAACTGATAAACGTCCATATTGCTTGGTCCCACATTTCGCACAAATTCGTTCAACAACTTCTTTTTGTAGCATGAATAACATTTCTTTTATAAGGTTTTTATAAGATAAGAGATGGAATAAAAGTGGTGTACTGATGTTGTATGGTAAGTTACCAATAATCCTTAGGTCTGAATGATTTAATTTTGAATAATTAAATTTTAGCGCATCATTTTCATGGATTACTAGGAGCTCACTATCAATAGTTTTTTTTAAAAAATTTACAAGATCTTTATCAATTTCAATGACATTTAGTTTATTAACAGATTTGATGATTGGTATTGTTAGCGCACCTTTGCCCGGACCAATTTCAATAATATGATCATGTTTTTGTGGATTTATAATATTGATAATTTTTTCAATTATAGTTTGATCACTTAAGAAGTGTTGTCCAAACCTCTTTCTGGCTTTATGTGCTGGTGCTTTATGCACGCTCTTTCACGCACTTTTGATGTGCAATTGATTGAGCGCCATTGTCTCAGCCATTTTTATCGCAGCAAGCAGGCTATTGCATTGAGCATCACCGGTACCAGCAAGCTGAAGAGCAGTTCCATGGTCAACTGAAGTTCTTATTATTGGCAACCCAAGCGTGATATTGACAGTTTCCCCAAAACCAAGCGTTTTAAGCACTGGTAATCCTTGGTCATGGTACATGCAAATATAGACATCCGTTTTTTGTCTTTCCTCTTCACGGAATGCAGTATCAGCAGGCACAGGTCCCGATACATTATATCCGTTTTTAATGAGAGCATTAATCAATGGTGCAATTATCTTTTCTTCTTCGGTGCCCAGATACCCATCCTCTCCTGCATGCGGATTCAAACCGCAAACAGTAATTCTTGGGTGTGTGATACCAAATCGTTTCGACATATCATTAATTACAATATCAATAATGTTTTTAATGCGTTCACTTGATATGGTTTTAGGGACATCGCTAAGCGGCAAATGCGTTGTTACGAGTGCTATTCTAAATTCATTACAGGCTAACAACATGACAGGTAAGTTTATATTGCATATCTTTGCCAGATATTCAGTGTGACCGCTAAATATTATTCCAGAATCATTGATTATCGATTTTTGTATTGGTGTTGTTACAAGGGCATCGAATTTATTTTCAAGACAATATTTGCAAGCAATATTTAACATATCAATAATGTAGGCTACATTTTTGACATCTAATATGCCCGGCGCACTTTTAGTTCTTAATTTAACGGGCAATACTTTTAAAAAATTTTTATTAGAAATAACATTAGAAATATTATCATCCGAAATAGTTGTTATTCTTAAAGGGATTGATAACAATTTTGCACGTTCATTTAATAGATCTGGGTCACCAATTATAGTTAGGTCATAGTGATGCTCTATTTGTGATAGTTTAATTATTAGGTCAGGACCAATACCCGCAGGTTCTCCTGCTGTTATTAAAATACGAGGAACTTTATTTTTTTTAGATATCATCTAAACGATATTCGACATAAGCCTCATCAAGAAGTTCTCTTTTCCAATTTTGTAAAGCTTCATTTAGTTTGCGATCTCCGATTACTTTTCTTGCTCTGGCACGTTTAATGCTTTCTGTATTATCATGATTTCGTCTTCCAAGAACCTGCGCAATATGCCATCCAAATCTACTTTTAAATGGTTCGCTAGTTTCATTTATTTCTAATCCATCTAGTGCACGTTGAAATTCAGGGACAAGTCTTCCCGGTATTGACCAGCCAATGTCACCATTATCAATTGCACTCATTGCGTCATCAGAATTACCTTTTGCCAATAGTCCAAAATCATCACCGTTATCGATACGGAGTTTTAATTGAATTAGTTTTTCATTTGCCTGCTTGTCAGTTCGGAGTTCATTTACTTTGACTAGAATATGTCTAGCATGAGTTTGTTCTACTATGCTTTCTCCCATATCTTTCATATCAGAAATTTTTATAATATGAAAACCACTCGGACTTCGAATTAATTCGCTGATGTCACCAACTTTCATATCTGGAATATAATCTGTAAATAATGTTGGTATATCGTCTATTTTTCGCCAACCTAAATCACCTCCTGCTTTGGCGTTACCACCATCAGAGACGGTTGATGCAATTTTGGCGAAATCAGCTCCCGTCAAAAGTTCATCTCTTACTTTTGAAGCCATTTGCTCTGTTTGCGTTATTTGGTCTTCGGTAGCTGTTTCAGATAATGAAAATAATATATGTGAAAGACGCATTTCTGTTTGAAATATGCTTTGGGAATTATTATTAGTTAGAAAGTTATCAATTTCTTTTTCAGATACAATAATCCGATTTGTAACTTGTCTTTTACGCAATTGTGTTAGTGTAATCTCATTGCGAATATCTTCTCTAAATTGTTCATAGTTATAGCCATCTTTTTCAAGTATTTCTCTAAATTGTTCTAACGTAACCTGACTTTCTGCGGCAATATTACTTATCGTTCGATTCAGATTTTCATCGTTCACTTTAATACCAATCCTAGTAGCAAGCTGTAGTTGAATACGGTTTTGTATAAGATTATTTAGTACTTGGCGTTTTAAAATAGACTCGGGCGGAGTGTTTGCTCCTTGTTCTTTCATTTTCTCATTTATAGTATAGACTTTATTTTCAAGTTCACTTTTCATAATAACATCTTCATTTACTACAGCGACGATGCGATCAAGTGGCGAATAGGCTAGCGAAAATGATTGTGTTAAGAATAGAATTATTAACCCCAACATCAAACGTTGGGGTTGTTTTTTCAAGAAATTAGAACTCACTCTGGTAACCAGGAATTTGTTCTTTTAAGAAATTTACAGTTTTTTTGCCTACCCCTGCGAGCCCTTTCAACTCTAATTGTAAGAATATTCCGGTATCGAATACACCGTTAATATCTGTTAGGAAACGTCTACCAACAGCTCGTAATGCCCAACAACAACTTTCATATTCAATTCCGCCAAAAAGTTCTAGCGAACGCCCCTCTGGCACAGCGTAATTCCAACGACCAACAGCACTCCATTTTCGATCAATTGGCCATCGAAACGAGATATCACTT
This sequence comes from uncultured Legionellales bacterium, assembly GCA_913045195.1. Taxonomy (GTDB): domain Bacteria; phylum Pseudomonadota; class Gammaproteobacteria; order Eutrophobiales; family Eutrophobiaceae; genus UBA11869. The sequence continues at coordinate 25,185 of CAJWQR010000008.1, read as the reverse complement.
TGTTCTATATCCGTCGTATCACGTCTAACACGATAAGCTAAATTTAATACTTTACCCGGCATGGGATTATAGGTCGCATATGCCGTGATTTTTTCTGTGCTGTTGCCAATATTTGGGTCCCATTGGACATCACCGCCAAAGACCCAATTTTTAATAATTCTGCCGCTAATTTCAGCAATAATAGCCGAGCTAGCTTCATCTCGAACTCCGTTATTAGGCAGATTTACTTTACGGTCACGCATATAAAATATCTGCCCTAGACTAACATGACCAAAATTCTTACCACTTTGTTGATTAATTAGATGAGAAGTAATCGCCAGCGTTACTTGGTTTGCATCTCCTAATCTGTCGTTGCCAGTAAAACGGTTTTCTCTAAATAGTGAATCAAAAGAAAAATCAAATAAGCCTGTATCAAATATAGGTAGGTCTGATTGATCTTCATTTGGTATATACAAATAAAACAATCTTGGTTCGAGCGTTTGTATAAAACTACGATTCATAAGTTTTGTTTCTCTTTCTAAAAAGATTCCGCTATTTACACTGAAGATTGGTAAGACTCTGTTGGGGGTGTCGCTAAAAAGTGTCGTATTGTCAAGATTGTATTGTGTGTAATCTAAACTAAATTTAGGCTCAATATATGTTGCAGTAGTACGTATAGGGTACTTAATATAAGGCCTCAGACTAACACGGGCTCCATTAACATTATCGCTGAAGCTTACATCATCCCCACGTTCGAAATACACAGAATCAATTTTAACGCCATAATTTAATTTCTCGTGTTTGTTGGGCGAGGCATAATTGAATAAAATTTGTGGTAAACGCTTATAAGGGCGAGAAGAAACCGCAATGCTGCGATCAACGGTTTGATAGTCATGAAGGCGCGTCGTTAAATTCCAATTATTTCCATTATATGAAACATCCATACGACGTTCTAAAAATCGGGTACTTGTCCTAGATAATTGATTACCAAAATCTTCAAAATAAAATTTGTCTGAAACTCTATTGTAAGTAAAGAATAAATTACCATTATCGGCAAATGATTGATGATGTGTGATATGAAATAAATTTCTATGTTTATCTTCTCGAGTGCTGTCACTTGGTAGATATTCAAAATTAATCTCACCTGCACTACGTGGAAATAGATAACGGTATTCACCCATCGCCATAACGCCCGTGTCTGATAAAAAGCGAGGAGTTATTGTTGCATCCATGTTAGGGCCGATATTCCAGTAATAAGGTGTTCTGAGTTCAACCCCCATTCTATTTGTTGCTCCGTAACCTGGTGCGAGAAAGCCCGTCTTACGTTCTTTACTTAATGGAAAAGACATATAAGGCGAATAAAATACAGGGATATTTTTAATTTTCACTAAAACGTTGCGAGCTTTACCCCAGTTATTTTCATGGTCGAGAGAAATTTTATCTGCTGTGAGATGCCAAAACTTTTCTTCAGGATCGCAGGTGGTGTAACTTACTTTCTCCATCTCTGTGAGTGTTCCAACATCAATAAAGAGCTTTTCTGCAGTTCCTTTGCCACGACTATCAGCTAGAATATAAGCTGCATCGTCAAATACCCCGCTTCCGTTCTCTAATTTTAAGTTTGCTTTTTTACTTTTGAGAAATAATCCCTTATCCCAATAATTGACATTACCATCGAGTTTTGCGCTATCGTTTGGTTGATCATATTTTATGATGTCGGCTGTTACTTGTTGGGAATTTCTTGTGATTTCAGCATTACCACGGAGCGTTGATATACCACCTTCAACTAAATCAGCATCATCGGCGCTGATATGTGTATCGTCATCTGTTAAAACAGTATCAACATAGGGCCTTTCCGGCACATTAAGCGACAGCGGGCAAATTAATTTGGAATATTCACCTCCAAGCTCAGCTGCATAAATATTAAGTGTCAGTAATAGAACGCTGAGAAATACGATTAGTCTATTTATAAAAAGCTTCATTATAATTAATTGTATAATTACCTAGGTGACTTGTTATGTCTAAAATCGCACAGAATGCATTTATGTTCAAATTTTTATGAGAATAGATTGTCCAGAACACCAATATACCAATTTATAAACAAAATTTTAGTGAAATCCGGTACTTTCATTATGAAAATATTCCTGATTGTCAGTATTTCTGTTGTTGTTATAGCTCTTTTGCTGTGGACAAAGCCAGATACCTATACAGAACTACGATCCCCGTCACCATCGACGGTTAAGATTGAAATAGTTAAGCAGGTCGAGATTCAACTATATTAATTGCATTACCTTGTTTTTATCTTATTGCCGATGATATAAGAAGTCGTATATTCGGTTTAAATCCGTAAAATTAAGAAATTTTTTGATTGGTATTTTTAATATTTTTTTTGTATAGCGTTAATACATTACCAATATTACTGATAAGCTCCGCGTTTGTATCCATACAAATTTTTTTGATATTTATCACACGTTCTTTTTTCTCGACTTGGAGTATTTTTATTTTTATTAATTCATGGCGATCTAGAGCATGTGTAATTTCTTTAATTACATTTTCTGTTATTCCATTCTTTCCTATCCAGACAGTGGGGTCTAAGTGGTGCGCAGCTTGACGTAGAGTTTTTTTTTGGATTCTATTTGTTGACACTTTAGTCAGTTCACTATGTTTTGATGAAATTACCTTTACTATTTTCAACCATAGCATCTATTTTTTCTTTTTCGACGCGTGTCATCAAAGTTTCAAATTTATTTATTTTATGATTTAACAATGTAGTTTGGGCGTCTTGCCATTGTAGAGGTTTAATATTAAGAAACCTTTCTGTCTTTTCCGCTACTATTGGCAGTACTGGCTTTAAGTATAGCATTAGTAGGCGAAATAAATTAATACCAGTAGTGCAGATACCTTGCAATTCATTACTATTATTTTTTTGTTTAGCAACTACCCAGGGTTTATGGTGATCAATGTATTGATTTGCTTTATCTGCCAATATCATAATCTCGCGCATCGCTTTTGAATATTCCCGAGCTTCATAAGCCTCAGCAATTTTTTGGTTAGCATTTTTAATTTCTTCTTGAATAGCAGGGCCATGGATTGCATCGGCTAATTTTCCATCAAAATTTTTATTAATAAATCCCGCGCATCTACTTGCAATATTTATTACTTTACCGATCAGATCAGAGTTAACTCTCACTAAAAAATCGTCTAGATTTAGATCGATATCATCTATTCCTGCTCCTAGTTTAGCGGCAAAGTAATAACGTAAATATTCTGGGTTAAGGTGGTCAAGATAGGTACGCGCAGTTATGAATGTTCCGCGTGATTTCGACATTTTTTGTCCATCTACCGTTAGAAAACCATGAGCAAAAATAGCGGAAGGGGTCCTGAACTCACTTCCATCTAGCATTGCTGGCCAAAACAATGCATGGAAATAAATTATGTCCTTACCAATAAAATGGTACATTTCAGTTGAGCTATTAGGTTTGCACCAATAGTCAAAATCAAGGCTTTCTTGTTCACAGAAGTTTTGGAAACTAGCTAAATAACCAATAGGAGCATCTAGCCATACGTAAAAGTATTTATTTGGCGCATCAGGAATTTCAAAACCAAAGTAAGGCGCATCACGAGATATATCCCATTCTTGCAATCCGGCTTTAAACCATTCATCAAGCTTATTTGTAACTGCTGTTTGTAAATGACCTGCACGTGTCCATTCATGCAAAATTTCTTCAAAGTCACCAAGTTTGAAAAAATAGTGTTCAGATTCTTTTTCTATTGGTTTTTCACCAGAAATGGCAGAGATTGGATTTTTTAAATCAGTTGGCGAATATGTAGCGCCACAGATTTCACAGTTATCTCCATACTGATCAGTTGCAAGACATTTCGGGCATTCACCGCGAATAAAACGGTCCGGGAGAAACATTTTTTTTTCAGAATCATATAATTGTTTAATTGTTCTTTTTGTAATATGTCCGCCATTATCTAATTTTTCAAAAATAATATTTGCTAATGACTGATTTTCCGGTGAATGTGTACTATGATAGTTATCGAAATTTATAGCAAAGTCATCAAAATCAATTTGATGCTCTTCTTTCATTTTTTTTATTAAAGTTTCTGGCGTTATATTTTCTTCCTGTGCTCGCAACATAATTGGAGTCCCATGCGCATCATCTGCACAAACATAGAAACAGAGATGTCCTCTCATTTTCTGGAAGCGAACCCAAATATCAGTTTGGATATACTCCACCATGTGCCCAATATGTATTGGTCCATTAGCGTAAGGTAGGGCGCTGGTAACTAAGATCTCGCGTTGTTTATGTTGCATTACTATTAAGGCTACAGAATTTTGGAGCGCTAAAGTAGCATTATTCAATGGTAACGTGAAGAGATAGCAATAAATTTGTAGAATAGTTTCTTTTAGTTAGATATATATGGGATATCATAATGAATCGTGAAAAAATAGAAAAAATACTCTCCGAAATTGAGGCTCCCTATATTAAACAGGACTTAATTAGCGCAAAGACAGTTAAGGATATCATTATTATTGATAATCAGGTTTCCATATTTATTCAGTTTGGTTATCCGGTTGCAGGTATAAAAGAAGAATTATCTAGAAAAATTAAAGCAGCTCTATCAGAGCAAGACACCTCTGAATGTATTGTTGAGATTTCCAGTAAGATTGTTTCTCATACAGCCCAGAAAGGCACTCAGCTTTTACCTAACGTTAAAAATACCATCGCTGTTGCGTCGGGCAAAGGCGGTGTTGGAAAGTCAACGACTTCGGTTAATCTAGCACTTGCATTGCAAGCGGAAGGTGCAAATGTAGGTATTCTGGATGCCGATATCTATGGCCCAAGCCAACCTCGCATGTTAGGTCTAAAAGGAAAACCCGATTCACTAGATGGAAAAACAGTAGAACCAAAAGAAAATTATCAAGTGCAATCGATGTCGATTGGTTATTTAATTGATGAAGAAACACCTATGATATGGCGTGGCCCAATGGTTACTGGCGCATTGGAACAATTATTAAATGACACAAATTGGAGGGATCTTGATTATCTAGTGATTGATCTTCCGCCGGGAACTGGGGATATCCAATTAACTTTATGCCAGAAAATCCCAGTCAGCGGTGCTCTTATTGTGACAACCCCTCAGGATATAGCTCTGTTGGACGCTAAAAAGGCATTAAAAATGTTTGAAAAAGTCCAAGTACCCGTTTTAGGGGTTGTAGAAAATATGAGTACTCATATTTGTAGTCAATGCGGAAATGAGGAGCATATTTTTGGTAGAGGCGGTGGAGAAAGTATGGCAGAGCAATACGGTATTGAATTATTGGGTTCGTTACCATTAGATATACAGATTCGAGAGGGTGTTGATAACGGAAAACCAACAGTAGCATTAGATCCTGAGTCTGTTATTTCAGAGAACTATCGCGATATTGCAAGAAATGTCGCTGCTAAGATTTCATTACAAGCGAAAGATTATACAAATAAATTTCCAAAGATAGTTATTGAGAATAATTGAATGTCTGCGTAATCTCACAAACAGTCTGACTAAAGAGATAGTTTTTATGAGTGTAAAGAGCGATTCATGGATAAGGCAAATGGCAAAAGATCATAGAATGATTGAGCCATTTGAGCCGGTACAAGTGAAAAAAAATGGCAAAGAACAACTAATATCATATGGTACTTCAAGTTATGGTTATGATGTTCGTTGTTCAGACGAGTTTAAAATTTTTACCAATGTGCATTCGGCAACCGTTGATCCAAAAAACTTCGATCCTAATAGTTTTGTCGACATTAAAAGCGACCATTGCGTAATCCCGCCTAATGCTTTTGCTTTGGCAAGGACAGTTGAATATTTTCGGATTCCAAGAAACGTGCTTACCATTTGTCTTGGAAAATCAACTTACGCACGTTGTGGCATTATCGTCAACGTAACCCCCTTGGAACCAGAATGGGAGGGGCATGTTACTTTGGAATTTTCAAATACAACAAATTTGCCAGCAAAAATTTATGCAAATGAAGGCGTGGCACAAGTTATTTTTCTTGAATCAGATGAAGAATGCGAAACGTCATATAAAGATCGATCGGGGAAATATCAAGGGCAGAGAGGTGTTACTCTGCCGAAAGCATAATTATAGAATTTATTCCTTATTGTTAAAATAAACATGATTAATTTCCCGATTTTTATAAAACTTCAGGATCAGCACTGTCTTGTTGTGGGCGGCGGCGTTGTGGCAACAAGAAAAATAAAACAATTATTAATCGCTGGCGCAAAGGTATTTGTTGTGGCTCCTAACATAGAGCCTGCATTAGAGAAACTTAAGGAGTCTGGTGATATTCGTTATTTTCAGCAAGCCTATACGGAGAAGTGTTTAGAGGGAAAACAATTGGTGATTGCCGCCACTAATGACAAACAACTGAATAATCAAATTGCAAAACGGGCGAAATCTCAAAATATATTAGTCAATGTTGTTGATGACTATGATGCGGGAACCTTTATTATGCCATCTATTATTAACAGGAATCCTGTTGTTATCGCTATTTCAACTAGTGGGATTGCACCAGTTTTAACAAAGCTGTTGAGTATTAGAATAGAAACTTTAATTCCATCCAATTATGGTAAATTGGCAAGTCTTATTAGTCGTTTTCGTGACAGCGCCAAAGAAAAATATCCGAGCACAAAAGATCGACGTCGATTCTGGGAAAGTATATTGGATGGACCGATTGCTGAGATGTTCTATGCAGGGCAGGAAGAAAAAACATTAAAGTTGCTCGAGGCACAATTAGGAAATGAGTCATCTCACCTAGATAGTAAGGGCGAGGTTTATCTGGTAGGTGGTGGCCCTGGCGATCCAGAACTGCTTACTTTTCGCGCTTTACGTTTAATGCAGCAAGCCGATGTTGTTTTATATGACAGGTTAGTGGCACCAAAAATTCTTGAATTTGTTCGTAAAGACGCTAAAAGAATTTATGTTGGTAAAGAAAGGGATAGACACGCCTTACCTCAAGCAGAGATTAATCAAATGTTAGTAGATCTTGCTAAACAAGGTAGACGTGTGTTACGACTAAAAGGTGGAGATCCTTTCATGTTTGGACGCGGGGGCGAAGAAATTGATTTACTTTATGAAAACAATATTCCCTTTCAAATTGTTCCAGGAATTACTGCTGCGAGTGGCTGTGCCTCATACGCCGGTATTCCATTAACTCACCGAAATTATGCGCAATCCTGTTTATTTGTAACAGGACATCTAAAAGACGGAAGTATGAATCTTAATTGGCAGACATTAGTGCAACCTCAGCAGACATTAGCCGTTTACATGGGAACGCATAGTCTAGATATTTTAAGTCGACAATTAATAAAACATGGTATGAAAAAATCAATGCCAGCTGCAATAATTCAACAAGGCACAACGGGCGATCAAAATGTATATTTATCAACAATTGAACGCTTACCTGAAGTACCAAAAGAAAATAATGTAAAACCACCCAGTATGATTATTATTGGTGAAGTTGTATCTCTTCATGAGAAACTGGCTTGGTATCAACCTAATAGCAAATCAATTTAGCTTTAAATAATTCATTGAAAGTTCTCTAAAAGTACTCTATTATATAAAAGAGAACATAGGGAGAATTTTTTAATGCTAACCGGTCTTGAAGAAAAGATTCTACAGTGCATTACACGCTATATAGCTCAAAATGGGCGTAGCCCGACATTAGATGAGATAGGGCAATTACTCGAAATTAAATCTAAAGGGACGATTCATCGCTACATTAAATCATTGATTGATAAAGGACATTTGCAGCGTACTGGTAGAAATTGGCGTGGTATACGTTTGACAGGAGAGCAAAATCGAAGATTAACTATTTTGCCGCTTGCTGGCCGTATCGCTGCAGGAAAACCTATAGAAGCAATTTCAGAACAATGTGAAATAAATTTTTCTGAAATGTTATTAGGACCGGGTCGGTATGTTCTTGAGGTACAAGGAGACTCTATGGTCGATGCGGGTATATTAGACGGCGATTTAGTTATTATCAGGGAGACACAATCAGCTGATAACGGCGATATAGTTGTTGCGTTAATTGATAATAGTGAAGCGACTTTAAAGCGATTTAGAAAACATGAAAAGCAAGTTGAATTAATTCCTGATAATCAATCAATGAGTCCAATGAAATATTCTGCCGATCGCATTAATATACAAGGTGTAGTAGTAGGGCAGGCGAGAATGTATTAATAAATTTTAAACCTTTTCTACATTATTATTTATCGTTTTCTTTGTCAATCATAGCAATAATTATCCAATCTGGTTTTGGTTCCATCTCGCCATTTGCAACAAAAACATGTAAACGTTGTTTATTATCGATAGCGAACATTGGGATAATACCCTCATCATATTTTTTCAGATACTGTTTAAACGTAAATTCATTACTTAGTTGTGTGCTTTTTATTTCGGCTTGATTTCTTAAGCGATACGCAAGGTTTCCATAGTCAGCATCCTCGCTAAAAAGCTCATAACCCCTATGTTTAGTTGATACAATATGCTTGTCTTCTGTATTTTTCTCACGAGTTGTTTTCAATTCATATATGTTGTTTGTCCCAAACTCCGATTTAAATCGCAGACATGCTAATGTATCAAGATTCAATCGCCCTGACATAGCGAGTAACTTTCCCAAACCGCTAAGATTAAGATTCCTATCGGCATGCTCAGAAATAGGGTTTCCAAAATAGGTTTCTAGCCCATCCATCCTTGCTAATCTTACATTCTCCCAAGTGCTATCTGTTAGTAGCGTTTTAAAATCATGAGATTGAAGTTCTTTTGCAATTGCTCGTGCAACATTACCTGCTCCGACAATCAACAGTCCTGTTGGTGGTGGTTCACGAACTTTTAGAAATTCTGCAATATGTTTCGCGGTTGTACTTTGAATAACAACGGTACCAATAATTATAACAAAGGTAAGTGGTACGAGTAAGGCCGCTTCAGAGAAACCTGCATCTTCAAGCCGTAAAGCAAATAAGGCTGAGATAGCTGCGGCGACAATACCGCGCGGACCAATCCAGGCAATCACTAATTTCTCATTAAATGATAAATCAGAACCAATAGAAGAAGCAAAAACTGCAACAGGTCTTGCAATTAAAATGATAATACCAAGCAGGACTATTGCGGGCCAGCCTACAAAAATTAATTCATCTATTTCAATTCGTGCAGCAAGCACAATAAAGAGAACTGATATTAATAGCACACTTAAACTTTCTTTAAAGTCTAGAATATTATCGATGTCCATATCTTTCATATTCGCCATTGTTATTCCCATTACAGTAACAGCCAGCAATCCTGATTCAGATTGAATCATTTCAGATAAAACAAATACTGTTAAAACAGAAATTAATGTAAAAATATTTCTAAGATATTGAGGAACAAGCTGTTTTCGTAATAAGCTACCTAATGACCAAGCAGAAATAAAACCAATTAGAAAACCAGACAGAATGATTTTTCCAAATGCGAGTAACATCGTACTCAATACATTGTGTTGTTGCCCCGAGATAATAAAATCAAAGACAAGAACCGCAAGCAAAGCACCTAGCGGATCAATTACAATTCCTTCCCAACGAAGCACATTGGCCACTTTTGGATTCGGTCTTACTATCCTTAGTATGGGAATAATGACAGTTGGACCTGTTACAACCACAATAGCGCCAAATAAAAAAGCAAGTTCCATTGAGAGGTCAAGTAAATGATATGTACTATAACCAACTATAGCCCAAGTTATTAACGCTCCAATAGTAACTAGATTACTAACAATTTTACCATGTCCACGTATCTCACTAAATTTAAGAGTGAGACTACCTTCAAAAAGTATCACTGCAACAGATAGGGAGATAAAAGGAAATAATAAATCCCCAAGTAATATATCAGGATTAAGTAAGCCTAATATCGGACCAGCTAGAATTCCAGTAGTCAAAAGAAAAAGAATCGATGGTATTCGAACCCACCAAGCAAACCACTGACAAGCAATACCTAGCACACCAATACTAGCAATAGACAACAGAATATGATTATCCAATTTTGTTTTACCCTATATTATTGATATACGCGAATTAGCGTTTTTGGCGGTCATGTAATAAATTTTACACATCTTTTCTATCATGATGTTGGGCGCTCATTATTATCTTTAGTAATGCTTGTTGTAATATTGATTCGTCTTCATTACTGAATAAAGAAAATATTAATAATAGTTTTCCAACGGCTAATGCACCTTGAGTTAGAAATTGATATTCATCAGTGTTTGCGCCACTGTCTGATAGATTAAATAAATAACCAACACCATCTTGCCCAGTAATTTTTTTTAAACTTAATTCAGTTTGATCAGAATTAATCAGCGCTTGCTCACCTGTTTCCTCTACTAAAGATTGTATGTATTCCGGTGATGATATATTTCGTTTGAATCCATCTTCCCAAAGTACCGATAAATTTAATTGGTATATTTCTTCTTTATCTTTATCAAGATTATAAAATGTTATTATCGGGGGGTTATTATTACCCTTGATTGTAAAATTGTAATTCCAGACGCGAGGCACATCTAATGTGAGTACACCATGACCCGGTATCGTGAATGATTCAGATTCAATTTGGTAATCTATATCATTTTCTTTTGTTGCTGGGGCATTAATTACATATAAAGAAAACAGTATTATATTTAGTTTTAAAAAAATATTAATTAAGTTAGGCATAGTTAAAATTTGAGATGATTCCAATAAACATCTCTCGTTACAGTTTAATTTTTTAGTTATATTTTCTAAATATTATAGACGCATTTGTTCCACCAAATCCAAAGCTGTTAGATAGTATGGTTTTTAATTTAGGATTATCAATTCTATTTTGGGCAACTGGCATTCCTACCGCCTCACCATCAATTTCTGTAATATTTAGTGATTCAGCGACAAAATCATTTTCTAACATCAATAAACTGTAGATTGATTCATTCGAACCAGCAGCGCCTAGACCATGGCCCGTTTGTGATTTTGTGGCACTAATTATTGGAATTTTATCTTTAAAAACTTCTTTGATTGCAATTAATTCAGTAATGTCTCCAGCAGGGGTGCTAGTGGCATGTGCGTTAATATAATCAATTGGAGTATCAACAAATTCCAGTGCTTGTTGCATACATCTTACTGCGCCTTCTCCAGATGGTTTCACCATATCAAAACCATCTGAGGTTGCCCCATAACCAATAACTTCTGCATAAATTTTTGCATCCCGAGCGACTGCATGCTCCATTTCTTCAAGCACAAGAACACTACCTCCACCAGATATAACAAAACCATCACGATTTGAGTCATAAGGTCTTGAAGCTTGTTCTGGTTTGTTATTGTATTTCGACGAGAGCGCCCCCATGCTGTCGAATAACAATGTGGATGTCCAATGAATTTCTTCTCCACCTCCGGCGAAAATTATATCTTGCTTCCCAGTTTGAATTAGTTCGTAAGCATTGCCAATGCAGTGTGCGCTAGTTGCGCAAGCAGAACTAATTGAATAATTAACGCCCTTTATTTTGTAAGCAACGGATAGACAGGCACTATTTGAACTTGTCATGATTCGAGGCACCATGGTTGGACCAACTTTACGTGCACCGCGCGAACGAAGTGTGTCAATTACATCCAACATATTTTCATTAGAACTACCTCCCTGACCAACGATTAATCCAGTGCGATTATTAGAGATATTGTTTTCATCAAGCAGAGCATCTTCAATCGCTTCTTGCATAGCAACATAACAATAGGCAGCACTATCCCCCATAAATCTTTTTAGTTTTCGATCTATTAATACATCTAAAGCAATATTTATAGAGCCATGAACATGTGAACGAAATTTAAAATCCGCATATTCAGGACAATACTCAATACCTGATTTCCCGTTTTTTAGAGCGTCCAATACTTCTGTTTTATTATTTCCAATACTGGACACAATCCCCATACCCGTAACAACAACTCTTTTCAATTTAATTATTCCTAGAAATTTTCGGTTGATTTGAATAAACCTACACGTAAGTCTTCTGCTGAGTAGATCTCCTTTCCATCCACTAACATACATCCATCTGCCACACCCATGACTAATTTTCTTAACATGACACGTCTCATATCAATACGGTAGGTAACTAGTTTATTTTTTGGAGTTACTTGTCCAGAAAATTTAACAATACCAGATCCAAGTGCGCGCCCTCGCCCTTCAGCTCCGGACCAACCTAAAAAGAATCCAACTAATTGCCACATTGCATCTAATCCAAGGCAGCCAGGCATAACAGGATCTCCGTCGAAGTGGCAATCAAAAAACCAAAGGCCAGGAACTATATCTAGTTCAGCAATAATTACACCTTTGTTAGCTTTACCACCATCTTCAGCAATACTGATGATACGATCAAACATTAACATTGGTTTTAGTGGAAGTTGAGCGTTATTAGCACCAAACATTTTCCCATACCCGCAAATGGTTAAGTCTTCTTGAGTGTAGCTATTTTTCTTGTCCATTATTGATTAGTATCTCATGACAGTAGTTATTTTTCTAAAAAAAACGGTAAGTATGAATTATAACTGTTCTTGACAGTGACTTTCTGAGCTTTAGACTTTAGATATATGTTTTATTTAAGAATGTTTTATGACTCAAGATAGACGACATAGTATTGCTGTAAAAGTAGGCTCAGTTATTATTGGCGGTTGCAATCCAGTCGTAGTCCAATCAATGACCAATACCGATACCGCTGATGCGAATGCTACAGCAAAACAGGTGCAGCAGTTAGCTACCGCTGGCTCAGAATTAGTCAGGATTACAGTTAATACTGATGAAGCCGCCGCAATGGTTGCAACAATTCGTGAAAAACTCGATTCCGCTGGCTGTTATGTCCCATTAGTTGGAGATTTTCATTATAACGGGCATAAGTTGTTAATAGATTATCCTGAGTGCGCCCAAGCACTCGCTAAATATCGCATCAATCCTGGTAATGTTGGATTTGGTAAAAAAAAGGATAATCAATTTGCCATTATGATTGAGCAAGCAATTTTACATAACAAACCCGTTCGAATAGGAGTGAATTGGGGCAGCCTAGATCAGCAATTATTGACAAAAATGATGGACGAGAATGCTAAGCAATCGACTTCTTCAAGCGCAGATGAAGTAATGCAAGAAGCACTAATTATTTCAGCACTACAAAGTGCTGAGCAAGCTGAAGATATAGGATTGTCTAGAGATAATATTATTTTGTCATGCAAGGTAAGCGGAGTTCAGAAATTAATCTCGGTGTATAGAGATATAGCACAAAGATGTGATTATGCATTACACTTAGGTTTAACAGAAGCCGGAATGGGCTCTAAAGGAATTGTTGCTTCTACTGCATCGATTGGGGTGTTATTACAAGAAGGTATTGGTGACACGATTCGGATTTCACTTACACCTGAACCTGGCGGAGATAGATGTAATGAAGTTATTGTGGCTCAGGAAATATTGCAAACGATGGGTCTTCGTTCATTTACACCGCTTGTTACAGCATGCCCTGGATGTGGAAGGACAACGAGCACAGTGTTTCAGGAATTAGCGGATAATATTCAAGCTTATGTACGTAGTCAGATGCCAATATGGCGAGAGAAATATAATGGCGTAGAAGAAATGAATCTTGCTGTTATGGGGTGCATAGTTAATGGTCCTGGTGAGAGTAAGCATGCCGATATTGGTATTAGTTTACCTGGGGCCGGGGAGAACCCATCGGCACCTGTTTTTATTGATGGCAAAAAAACAATAACATTACGAGGTGATAATATTGCCGAAGATTTTAGAAAGATTGTTGATGATTATGTAGAAAATAAATATTCGATTAAATAAAAACACCATCCGATTAAAAAATTTTTAAAACAATTTAAGAATCAAGCTTGTATTATAAATAATGTTCTTTCTTTGGAGGAAAAATGCCGGAAGAAAAAGTCTACAAAGTGCCGAGCGACGTTGCTAAGCGTGCATTTATTGATGCTGAAAAATATCAAAAAATTTATGCGCGTTCGATTAATGAATCTGATACTTTTTGGGGAGAACAGGCAGAAGAGTTTCTAACTTGGTTTTCTAAGTGGGATAAGGTTCAACAATGGGATTATAACGATGTCAATATTAAGTGGTTTACCAAGGCTAAATTAAACGTCAGCTATAATTGCCTTGATCGACATCTTGAAAAACGAGGCGATCAAGTTGCAATTATTTGGGAGGGCGACGAACCAAATGTTGATAAGCACATTACCTATCGAGAATTACATACAGAGGTTTGTAAGCTTGCTAACGTACTAAAATCTCGCGGAATCAAGAAAGGTGATTGTATCTCTATTTATATGCCAATGATTCCTGAGGCAGCAGTTGCTATGCTTGCTTGTACTCGTATTGGCGCAATACACTCGGTTGTATTTGGTGGTTTTTCACCAGAGGCGCTGAAAGACCGCATCTTAGATTCTGATTGTAAACTTGTAATTACAGCAGACGAAGGTATTCGTGGTGGCCGGACTGTTCCTTTAAAAGAAAATGTTGATATTGCATTGAGTAAATGCCCAAACGTGCATACTGTTCTAGTTATTCAACACACTAGTGAAGATGTTGCTTGGAACGAAAATCGCGACGTTTGGTATCAAGATGCCATGAAAAATGCATCGACTGATTGTCCAGCAACTAAAATGGATGCTGAAGATCCTTTGTTTATTCTATATACATCTGGTTCAACTGGAAAACCAAAAGGAGTTTTGCATACAACTGCTGGTTATCTCTTATATACAGCGATGACACATAAATATGTATTTGATTACCATGAGAATGATATTTTTTGGTGCACAGCCGATGTCGGATGGGTTACGGGGCATTCCTATATTATCTATGGCCCGCTTTGTAACGGCGCAACAACAGTCATGTTTGAGGGTGTACCCACTTATCCGGATGCGAGTCGTTTTTGGCAAGTTATTGATAAACATAAAGTAAATACCTTTTATACAGCACCAACCGCCATCCGCGCTTTAATGTGTAAGGGCGAAGAATTTGTTAAAAAAACAAACAGGAAAAGCTTGCGAATTTTAGGGACGGTGGGCGAGCCAATAAATCCAGAGGCATGGGAATGGTACTACCATATTGTGGGGGATGGTAATTGCCCTGTTATTGATACTTGGTGGCAGACGGAAACGGGAGGCCATTTAATAACGCCTTTACCAGGCGCAACTGATTTAAAACCTGGTTCTGCGACATTACCATTTTTTGGAATAGAACCTTGTTTAATTGATGATAAAGGGAATGAAATTGAGGGAGCTGGAGAAGGCTCATTATGTTTTAAACGCCCATGGCCAGGTCAAATGCGCACAGTTTTTGGCGATCACGAACGTTTTAAAAATACTTATTTCCAGACATACCCGAGCCTGTACTTTAGTGGTGATGGCGCACGTAGAGATAAAGACGGGTATTATTGGATTACTGGTAGAGTCGATGATGTTATTAATGTTTCTGGTCACCGGATGGGAACTGCTGAAGTTGAAAGTGCATTGGTATTACACAATGATGTTGCAGAATCAGCTGTTGTTGGATACCCCCATGATATTAAAGGTCAGGGTATCTACGCTTACGTCACTTTGAATGACGGCATTACATCTAGCAACGCATTAAAACAAGAACTCGTTCAGCATGTACGTAATGAGATTGGGTCTTTCGCAAGCCCGGATATAATTCAGTGGGCCCCAGGATTACCAAAAACTCGGTCTGGAAAAATTATGCGTCGAATATTGAGAAAAATAGCAACGAATGAAATTGATAACCTTGGCGATACTAGTACTTTGGCTGAGCCCGAAGTAGTTAATGGTCTTATTGAAAATAGAGAGAATAAATAGCAAATGCTTATTTTTCTCTTTTCATAATCATTAGTCTACGGATAGACACTCAATGTCCTGATACATTATACTGCACAGCAGTAGAACAGCGGGAGTTACCTTCAAGGTTACTCCCTTTTTTATGTCAATGAGAGGTTATGTTTTTGACAGATAACGCCCTGTTAGCTCTTGAAGATGGTTCATTATTTTATGGTGTTTCTTTTGGTATTGATAGAGAAGCAACAGGGGAAGTCGTTTTTAATACCGCAATGACGGGTTATCAAGAAATTCTCACAGACCCATCTTATTACCAACAAATTGTTACACTAACTCATCCTCATATAGGAAACGTTGGCACAAATTCAGAAGACGAAGAATCAGATCATGTATACGTTAGTGGTTTAGTAATAAGAGACCTACCTATAGCTATAAGTAATTGGCGAGCTACCGATAACCTTAGTGATTATTTGAAAAAGCATAAAATTGTTGCAATAGCAGGAATCGATACGCGTCAATTAACGCGTCACATACGTAAGTGTGGCGCAATGAGGGGATGTATTGTTGCCGGTTCAAAAATAAATTCTAAAGACGCAATAAAAAAAGCAAAATCTTTTGCTGGGTTAGAGGGGATGGATTTGGCCAAGGAGGTATCAACAAAAAATATTTATAGTTGGTCTGATGGGACTTGGAGTTTGAAGAAGGATGTTAAAAAGACTAACAAAACTAAATGGCGAGTTATCGCATATGATTTTGGCATAAAACGAAATATTCTACGTATACTTGCCGATTTAGGATGTGACGTTACTGTTGTGCCAGCAAAATCCTCGGCTGAAGATGTACTTGCTCAAAAACCTAATGGCATTTTTTTATCTAATGGCCCAGGTGATCCAAGTCCGTGTGATTATGCGATAACCGCGATAAATAAAATTATTGAATCAAGGATACCAGTTTTTGGTATTTGTTTAGGGCACCAATTGTTATCGTTAGCGCTTGGCGCGAAAACCATTAAAATGAAATTTGGCCATCACGGAGCTAATCACCCAGTTTTATCCATTCAAGATGAGAGAGTTATAATCACAAGTCAAAATCATGGTTTTGCAGTTGATGAAGAAAGTTTACCCGATGATTTAATGGCTACACATCGTTCATTATTTGATGGTTCGTTACAAGGGGTACATCACAGAAAATATCCTGTTTTTGGTTTTCAAGGTCATCCCGAGGCAAGCCCAGGCCCGCATGATTTACTTCCACTCTTTAATTATTTCATTGAATTAATGAAAGAAAATAAATTTTAATTTTATTTATGCCAAAAAGAACAGATATAAATAGCATTCTCATTATTGGGGCAGGTCCCATTGTAATTGGACAGGCATGTGAGTTTGATTATTCCGGCGCACAAGCCTGTAAAGCTCTTCGTGAAGAAGGTTATAGAGTAATACTTGTTAATTCAAACCCAGCAACAATAATGACAGATCCCGATATGGCTGATGCAACATACATAGAGCCAGTTGATTGGCAGACTGTCAAAAAAATTATTCAGAAAGAACGTCCGGATGCATTATTACCAACAATGGGCGGTCAAACTGCTCTTAATTGCGCTTTAGATCTGGATAAACAAGGAGTACTCAAAGAGTTTGATGTAGAAATGATTGGTGCGTCAAAAGATGCAATTGATAAAGCTGAAGATCGTGAGCGATTTCGAGAAATTATGATGAAAATTGGGTTAGCAATGCCAAAATCAGAAATGGTTCGTAATGTAGAACAGGCGAAGCAAGCACTAGATGTTATTGGATTCCCAGCAATAATTCGCCCCTCATTTACTCTTGGCGGGACAGGCGGAGGTATCGCATATAACACAGATGAGTATTTTGATATTTGTGAAAGAGGTCTTGATGCATCACCAGTTTCTGAAATTTTAATTGAGCAGTCAGCCTTGGGATGGAAAGAGTATGAAATGGAGGTTGTTCGAGATAAAAATGATAATTGTATTATCGTCTGCTCTATTGAAAATTTAGATCCGATGGGTGTTCATACCGGCGATTCAATAACAGTGGCCCCAGCACAAACTCTTACAGACAAGGAGTATCAAATTATGCGCGATGCTTCTATAAAAGTCTTACGTGAAATTGGCGTAGATACTGGAGGCTCAAATGTTCAGTTTGCTGTGAATCCCGAGAATGGAGAATTAATAATTATCGAAATGAATCCAAGAGTATCACGTTCATCAGCATTAGCATCTAAAGCAACAGGATTCCCAATTGCAAAAGTGGCCGCTAAACTTGCCGTAGGTTTTACTTTAGATGAATTAAAAAATGAAATTACAGGAGGGGTTACTCCAGCATCATTTGAACCAACGATTGATTATATTGTTACAAAAATACCACGGTTTACTTTTGAAAAATTCCCACAAGCAGATGATCGTTTAACAACACAAATGAAATCAGTCGGCGAGGTCATGGCGATTGGTTTAACATTTCAAGAGTCATTACAAAAAGCTATTTGTGGTTTAGAAACTGATGTTACTGGTTTTAATGAAATACTTGACGAAACCGAAAATGATCCTTTGAAAAAACTTAAAAAAGAACTATACGAACCAGGCGCGCACAGACTTTGGTATATTGCTGATGCATTTCGTCACGGCATGAGTATAGAAGAGGTTTTTAATATTACTAATATAGATCCGTGGTTTCTAGCACAAATTGATAATTTAATTAAAGTAGAAAACGAAATTAAAGATCAAGGTTTTGCAGCCTTAATAGAGGAACGTTTAATAAAATTAAAGCGTATGGGATTTTCAGATTCACGATTAGCTGAATTAGCTAATAAATCGGAGTCTGAAATACGTCAGCTGAGAATTAATAAAAATATTAGACCTGTTTTTAAACGAGTTGATTCATGTGCAGCAGAATTTGAATCAACCACTGCTTATATGTATTCATGTTATGGTTCTGAGTGCGAAGCTTTTCCTAGCGATAGAAAAAAAATCATGGTGCTTGGAGGAGGTCCTAATAGAATAGGGCAAGGTATTGAGTTTGATTATTGTTGTGTTCAAGCAGCTTTTGCAATGCGCGAGGCCGGCTATGAAACGATCATGGTTAATTGTAACCCAGAGACAGTTTCCACTGACTATGATACATCTGACCGACTTTATTTCGAAGCATTAACTTTAGAAAATGTATTAGAAATTATTAATATCGAAAATCCTTTTGGTGTAATTGTTCAGTACGGAGGGCAAACACCATTAAAGCTTGCACGCGAACTTGAGAAAGAAGGCGTGCCTATCATTGGAACAAACCCTGATTCAATTGATCTCGCAGAAGACAGGGAAAGATTTCAGAAGTTGTTGAATGATCTTAACTTAAGACAACCACCAAATGGAACTGTCAGAAATATTCAGCAAGCAGTAAAAGTTGCAAATAAAATTGGCTTTCCTTTAGTAGTAAGACCTTCATATGTATTAGGCGGTCGTGCAATGGAGATTGTATACAACGAAAATGATCTTAGAGATTATATGGAAAAGGCTGTTGAAGCATCAAACTCATCCCCTGTACTTTTAGATAGATTTCTAAACGACGCAACGGAAGTCGATGTTGATGCCATATCAGATGGTAATGATGTTTTTATAGCTGGAATCATGGAGCATATTGAGCAAGCGGGCGTACACTCTGGTGATTCAGCGTGTTCATTACCGCCTTTTAATTTGAGTGAATCAATACAAAATCAGCTAGCAAGCCAAGTAAGTTTAATGGCTAAAGGTCTAAATGTTATTGGTCTGATGAATACTCAGTTTGCTATACAGGGAGAGGATATTTATGTACTTGAGGTGAACCCAAGAGCCTCAAGAACGGTTCCTTTTGTATCAAAAGCAACTGGAATTCCGATTGCAAAAATTGCAGTGAATTGTATGGTTGGAAATAGTCTAGCGTCACAAGGAATAATTGATACACCGAGACCTGATTATTATTGCGTTAAAGAATCAGTATTTCCTTTTATAAAATTTCCAGGCGTTGATCCATTGTTGGGGCCAGAAATGAAATCAACAGGCGAAGTGATGGGCATTGGAGAAACTTTTGGCGAGGCTTTTGCAAAAGGACAATCTGCAGCAGGTGAGATATTATCCACTTCGGGCTGCGCATTTATTAGCGTTAAAGATATTGACAAAGAATTAGCGATAAATGTAGCTAGTGAACTAGTTAAATTAGGGTTTGAAATATATGCAACATCAGGAACTAGTAATATTCTGAATGAAGCAGGTATAAAATGCAAAAGGGTCAATAAAGTAAGAGAAGGCGAACCTCATATTGTTAATATGTTAGAAAATAAGCAGATTGATTTAATTGTAAATACAACAGAAGATAAAAATGCAATAGCCGATTCCTTTTCAATAAGAAGAACAGCGCTCCAACAAAAAGTTTTTTATACAACAACAATGGCAGCTGCTCAAGCGACAGTAGAGGCATTAAAATACGGTGAAAATAGTAACGTGAATAGTTTACAGACATTACATAAAGGAATTTTTTCGTGAGCAAATCACCAATGACAAAAGTCGGAGCTGAGAAGCTAAGAGAACAGTTACACGAATTAAAAACAGTCGATAGACCTCGTATAACTGCAGCAATTGCTGAGGCAAGGGCGCATGGCGATTTAAGTGAAAATGCTGAATATCATGCAGCGCGTGAACAGCAAAGTTTTATGGAAGGCCGGATAAATAAAATTGAATCGACACTTGCTGATGTTCAAATCATAAATGTAAAAGAAATTAACGAAACAGACAAGGTTGTTTTCGGCGCTACTGTTACTATTTTAAACCTTAACTCAGATGAAGAAGTTACATACCAAATAGTAGGAGAATTAGAGGCCGACATAAATGCAGGATTAATTTCTATAGCATCACCCATTGCTCGTTCACTTATAAGTAAGCAGGTAGGCGACATTGTTGACGTTAACGCACCAAGCGGTGTTATTGAGTATGAGATTGTTCAAGTTCGTTACATGTAATTATATCTTAAATGTCAAAAAATAAATCCAGCAAGAGATGGCTGCAAACACAAAATAAAGATCTATATGTAAAAAAAGCTCGTAAGTTAGATTTTCGTTCCCGAGCAATTTATAAACTTCAAGAAATCGATGAAAAAGATCAATTAATAAAACCAAATTATTGTGTTGTCGATCTTGGATCGTCTCCAGGGAGCTGGTCTCAATATTTAAGCGGTATAATTGATTCTAGTGGTCGGATTGTTGCTATTGATATATTACCTATGAATCCGATTGAGCAAGTTTTGTTTATATCTGGCGATTTTACAGATGAAATTATTCAAAAACAGTGCCTTAAAGAAGTTGGAGAATATGGTGCAGATCTTGTAATTTCTGATATGGCCCCCAATTTAACAGGTATAAGGGTTACTGATCAGTCACGAAATATGGCTATTGCTGAACTTGTATATGATTTCAGCACTCAAATATTAAAACCTGGCGGTGATTTATTGGTTAAGCTTTTTGAAGGTGATGGAACATATGAGTATAGACAATTGTTGAAAGAAAAATTTGCTAAAGTACTAGTAAGAAAACCGAAGGCATCACGTGACCAATCAAGAGAATTTTATGTTTTAGCGCGCTCTTATGTATTATAGTAATATTTATATTTTCAGAGTACACACACATATATAGCTAAAGAGGATTATTGCATTGAATGATATGGTAAAAAATCTAATATTATGGGTGGTCATAGCTCTTGTTATGATGACTGTGTTTAAAAATTTTAGTAATCCGTCAATGTCAGGAGAAATTACTTATTCCCAATTTATTTCTGACGTTAAAACAGGTCGTATTGGCACTGTCAGTATTGAAGGCAGTTCGATTACTGGAAATCGTACTGATGGAAATCGATTTACTACATACAGCCCTGAAACCAATAACGATGCATTAATTGGTACGCTACTTGAAAATAATGTAGAAATTAAAGGAACGGAACCGAATAAAAATTCATTTTGGGCTCATGCTCTAATCTCTTGGTTTCCTATCATATTATTGCTTGGTATTTGGATTTACTTTATGCGACAGATGCAAGGTGGCGGCGGACGAGGAGGAGCGTTGTCATTTGGGAAGAGTCGCGCGCGTCTATTAAGTGAAGACCAAGTAAAAATAACATTTAGTGATGTAGCAGGTGTTGAAGAGGCAAAACAAGAGGTTTCAGAGTTAGTTGAGTTTTTGCGCGACCCAGGCAAATTTCAAAAACTAGGCGGTAAAATTCCTTCTGGGGTTTTAATGATTGGTTCTCCTGGGACTGGCAAGACTTTATTAGCAAAGGCTATTGCTGGCGAAGCTAAGGTTCCTTTTTTTACAATCTCAGGTTCAGATTTTGTTGAAATGTTTGTGGGTGTTGGTGCGTCTCGTGTTCGAGACATGTTTGAACAAGCAAAGAAACACTCACCTTGCATTATTTTTATCGATGAGATTGATGCGGTAGGACGACATCGTGGTGCTGGCTTGGGAGGCGGTCATGATGAACGGGAACAAACATTAAATCAGTTATTGGTAGAAATGGATGGATTTGAAGGTAATGAAGGAGTGATTGTGATTGCCGCTACAAACCGCCCTGATGTTCTTGACCCCGCGCTACTGAGACCAGGTCGTTTTGATCGCCAAGTTGTAGTGCCATTACCAGATATTCGAGGTCGCGAACAAATTTTAAAAGTTCATATGCGTAAAGTTGCATTAGGGGGTAATGTTAAGGCAAATATAATTGCTCGTGGTACCCCTGGTTTTTCTGGCGCTGACTTATCTAATCTCGTTAATGAGGCAGCATTATTTGCGGCACGCGCGAATAAAAAATTAGTTGATATGGAAGAATTTGAGCGAGCTAAAGATAAAATTATGATGGGGGCAGAACGACGTTCCCTGGTTATGAGCGAAGAAGAAAAGAGACTTACCGCGTATCACGAGGCGGGACACGCTATTGTTGGCCGGTTAGTACCATCACATGATCCCGTATACAAAGTTACAATTATTCCTCGTGGTCGTGCGTTAGGAGTTACGATGTTTCTGCCAGAAGAAGATCGTTTGAGTTATAGTAAAGAATTACTAGATAGTCAGATTTCAAGTTTATTTGGAGGACGTATTGCAGAAGAACTTATCTTTGATGCAAGTAAAGTTACAACTGGCGCAAGCAATGATATTGAACGTGCTACACAGCTTGCTCGTAATATGGTTACGAAATGGGGTTTGTCGGAAAAACTTGGCCCGTTGACATACAGCGAAGAAGATGGAGAGGTCTTTTTAGGTCGTTCGGTAACTCAACATAAAGCTATTTCCGATGAAACGTCCCATGCCATTGATAAAGAGATTCGTAATATAATTAATAAAAATTATAAACGTTCTGAGCAGATATTAAAAAAGAATATAGGCAAACTTCATTTAATGGCGGATGCGTTGATTAAGTACGAGACGATTGATGCTGATCAAATTGATGACATTATGAAAGGAAAAACGCCACAGCCACCCTCAGACTGGAATGACAGCGACGACCAGAGCCCTTCAACCAAAAAGAAGACAAAAAGGAAAACTAAATCTTCGAAAAAGAGCGTTACACCATCTATAAAACCTGCTTAAATATTTTTATAATTGATTGATATAATAACTAAACAGGTTTCATTTATATCAATAAAATAACAATATCTAAACTCAATTTAAAAGGTAATCACGATTAAAAAAGATACCAGAAAATATTTCGGGACTGATGGTATACGTGGTAGCGTTGATGATGGTGGAATAAGCGCTGACTTCGTTATGAAGCTTGGTTGGGCAGCAGGACGTGTATTAGCAAAAAAGGGAACTGGTCCTGTTTTAGTAGGAAAAGATACACGAATATCAGGCTATATGTTTGAATCGGCTTTAGAAGCGGGCCTATCTGCAGCTGGAGTTGATATTCGCTTATTGGGCCCAATGCCTACCCCAGGCATTGCTTTTCTAACTAAGAGTACTCGAGCACAAGCCGGCATCGTTATAAGTGCCTCTCATAACTTATTCCATGATAACGGACTTAAATTCTTTTCGAGCGATGGTACCAAATTACCTGATGATGTTGAGATGGAAATTGAATATGAATTAAATTACCCAATGAGGTCTGTCCCGTCCCTTAATCTTGGTAAGGCGCGACGAATTACCGATGCCCCTAGAAGGTATATTGAATTTTGTAAATCAAAAATTGAAAATAATATAAATTTTAATGATCTAAGAATAGTTATTGATTGCGCAAATGGCGCCACTTATCACATAGCACCTAAAGTTTTTGAAGAGTTAGGCGCAGAGGTTATATTACATGGGGCATCTCCAAATGGTCTGAATATTAATGATGAATGTGGAGCAACATCTCCTGATGCCTTACAAGAACTAGTCAAAGCATCACGAGCTGATGTCGGAATTGCGTTTGATGGAGATGGTGATAGGTTAATTATGGCGGATCATTGTGGAGCCGTATTAGACGGGGATGATATTCTTTATATAATTGCACAGTCACAGCTTAGAAAATTAAATGGCGCTGTTGTTGGTACCGTAATGAGTAATCTTGGTTTAGAGCACGCAATAAAAAAATTAGAATTAGATTTTTTTAGAGCAGCTGTTGGCGATCGTTATGTTATGGAGTTATTGTTAAAGAATAACCTAATATTGGGCGGGGAAACCTCGGGACATATTATTAATCTTGAACTCACCACAACAGGCGATGGAATTATAGCTGCATTACAAGTACTAGAGTCAATAATATTAACAGGTAAAAATCTTTCAGAATTGACTAAAGAGATAAGTAAATATCCACAAATAGTTCGAAATATTAAATTCGATACACAGATTGATATAACGAGAAATGATGAAATTAATCTCGCTATTAAGGATACAGAGAATATTCTAGCTAATACTGGCCGTGTTGTATTAAGACCTTCCGGGACTGAATCTTTAATAAGAATTATGGTTGAAGGTGAAAATGAAAATCAAATAGAAACTCTTGTAGATGAGTTAGCAGACAAAGTTAATAAGGTCACAACAAGACTACATTAAGATTAAAATAATTATTATTTTAGTAATTTAAATTTTTCTTTATCAAAACCAACAAGATATTTTTTTTTGGTTTTAATTATTGGTCGTTTCATTATTGTTGGGTTTTCGAATAATAAATCAATTATTTCTGATTTCGTACTTGTTTTCTTTTCTCTATTAGATAATTTTCTCCAACTTGTCCCACGCTTGTTGATGAGTATTTTAATATCTATATTTTTTAGGAATTCATTGATTGTAGATTTTTTTATACCATCAACACGAAAATCATGAAAGGTATATTTGATAAGATGC
>CAJWQR010000007.1 GCA_913045195.1 uncultured Legionellales bacterium | reverse complement strand
ATATTTGATATAACCCCGAGTACAATATCTGATATCCGATAAAGCCCAATTAGGATTAGTAGAAATAGGGCAAGTTTTATCCCGTATCTTTGAAAAAAATCAACAATAGGGGAGACATAGCTTTCTACAAAAACTTTCTTTTCTATAAATTTTATTTTTATAGATAGTGTAGTTATCAATGAAGCTATCAATAATGCAAAAAACAGCCTTAATAATTCAATTAAGAAATTTGAAAAATTCCTGTTATTCAGGATTTCAGTCAGAATATTTTTTAAGTATGTCGAGATATCGGAACTAGATAGGAAAACCCCAATAAAGCAAAATATTGCTATTAAAAATATTATAAAAAATTTTATATATGTATAGTTAGTATATTTTCTTTTAATTATTTTGTTTTCTTTAGGCTCATTAATAATTAATGTTGTTGCAACACCTATTAACATAAAAAAGCTCATAATAAAGTATGTGATTTGCCATGCCTCGTAATCGTAAGAATTCATTTCTGAACCAAAATAACTCGCAATGAGAAGACTTCCGGCCCCTGAAATTATCATGCCAATTCTATATCCAGCAATATATGTTGATGACATAAGTGCCTGAAATTTTATTGAAGCAGATTCAATTCTGTAAGCATCAATAACAATATCTTGTGTAGCAGATGAGAACCCTAGCGCAACTGCAGCTAACGCCATAATTGTTAATTGAGTATTTCCAGCTGCTGGATCTATTATGCACATTAGAAGAATAGATAAAATAATAGAAATTTGAGAGACTAATATCCAGGATCTACGTCTACCTAAATATTTATCAAGGAATGGTAACGGCAAAAAATCTACTATTGGTGCCCATACAAATTTAAATGAATATCCTAACGCAGCCCAACTAAAGAATGTGACAGCCACTCGATCAATACCTGCTTCACGCAGCCAAATTCCTAATGTTCCAAATACAAGCGCAAGAGGAATGCCCGCAGAAAAACCAAAAAATAACATAGTAATTACACGCGGATGTAAAAAAGCACGAATACTTTGCTGCCAATTTATCATTTTTGAATATTTAAATTGTTAGATTTTTACTGTAAAAATTGCAGTTTACCCAATATAAAGTTTAATATCTGCTAAAACACAATAAAAATATAGTACAGTTAATTTTTAAGGTTTATAAAAAATACATATATCATCTTATTTATTATGACTTCGAGTTACACTGGGATATTTAAAAATGGAAAAAAGCCGCACACCAAGAATAGAAATTCATTATTGCACGCAATGCAGATTTATTCTGAGAGCCAATTGGATTGCTCAGGAATTATTAATGACGTTTGGCGATAAAATTAGTGAACTTGCTTTGATACCAACTTCTGGTGGTGAATTTACAATTATTTGTGATGATATAAAAATCTTTTCTCGTAGAGAAGAGGGTAGATTTCCAGAATCAAAGGAATTGAAGCAAATGATTCGAGATAGAATCGATCCTGATTATTCACTCGGGCATAGCGATGATAGCGATAGCTAGTGGTTTTATTTTTATTATGTGTAGAGAATTTTTCATGAGTTAACCGCAGTTCTTAAGGTAGTTCTCTAGCAATTCGTATACCGATTTGACTAAGTTTTTCACCAGCTTTAAATTGTTCTCTTTTTGTATTTCTAATAGATCGTTGAGGTGACGCAAACGAACCACCTCTTGCGACACGGATAGTACAATCACCATCAGGCCAGACAGTGCCGTCATTTGGTGCATTTTTATAATTTTCATGCCAGCAATCATGCACCCACTCACTAACATTGCCAGCTGTATCATAAACGCCAAATAAATTTGCTTTGAAACTAGCTATTTTTGTTGGTTTACTAGTATCGAGATTTGTTTCACAAGTGAAACAGTGCGCGCGGTTAGGTTCTTCATCATAACCCCACCAGAATGTTGATTTCCTACCTGTAGAGGCAATGTACTCCCATTCAGCCTCACTAAGTAGTCTATATTTTTCTCCAGTTTCTTTTGATAGCCATTTTGTATAGTCATTTGCATCAGCCCAAGATACAAAATTAACTGGGTATTTTTTTCTATCATTTTCTTTTGAGTTAGGTATATTTTTTTGTAATGCTTTCGCAAAAATATCATATTCTTCTAAAGAAATTTCATTTTGACTTACAGCAAATTTTTTAATTTTAACAGTATGACGAGGACCCTCATCTTTTCTTATAGAACTAGTTATTCCCATATCAAATGTTCCAGAGCCAATGATTACCATAACTGGCCCTTTCTTTCCTGATCGTAATTTATCTTGTAAAGTTTTTATAGGCACTTTTTTTTCTGCTTGCACATCATCCGTAAGAACATGTATTTCCTCTTCATCTAATAATTTTTTTTGCTTTTTAGCACTTTTATCTATACTAAAAAAAACACCCAATCCCAAGACAAGGGCAATCGCAATAGCAGAGCCAACATAGAGATTCATATTAGACTTTGTTTTCTTCTTATATTTTGGTTTAGGTAAGAGTTCTTTTCCCTCAAGTTCTTTTATGAAATGCGCTACTGATGGACTTCTATCAGCACGAAAAAATGCAATCGCACCTCTTAATGCCATATTTTGTATTTTGTTTAATGATTTTATATATGGAGGAACCAGACGTTTTTCTCTCGCTATATTGGCAGGTACTTTCTTAAACGGGTGTTCCCCGGTTAATAGTTCATATGCAACACAACCTAAAGCATAGATATCATCACGAATATCTGGCTTTTTTCCTTCGAGTTGCTCGTGACTTGCATATGCAGGTGTTAACGCACCAAGTTTGCCTGGATCAAATAAAGTTTTTGTTAAATCTCCAGTAATTGGATTTTCGACTGCACGAGCAATACCAAAATCAAGAGTTTTTACTTTACCGTCATTACATAGAAAAGCATTTGATGGTTTAAAATCAGAGTGCACTAGGTTATGTTCGTGGGCATAAGTCAAACCATTGCCGATTTGTTTGATTATTGCATAGGCCTGTTTAAATGGTAGTCCATTTTTTGGCCGCACTTTCTTTCTTATGAAGTCTTTAATTTCGACTCCTTCCATCAATTCCATAGTAATGTAGACAGCTGTTCCTACCCCTCCAACACGGTCAAAATCATGTACTGTCGCTATATTTGGATGTGATAATTTTTGTTGTCGACTTGCTTCACGTTGAAGCGCAATAAATGACTCAGGATGATCTCTGAAATTATCATTTAATAATTTTATTGCAACATAGGGTTTTCTATCTTTTGCTTCAGCTTTTAATAAATCTAATGCCTTATAAACCTTACCCATACCCCCGACACCAAGAACTTTTTCAAGTTTGAAGCGTCCTCTGATAACAGAACCGACATCAAAATCATTATCTATATTTTTATCGCTCAAGAGCACATTCCTTTATAATTTTATTATAAGAATATTTTTATAAGTAATTGATTATTATATTATTTATTATCTTTATATCTAAATTTAATTTGGCCAAGCATTATAAATCCGTATATATTCTCAATAATACCAGTCGTTTTGAATTTTACTAGATTGGTTATGATAAATTTCTTAATTTTTTAATTGTTACTTGACGTATCAAAGAAGATGGTGGTGATTAATAAATATGAGCGTTTAGTGAATTATTGTGATTATAGGAAATCATATCTTTTTTAATCAATATATAAATTAAAGCAACAAAATAATGATAGAACAATCAATAGAATTTACTATTTTTCTAATTTTTACAAGCGCCGCTATTTTTGCAACTGTTGCGCTATATGCAAAACAAGCAATGATAGTTGCTTATATACTCTTGGGTCTTATATTGGGCCCGTGGGGGGTTGGACTTATTTCAGATCCTAAACTTATCTCTGAAATTTCTAATATAGGAATTATTTTCCTTTTATATCTATTAGGTCTAGATTTATTACCGCAGCAATTATGGAAAATGCTAAGAGAAGCATTAATTGTAACGTTAGTAAGTTCTATTATTTTCTTTGCATTAGGTTTTATCGTGGGGATTTTCTTTGGATACGAGTTATTAATGTCAGTTTTGATTGGCGCAATCATGATGTTTTCCAGCACAATAATCGGGTTGAAGTTATTACCAACGTCAATATTACACCATAAACATACTGGTCAAATTATTATCAGTGTATTGCTGATACAAGATTTACTAGCAATAATAGTTTTATTATTACTGCAGGGGTATGGTAAGGGTGGAAATCTTATTTTAGATATTGCAAGTCAACTATTATACTTGCCGTTTTTAGTTATATTAGTTTATCTATTTGAACGTTATATATTATTTAAATTAATCATTCGGTTTGAGCAAATTCACGAGTATATATTTCTGTTAGCAATCGCCTGGTGTTTAGGCGTCGCTGAATTTGCAAATTTAATTGGCCTATCTCATGAAATCGGAGCATTCATAGCAGGCGTTACATTAGCTTCAAGTCCAATTGCGTTATTTATAACAGAAAGATTAAAACCATTACGTGATTTTTTTCTTATTATTTTTTTCTTTTCACTTGGAGCGGGATTCAATATTTCAATAGTTTCAGAAATTTATTTGCCTGCTATAACTCTTGCTTTAATGGCATTAATATTTAAACCTTTAGTCTTTTCTCGTTTGCTTTGTTTTGAGGGTGAGAAAAAAAATATTTCAGACGAATCGGGTATTAGATTAGGCCAAATTAGTGAATTTTCATTATTAATTTCTGTGCTTGCAGTTAAATCGGGTTTCGTTGGAGAGCATATTTCATCATTAATACAGTTCTCCGTATTAATATCATTTATATTATCTTCATATATTATTGTTTTAAAGTATCCAACACCAATATCATCTAATGATTCATTACGACGCGATTGAATATTTCATTTTTAAGATTTTTAAAATAGGAATTAGGGGAAGGTTATGTTTAATAAAAGTATTGATACGAATGCGCCGATCCACAAATTAATTAGTACTCGCTGGAGTGGTCGCGCGTACGATCCAAATAGAATGTTATCACGACAACAAATAATTTCATTGCTGGAAGCTGCAAGATGGGCACCATCTTGCTACGGCTATCAACCTTGGCGATATATTGTCTGTGATAAGCTTTCTAATGAATCATCATGGTCTAAAGCTCTTGAATGTTTAGCAGAAGGGAATCAAGTGTGGGCAAAAAATGCTTCTTTATTGCTTTTGGCATGCGCTGATTCAAAAAATAGAAATAATGATGAAAATCGTTGGGGAGTATATGATACAGGTTCTGCGTCAGAGAATTTATGTTTGCAGGCCACGGCTTTAGGACTAATGGCGCATCAAATGGGTGGTTTTAGCGTAGAAAATTCTATAAATTATTTTAATATACCAAAGCGCTTTATCCCAATGGCCATAATTACTGTTGGCTATCAATTGGTTGAAAATAAAATTCCCAAGAATATGAAGGAGAGGGAATATAGTGATAGAGTGCGCAATTCACTTGATATGAATTTTTTTGAAGGGACATGGGATGCACCCATTCTTCTTTCTAGGTAAATAAAATAACGAATGGATAAAAATAAATCAAAAAGAGATTTTATTGCGCTTAATATAGCCGTATTAACTGTATCTGACACTAGGACGGAGAAGTCCGATATATCTGGTAAGCGTTTAACAGAACTACTAGTAACTAACGGACATACTTTACATGAAAAAGTCATTGTACCGGATGATATCTATCAGATTCGCGCAGGGGTATCAAAGTGGATTTCTAATTCAACGGTTGATGTTATTTTGACAACAGGCGGAACTGGTGTTACAGGTCGTGATGGTACTCCTGAAGCTGTTGAGATTCTATTTGATAAAGTAATCGATGGGTTTGGTGAAGTGTTCCGCCATTTATCTTTTCAACAAATTAAAACTTCAACTATCCAATCACGGTCTATCGCAGGAGTTGCGAATGGCACATATATATTCTGTCTACCAGGATCTGTAAATGCTTGTGTTACAGCATGGGATGAAATAATAAAATTTCAATTGGACTATCGAACACGCCCATGTAATTTAGTTGAATTAATGCCCAGATTAAAAGAAAAGTAGCAATCAATTTTTACCATTCTAATATTCAATTATGATAAATAAATTAATATCTATATTTATATTCCAATTTATATTTTTATTGGAAAATGTTATTGCTGAAAATAAGCCATTTCAAGCCATTGTTCAGATTGAAGAAGTCATTAATATTGAAATCTCTCCAAGTGTATGGGTTTCTGGAAATGTAATTAGTCAATATGATTCAAAGATTTCTTCTGAAGTAGAAGGGAGAATCATCAATATACTTGAAATTGGAGACTATGTTAAAACAGGAGATATTATCGGTAGAATTGAAAACACAAGATACCAACTTAATTATGCTGAAATTCAAGCTGAAATTCAGCCAATAGAATCCTTACTTCAATTCTATACAAGTGAAGCGGAGAGACTAAACAAACTCACTAAAAAGAATAATGCAGCAAAAAATCAACTTGAGCAGATCCAAGCAAATAAAGATGAGGCAATCGCGAAAATTAAATTAATTAAATCAAAAATGGCAACAGCTTATGATTTAATTAATAGAGCAATTATTAAGGCTCCTTTTGATGGAGTTATTACAGATCGGTATAAATCTATAGGTGAAAGAGTTAATCTTAATGATGAAATAGTCAGATTAGTTAATACACAAAGCCTAGAAATTCAATCTTATATCCAACAGGAATCGCTTGCATACATGAAAACTGGCAATAATTTAGAAATTAAAGTTGATTCCTCAATAGTTAATGGTGTCGTTAGTAAAGTCATACCCGTAGCAGATAGTGTATCGAAGCTTTATGAAATACGAATACAATTTGATGATCAAATTTGGCCTGTCGGAACAGCAGTAAAGGTAGCATCACCAATCAATAAAAGACAAAATGTTCTTGCCGTTTCGCGTGATGCACTTGTAATAAGGCAGTCAGGCGTAGTTATTTATAGAATTAATCAACAAAATAGGGCTGAGCTTATTCCAGTAAATACTGGTATATCAAATGCTACTCACATCCAAGTGATTGGTAACATTAATTTAAACGACAAAATAGTGGTAAGGGGAAATGAGCGATTACGGCCAAATCAATCAGTAAAAGTAATTAACGATTTGGATTACTAGTGTACTTAACACGCGCATGTCTAGCTAACCCAATAGCATTATTTGTTGGTGCTATTTTATTATTTATATTTGGTACGATTAGTCTTTCACGTCTGCCAATTCAATTAACCCCCGAATTGGAAGAGCCAGAAATAACTATTTCAACTAATTGGCGCTCCGCATCCCCAAATGAAGTAGAGACAGAAATACTCGAACCTCAGGAAGACGTATTGAGAGGTTTGCCTGGGTTAACTGAAATTCGTGCTAAAGCCTTCGAGAGTAGAGGTGAAATTAATTTAACATTTGCTGTTGATATGGATATGCGAAGAGCTCTTATCGAAGTTATGAATCGTTTAAATCAAGTTTCCGACTATCCAGCTGATGCAGAGGAACCATCAATAAGTACTGTTGGTCAGGATGCCCGTGCAATCGCATGGTTTATTATTAAAACAGACAAACAAAATGAAAGATCAATTGAATCATATGGAGATTTTGTAGAAGAAATCATTCAATCAAAATTCGAAAGAATTCCTGGAGTAGCACGTTCTGAAATATATGGCGGCAGAGAAAAAGAGTTAAGAATTACATATGACCCTTATAAAGCTGCAAATCTTGGTATCGAAATAAGCAAAGTTATTAAATTGGCTGGTACTAGCAGAGATATCTCGGGCGGCTTTGTCGATATTGGAAAACGTAAATACAGCCTACGATTTGTTGGCAAGTATAATGCCGAGGAATTAGGAGAGATGATTTTGGCATGGCGTGATGATCGTCCAATATATTTACGCGATGTAGCAACTATTGAAGAACGACTTACAGATAAAAATAGTTTTGTTCTAACAAAAGGCACCCTATCAATTGCAATAAATGCGCAACGCGAAACAGGGATTAATGTGCTTAGAGTTATGTCTGGGTTAAAAAATGCCGTTGAGGAACTAAATAATGGGCCTTTAAAAAGAGCAAATCTAAGTATTGAGCAGGTTTATGATGAAACACTTTATATAGATCGGTCAATTAGAATGCTCCGCAATAATCTTGGTTTAGGTATTTCTCTTTCAATCGCCATATTATTTTTATTTATCCTGAAATTTCCAGCTACATTGATTGTAGCAATGTCTATACCGCTATGTCTTATTACAAGCTTTAGTATTATGGATATAACAGGAAGAACGTTAAATGTTATATCACTTGCAGGCTTAGCGTTTTCTGTAGGTATGGTGCTCGATGCATCAATAGTAATTCTTGAAAACATCATACGCCTTAGAGAAAGTGGCTCGCCACCTGATGTAGCATCGAATCAGGGCACGACTCAAGTATGGGGGGCATTAGTTGCGTCAACAGCTACAACTGTAGCAATATTTTTACCTGTAGCTTTTCTTGGTGATGAAGTAGGACAATTATTTTCGGACCTTGCCATTACTATTACGTCGGCTATTTTATTGTCGTTGTTAACAGCAATAACAGTCGTCCCTACAGCCGCTAAAATATTTTTAGCAAAAGAAACATTTATTGATCCCTATAAAAGAATATGGATAAAACTTAGTTTTTTAATAATGAAATTGACGGACACCCCCACTAGAAGAGTCTCTTGGATTATATTATTAATTACAATCCCTATATTAGTTATGCATACTTTAAAACCGAAAGCAGATTATTTGCCCGATGGGAATAGAAATCTTGCTTTTGCATTTATTCTCCCTCCTCCAGGCATAAATATTGAAACTATTGAAAAGGAAATGGGAGAAATTGTTGCAAATCGTATGCAACCACATATCGATGAAATAAAAGAACCTTTTATTAAGCATTATTTTTTTGTTGCTTTCTCAAAAGGAGTATTTATGGGGGCAAGTGCAAAAAATGAATCTGAGACAGATGAATTAGTTACATTAGTCAATTCTGTAATTCAGGGCTTTCCAGATACAATAGCGTTTGCAAAAAGATCTTCATTATTTCGTGGTTTTGGATCAGGCAGGACAATTGATATTAATATTCAGTCAAAAGATCTGCCATCGTTAATGAATGTTGCCTTACAGGCATTTATTCAAATATCATCAATATATCCAAATACAAGACCACGCCCAGGCCTTGAATTAGCGCAACCAGAATTAAGATTAGTTCCTAACGAAAGAAGAATCGCTGAAATTGGATGGGACCGATCAATTGTTTCTTCATTAACACAAACTTTTGGTGATGGTAAATTTGTTGGAGACTACTTTAATGGAGAAGAAACGCTTGATGTAATTTTACGGGCAATCTCTTGGAATACACCAGAATCATTAGCAAGCATCCCTATAGTAACGTCAGACAATCAAGTGCTACCATTAAGCGAATTGCTTGATGTTGTTCGTACAGCAGGCCCGGAAGAAATTAGGAGGGTAAATCGAAGACGTACTGTTACTCTTGAGGTATCACCTCCGCCTAATGTTTCATTGGAAGAAGCATTAACAGTTATAAAGAGAGATGTTGAGCCAAAAATTTTAGAACAATTACCAGATAATGGTAATATTTATTATGCAGGCACAGCTGACAAATTAACTACTGCATTAAAAAATATGAAAGGGAGTTTTTTATTAGCAATTACAATTCTTTATTTATTAATGAGTGCAATGTTCCGGTCATTTAAGGATAGTTTGCTTGTAATGTTAGCAATTCCTTTAGCCACATTTGGAGGTATTTTGGCATTAAATTTAATGAATTTATTAGGCTTTCAACCTATGGATTTGTTAACTATGATTGGATTTATCATTTTATTGGGTTTAGTTGTTAATAATGCAATTTTACTAGTTTATCAAGCGCGTATCGCAGAGAGAGAAGGGCGCTCAAGAAAAAATGCCGTTGAAGAAGCAGTACTTTTGAGATTAAGGCCAATAATGATGAGCACGTTAACCAGTATCTTTGGGATGTTGCCATTAATCATTATTCCCGGCGCAGGAACTGAGTTATATCGTGGGTTAGCTGGAGTAATTGTCGGGGGAATGATCGTAAGTACATTATTTACATTGATTCTATTACCAAGTCTTTTACGTATCGGAGAAGATAAAGCAACCGCACAATAAGAGTCATTTCTAATATTTATGGAATATTATTTTAATAAGTGCAATATGGGTATAACTAAATTTAATGATTTTTGATATGAAAAAAATATTTTTAACTATTTGCATTATATTTTTGCATTTTTTAAGTACGACCAATACTTATGCCTCTCGTTATTTTATAGAGGATTCCAATCGTAATACTGTTATTGGTAGTACTAAGATTATTTATGCCGATGAACGCGATACATTATTAGACATAGCGCGTAATCATGGTTTCGGTTATCAAGACATGAAACTCGCTAATATTGATGTCGATACTTGGTTGCCAGATGATGGTGAGAAAATTGTACTGCCGTCACAGTTCATTCTTCCTGTAGCATCTATGGACGGTATTGTACTAAATGTCCCTGAGATGCGTCTCTACTATTATCCCCCAAAAGAGAAAGGTAAATTGCAAGAGGTTTTCACTTATCCATTGGGTGTGGGAAGAGCAGGATGGAATACGCCTTATATTAAAACAATAATAGTTGAGAAAAAAGTAAATCCAAATTGGTATCCGCCAAAATCTATTTTAAAAGAGCATGAAGAAGCAGGAGATCCATTGCCAAAAATAGTTAAACCAGGACCAGAAAATCCATTAGGTAATTATGCCATGCGCTTAGGAAAACGAGATTATTTAATTCATGGAACTAACAAACCAAATGGTATAGGTATGAGAATCAGTCATGGTTGTATTCGATTGTATCCGGAAGATATTAAAGAATTATTCTCAAAGATTTCTTTAAAGACACCGGTCAATATAATTAATCAGCCTTATAAAATTGGCGTTAAAAATGATGTTATATATTTAGAAGCACATCCTTTTTTAGATGAGGATAAAGAAGAATACGAGAATAATTTAACAAGCGTTATTGCTTTGATTATAAAAATTTCAAACAATCGTAAATATCAAATTGATATGCGAACAGCCTACGAAGCAATTAAAAATCCAACTGGATTACCCATAGCCGTAGGAATATATTTAAACAGATTAGATATGGGCAACGAAGAGAATCTAGTATATAAAGCAAAGTAAATATTGCTTATAAAAAAACCCCAACTAAAAATACTAGCTAGGGTTTTTATAATGCTTAATTTTTAGTGCTTTTTATTTCATCATTGCTTTTTCAAACATGCGATCAAGCTTCTGTGAGTTTTGGTTACAGCACTCCATAGCAGAATCCGCAGTGTTTTGCGCTTGTTCAGCAGCATAAGAAGCTTCAGATGCCATTTGTCTTGCGTCAGTTGCAAGATTATAAGCATCCTGCGCCTTAGCTAAAGCAGCCTCAGCAACGCCATTGTCCACAGCTGGCGCAGCACATCCACCAAGCATTCCTAATGAGAGTGCGAGTATGGAAATTTTGATTATTTTCGATTGCATAGCTTGTTCTCCCGTTAAATCTAGTACTAGGGTTAACCCCGATTCTCCAAAAATGTTCGCATATCATGACCTATTTCAGGTGGTTAATCAATTTTTCTACTTAAAAAAGAGACGAAATAACAGGGCAAAATAACTCTGATTGAGCTTATAATAAGCTGAAAGTGACTAAATCTTAACGACCTCTTCTAGTACGTGACGATGTTTTCAAGCGATTGTCATAATGCTCAAAGGTGAAGCTTGTCAGCGCATTTTCTACAGTCGACATTGGCTCTTCTTTACAGTAATTATTCAGCCATTCAACGATTTGTTTTTCTTTCATACTGCCGGTGATACTGAATGTTTTTTCTGTGAAAATATTGTAAGCCGTAAGAAAACCTTTAATATAGTTCCGATAGGCATCGAAATTTTCAACTTCATCTTCATTATTCTTCTTATCTTCCCAAAACTTCAATTTAGATATTAAGCTTTCATCTTTTTTTTGAGTAGAATTATCCGAATTAAGATAATTTACGGTTACCAGATTGAAAGCATAACAAGATTTTGTGCCGATACCCCATACAGCATAATTCCCAGTTATATCAACAGCTACTGCTGAGATAGGCGCGATAAAAATACCAAGAGTTATTAATAATAATTTCATTTATGTCCTCTCTTTAAAATATAAAAAACAGTTTTAAGCGATAATTTCTTTAAGACCTCTAATTAGTCGTTGAGTTCCCATTTCAGATTTTTCTTTATTTAATGCGCCATAGCTCAGACGCAAATAACATCCATCATTCATTCCAAATGTTTCACCTGGAATAACAGCTATTTTATGTTTATTAATTAATCTATCTACAAGCTCCATACCGGTTAATGTTGTATTGAGTTTTATTAAAAAATAAAAAGCACCCATTGTAAGCGGAACTACGCAAATATTGTTAATACTTTGTAATTCAGCATAAAGCTTGTTCCGAGCATTTTCAATTTGATTTAAATGAGATTTCGTGTAATCACGCCCAATTTTTAATGCTGTTATTGCAGCTTCCTGTGCGATACGCGTTGGACAAATAAGATAAGTATCTTGAGCTTTTTTTACAGAGAGAGATAGATGTTCTGGAATTACCATATAGCCGATACGCCAACTTGCAAAACCATAAGCTTTTGATAGAGAGTATAATGAAATAGTGTATTCGTTAGAGTTTGATATGCTACCTGGCGAGAAATGCTCAATTTCACCATAAGTGAAGTATTCGTACGCTTCATCAGAGATATGATATATTCCTTTTTCTTTGCACAATTTATTTATTTCTTGTAAAACTGTTGCAGTGTATACAGCTCCAGATGGATTATTTGGTGATACTGTAACAATAGCCTTTGTTAGAGGTGTTATAGCGTTCATTATTTTATCTAAGCAAGGTTGATAATTTGATTTAGTATCAACGATTATTGCATTGCAGCTAATCATATTTATAGCCATTTCGTGATTAAAATAATAAGGGCGTAATAGGATGATTTCATCGCCAGGATCTGTTATTGCCATTACAGCATTCATAAATGCCATATTTGAACCGGCCGACACAATAAGGTCTGATTTATTATTTAAATTTATTTTATTTTCGCATAATAATTTTTCTATTATTATAGATCTTAAGTTAGATATTCCTTCGACTTCTGAATATACATGGTAGTCTGGTGAATAATTTAATTGTGTAATTGCGTCAAATACTTTTTGTGGCGGCCCGTAGTAAACAACTCCTTGCCCAAGCGAGACTGTACCAGGATTTTTTTTAATTAAATTCGAAATAATTGGAATTATAGGTAACTGAACATTACTCATGCGCTGACTAGTATTGAATAATTTAATCGACATGGTTTAAACAGAAATTAAGTAATACCTGATAAATGAGTTTTTACAATCTATCTTAATTACCAATAAAAGATATTTTTCTACCTGAGAATTGTGTTTTTAAAAAATCCATTTGATCTGCTAAAATTTTTCTGTTTGATAGAGCAAGGTACTCAGCCCAATTTGGAATGTATGGGATAGCTAGTAATGGCATATGCGCATTTTCAGGAGTTCGATTTCCTTTTCGTATATTACAATTTCGGCACGCAGTTACAACATTTGACCATAAATCTTTTCCGCCTTTAGATAAAGGCACTACATGGTCTCGAGTTAATAATGTGGTGTGATTTTTGTTTCCACAGTACATGCATAAATTAGCATCTCTGAGAAATAATTCTCTATTTGTTAAAGGGGGGGTACCTCGCCCATTATATTTCGATGGGCTTGAACGTTTAACCGCGATTATAGAGTTGATCTCCACAATTGAACGGCACCCCGTTGAACGACTTATACCACCACGAAAAGTAAAAATACTATCGCCAGCGGTCCATGCAATCATCTCGCGGCTATACAGACTTACTGCAAGTTGCCACGGAATCCACCTTATTGGTGAACCTGCAATATCAAGTCTTAATATAAGTGGCGCCATAATTTACTTTTGATATTTATGAAATTTTATTAAAGTTCATATTATAATTCTAATTAAAGATATGTTTTATGTGAAACTAGCACTGAGGTCAAGTCTGAATATAAATTTTAATAAAATAAATACAGATAGAATATGATAAAAAATCTACTAGATGACATTACTAATGATATAGCAGCAATTGAGAGAGCTCTAAAACTACAGAAAAAGGCGGCTAGCGTTGGTTTTGATTGGAAAAACAGTGAAGATATTATAAAAAAAATTGAAGAGGAATTAACTGAAATTCAAGATGTTTTAAATAATAAGCTATCTTCAGACAATTTATCAGAAGAATTAGGAGATCTTATGTTTTGCTGTATCAATTTAGCGAGACATTATCAGATTGATCCAGAAGCAGCTTTAAATAAAACTAACAATAAGTTCATTAAGCGTTTTAATTACATCGAGCATAGTTTAAGAAAAAGAAATAAATTAATATTAGATATAAGCCTCGAAGAAATGGATAGGCTTTGGGAAGAGGCTAAAAAAGATACTATTTGACGCGGTAACGGTCTCGTTTTATTAATTTGCCATTTGAATCAAATTTTATTTCTGTAATCCATTTATCATTACTGCTTCGAACCGGTATGTAAAACCAAGTCTTACTTAGAACAAAATTTAAACGATCGCTTCTTATTGTTTCATGATCTGAGGGACCAAACTTATAAAGAATCTCTCCTTCACTCATACCAGTTCTTATTGTTATATAATCACGCATTTCAATAGCATCAGCTATAAGAGATGAGCTATATACAGAAAAAACAAGGAGGAGCATAATTTTTTTCATCATTATTCCAACTATAACTACATGGTTATATAGATTTAAATCTAAATATAAAGTTCATAATATCTAGACAAAGCATCTATTCACATAATAATTTATTTTTGTTAGGTTTAAGAAGTGAATTATTAAATAATAATAGTTAGTTATATGGCGTACTTAAAATCTTATTTAGCTTTTTTGTCCTTATCAAATTGAAGCATCGCATAGGCAGAGTGATTATGTATAGATTCGAAATTTTCTGATTCAACAATATAGGCAGCAATGCGGTCGTCATTGTTAAATTCAATAGCTATGTCACGGACAAGATCCTCAACGAATTTTGGGTTATCGTAAGCCTTTTCAGTAACATATTTTTCATCTGGGCGCTTTAGTAACCCGTAGAGCTCGCAAGAAGCAACTTTTTCAATTACCTCAATTAATTCTTCAATCCAGATAAAGTCACGCATTTTAACAGACGCTGTGATACACGAACGTTGATTATGAGCCCCATAATCTGAGATTTTTTTAGAACAGGGGCATAACGAAGTGACAGGTACCTGGACTTTGACGATAACTTTAGATTTTCCTTCTTCAATTTTTCCAATAAATGATACGATATAATCCATTAAGCTTGTTACACCTGAAACTGGTGCGGCTTTATTAATAAAATAAGGGAATGTCATCTCGATATTACCGGATTCTGCATTAAGTAATTCAGTCATTTCCTCAATCATACGTTTAAATGATTTAACAGTAATTTCATATTCATGATTATTAAGAATTTCGACAAATCGAGACATGTGTGTGCCTTTATAATGATCGGGCAAGTTTACATACATGTTAAAATTTGCAACCGTGTGCTGTTCTCGACCAGATCGATCTTTAACAACAATAGGATGCTTGATATCTTTAATTCCTACCTTATCAATAGGAATATGCCTGGTATCTTTACTACTTTGAATATCAGGTATATTTGAAATAAGGGGTGCTGTTCTATTCATTGATTTTATCTTTTAGTAATTATCATAGAATATAAACTAATTAATTTTATTCTTATTTGCTTCGATTGATTATGTAATTAGCGATTTCCCTCAACATCTTAGCTTTTTCATCAAATACATCAAGGCATTTTATTGCTTTTTGATGTAGTTTATTTGCCATTTCTTTTGACCCATCAAGGCCAAGTAGGTTGGGGTAGGTAGGTTTATTTAATGCTAGATCAGAACCTTGTGGTTTGCCTAAGGTCGATGTATCACTTTCAATATCTAGAATGTCATCTTTTATTTGAAATGCAATACCTATGTATTTTGCATAATCTGAAATGCATGCAAATAATTCGGAGTTTATATGTTTGGCCGATAGGGCCCCCATTTCGGCGCTTGCTCTAATTAATGCTCCTGTTTTATGGCTATGCATATTTTCAAGTTCTTCTATATTTAGCTTTATGCCAACGGATGCTAGATCGATAGCTTGACCACCAGCCATACCATTTGAGCCACTTGCGAGAGCGAGAGTTTCGATCATTTTTAATCGTTGAGCATTATTAGTTTTAATTTCTGGATCAGACGCTAATATTTGAAATGCGAGTGTTTGTAATGCATCTCCAGCTAGTATTGCTGTTGCTTCACCAAAAGCTTTATGACAAGTAGGCTTGCCGCGCCTTAAGTCATCATTATCCATTGATGGTAAATCATCATGAATAAGTGAATAAGCATGTATAATTTCGACAGCACAAGCTGGGCCATTTAGATTATTTAGCTCAACATCAAATGCCTGACCGGTGGCATAAAGTAAAATTGGACGAATCCGTTTACCTTCAGCTAATACTGAATATCGCATAGCTTCATGCAAGTTTTTTGGATCTACACTAGGCTTAGGTAGCCAGAAATCAAGCGCCATCTCAACAGATTTTTGATAAACCTGTATTTGTTTTGAGAAATCGACCATTTAATCGCTATTATCAGAGTCGAAACTCTCAAGATTATTCTTATTGTTTTTTTCTAGTAGTATTCTGACTTTTTGTTCGGCTTTATTTAGGGCTTGTTGGCAATTTTTTGTTAACAGCATGCCGCGTTCGAAATATTTAAGGGATTCTTCTAGCGATAGATCGCCGCCTTCCATTTTCTTGACAAGATCTTCAAGCTCGATAAATGTTTTTTCAAAATTAATTACGTTAGTTTTTTTTGGCACAGGTATCCCTATTTTTTTTAATCAATTTTTAATTGATGATTATATCTTCAGTGGCACTCATTTTCTTTGTTAATTAAGATCTTTAGATTTATTAACAAATTGATTCAGATCAAGAAACAGCCATAATTTGACAGTTATAGCTGTATTCAATAGACTTTCTAATTTAGACTAAGTCTAAACATAATTATATTAAATATTAATAAAATTACATCATTAGGAGACATAGAATGGACTTAAAAGACTCAAAAACAGAGGAAAATCTTAAAGCGGCATTTGCTGGCGAATCTCAAGCAAATCGTCGATATCTCTATTTTGCACAAAAAGCAGATGTTGAGGGTTACAATGATGTGTCCGCAGTGTTTCGTTCAACTGCTGAAGGCGAGACAGGACATGCTCATGGA
Source organism: uncultured Legionellales bacterium (assembly GCA_913045195.1). Classification (GTDB taxonomy): domain Bacteria; phylum Pseudomonadota; class Gammaproteobacteria; order Eutrophobiales; family Eutrophobiaceae; genus UBA11869. The sequence goes on along the minus strand of CAJWQR010000007.1, from coordinate 25,564 downwards.
CATCTAGAGTACTTAGAATCAGTCGGAGATCCAGCAACAGGCGAACCAATTGGCTCCACAGATCTTAATCTTAAGGCTGCAATTGCTGGTGAAACTTACGAGTACACAGATATGTATCCAGGAATGGCTAAATCTGCTCGTGAAGAAGGTTTCGATGAAATAGCTGACTGGTTTGAAACATTAGCCAAGGCTGAGCGTTCTCATGCTAATCGCTTTCAAAAAGCATTAGATAATTTATCTTCATAAGAATCTTTCATAGAATAGTTGAGTCGGCAAGAAAACAGGCTCAACTATTTTTTTGTAACAAATAAAAAATCATGAATGATATAACTCGCGAAGGCGGTGTAGAAGCTCCAACTCGCCATCCTATAAACTGGAAAACAGGAGAATTTAATGATGAAGGTTCATTATTTGATGAACTAGAACGAGTTTATGATATTTGTCATGGGTGTCGGCGCTGCGTTAATCTTTGTAATGCATTTCCAACATTATTTGATTTAATTGATGAATCTGAAACATTTGAAGTTGACGGCGTTAAAAAAGATAATTACTGGGATGTAGTAGAACATTGCTATCTCTGCGACCTTTGTTATATGACTAAGTGCCCCTATGTTCCTCCTCATGAATGGAATGTAGATTTTCCACATTTAATGTTACGAGCGAAGGCACAAAATTTTCGTAATGGTAATGTTGGTGTACGGGATAAAATATTAACTTCAACGGACAAAGTTGGCTCATTTGTTGGTATTCCTATTGTTGCACAAACAGCAAATATCGCAAACACCATTAAACCCATGCGTAAAATAATGGAAAAAACAATTGGAATACATTCAGAGGCCGTTTTACCTAAATTTTATAGTAATTCACTAAGAAAAAGATTTAAAAATAAAAAGATTGTTAATGAAGTGATAAATGATAATCATAAAGCTAAAGTTGCTGTATTTGTTACATGTTATGGCAATCGCAATGAACCAGATGTCGTTGAAGATTTAATAGCTATATTAAAACATAATCAACTCGAAGTTAGATTAGTAAAACAAGAAAAATGTTGTGGTATGCCAAAGATGGAGTTGGGCGATCTTGAATCGGTTGAACGCTTAAAAGACTATAATATTCCTGAATTACTAAAATTAGCGAATGATGATTGGAGTATTATTGCGCCAATCCCTTCATGTGTTTTAATGTTTAAAAAAGAACTTCCGTTATTGTTTGCAGAAGATAATGATGTTCAGAAAGTTAAAAATGCTTTTTACGATCCTTTTGAATTCTTGATGGCTTTAAAAAAAAATGGGAATCTAAATACAGATTTTACCGAATCACTCGGAGAGATTGCTTATCATATTCCTTGTCATCAACGTGTTCAGAATATTGGCCCAAAAACAAAAGAAGTTTTGGAGCTTATTCCAAACACAAATATATCGGTAATAGAACGTTGTTCAGGTCATGACGGAACATACGCAGTAAAAACTGAATATCACGAGACATCAATGAAAATTTGTAGGCCAATTATAAATAAAATTGAAAAAAGTAAAATTGATCACTATATCAGTGATTGTCCTATGGCTGGCCATCAAATTGATAATGGTGTTGAAAATATTAAAATTAGATCTGAAAGTCCTTTTGCATTATTAAGGGAAGCTTATGGCATATAATTTATGAAAAAATTAACTCGAGGAGATTTATTTTCTTTAGAAAAATATTCTGAAATTCGTAATGATTTTCGTCTAAAAATTATGTCGCACAAGAAGAATCGTCATTTGGCTATCGGACCAAATATAACATTGTATTTTGAAGATAATTTAACTATGCATTATCAAATACAGGAAATGTTAAGAGCGGAAAAAATTTTTGAATCAAGCGCTATTGATGAAGAGTTAGCTGTTTATAATGCAATGATACCAGATGGAAATAACTGGAAAGCAACTCTTATGATTGAATTCACCGATGAAGAAGAACGTAGAGTTGCTTTAAAAAAGATGCTGGGTATTGAAAATAATCTATGGTTAAAGATTCAGGGTTTCAGTGAGATTTACCCTATCTCAGATGAAGACCTTGAGCGCAGTGATGAGGATAAAACATCTGCGGTACACTTCCTAAGGTTTCAGTTAGATCACGAAATGATTAATGGCTTGAAAGACGGATGCGAGTTATCTGCGGGCATTAATCATCCTGAATATGAATACACGGTTAATCCAATAGCGCAAAATATCAGTGAATCACTTATTTCTGATTTAGACTAACATCAGCTCAACCTAAGATTTACACATAATTAGATATTTTACCTGCGTTGTCTTATTCTATGAGACTTGTATATTCATAAGCGGGATAAAATCACTTGCCAGTAAAATATGATGCTTCTGATATTGAGGTATTAACGGGGCTAGAACCTGTCCGGAAGCGGCCGGGCATGTACACAGATACCTCAAAACCAAATCATTTAGTTCAAGAAGTTTTAGATAACAGTGTAGATGAAGCAATTTCAGGTTATGCTTCAAAAATAGAAATTACCTTACATAAAGATAATTCAGTAACAATATCAGACGATGGGCGTGGTATGCCTGTAGATAATCATCCAGGAGAAAAATTGCCTGGTGTTGAAGTTATACTAACGCGTCTTCATTCTGGAAGTAAATTTTCAAATAAAAATTATAAATTTTCGGGCGGGCTACATGGTGTTGGAGTTTCTGTTGTTAATGCGTTATCTAAAAAATTAGAAGTCTTTGTTAAACGTGATGGTAAAGAATTTAGTATGTCATTTAAAGGAGGAGAAAAGAAATCTTCTTTAAAAATTATTGGTAAAGTAGGCGTTAAAAATACAGGAACAAAGATTCGTTTTTGGCCCGATGAAAAATATTTCGATTCTATAAAATTTGTATTAACTAAACTTAAACATTTAATGCGGGCTAAGTCTATTTTATGCCCCGGCTTACTTATTCGTTTTAATGACGAAGTAAAGCATGAAAAAGAAGAATGGTGTTATCACGATGGTATTAAAACTTATCTCACAGAACAATTAAATGGACTCGAATTATTACCTCATGAACCATTCCTCGGCTCTATGGAGGGTGAACATGAAACTGTCGATTGGGCTATTCACTGGTTATTGGAACCCGGAGAATTAATTACTGAAAGCTATGTTAATTTAGTGCCTACGCCTCAAGGCGGAACACATATAGCGGGTATGCGACAAGGCTTACTTGATGCAATGCGCGATTTTTGCGAATCAAGAAATCTATTGCCACGTGGAATAAAATTAACAGCTGATGATATCTGGGAAAATTGTTGTTATTTATTGTCTATTAAAATGGATAACCCGCAGTTTTCGGGGCAAACAAAAGAAAAATTATCTTCGCGGGAATGCACAATCTTTGTATCTGGTGTTGTTAAAGATACATTAATTCAATGGCTGCATCAGCATGTTGAAATGGGAGAACGTATTGCTGAACTGGTCATTAGTGCCGCACAAAATCGACTTAAATCAAATAAAAAAATTGTTCGAAAAAAAGTGAGCGGCGGTCCTGCTTTACCTGGCAAACTAGCAGATTGTTCAACTCAGGATATTAATATTTCTGAGTTATTTTTAGTTGAAGGCGATTCAGCAGGGGGTTCTGCAAAACAAGCCCGAGATAGAGAATTTCAGGCGGTGATGCCTTTGAGAGGAAAAATTCTTAATACTTGGGAGGTTGAGTCAGGAGAAGTCCTATCTTCAAAGGAAGTTCATGATATTGCTGTTGCAATTGGCGTTGATCCCGGTTCATCTGATTTATCTGCTTTGAGGTATGGCAAAATATGCATATTAGCTGACGCAGATTCAGATGGCGCTCATATTGCTACACTTCTTTGCGCTTTATTCTTAAAGCATTTCAGTACTTTAGTTGAAAATGGCCATATTTTTATTGCAATGCCGCCCTTATTTAGAATAGACATAGCAAAGGAAATTTTTTATGCACTTGATGAAGCGGAGAAACAAGGCTTTCTTGACCAAATCAAAGCTGAAAAGAAGCGCGGTAATATAACTGTTCAACGCTTTAAGGGTTTAGGAGAAATGAACCCTATACAGCTACGCGAAACAACAATGGCTCCGGCAACAAGACGTTTAATTCAGCTAACTTTGGACAACGAGAAACAGGCAATAAAAATCATGGATATGTTGCTAGCAAAGAAACGATCGCCAGATAGAAAAAAATGGCTTGAAGCAAATGGTGACAGGGCAATTATTGTATAGTTTTTACTAAGAATTATTATAATATTCAATATATTATAATATATACTTAATCTATAATAGAGGTTATTAATATGTCAGATTCGATGAGTTTCGACTTTGAGCAAAATGAGAAACGGCCGCTAGAGGAATATACTGAAAAAGCCTATTTAGATTATTCCATGTACGTCATTCTGGACCGTGCCTTACCTCATATTGGTGACGGACTAAAGCCTGTGCAACGTCGTATTATCTATGCAATGTCTGAATTAGGGTTAAAAGCTACCTCAAAATACAAAAAATCAGCAAGAACCGTGGGTGATGTTATTGGTAAATTTCATCCCCATGGTGATTCAGCTTGTTATGAAGCCATGGTATTGATGGCACAAGATTTTTCTTATCGCTATCCCTTAATTGATGGACAGGGAAACTGGGGCTCAATGGATGATCCAAAGTCCTTTGCAGCAATGCGATATACCGAATCAAAATTGACTGCTTATGCTGACATATTACTTAATGAGGTAGAACAGGGGACGGTTGATTGGCTCCCTAATTTCGATGGAACTCTCGAGGAACCAAAATTATTACCAGCAAGATTACCTAATATCTTATTAAACGGGACAACCGGAATTGCAGTAGGAATGGCAACCGATATCCCCCCGCATAATTTAAAAGAAGTTATCAGCGCATGCATTAGATTACTAGAAGCGCCAAAAAGCTCTGTGCTTGAATTATGCAAGCATATTAAAGGCCCGGATTTTCCAACGAACGCTGAAATTATTAGTTCTAAATCATCAATACATGAAATTTATAAAACAGGAAATGGTTCGATAAAAATGCGCGCAGTCTGGGAAAAAGAAGACGAAAATATTGTGATAACGTCGTTACCATATCAAAGTTCTGGAAATAAAGTTTTAGAGCAGATTGCATCTCAAATGCAGTCAAAAAAATTACCTATGATCGATGATCTTCGGGATGAATCAGACCATGAGAACCCAACCAGATTAATTTTAGTGCCACGTTCAAACCGTATAGATATAGAGGAACTAATGTTACATTTATTTGCAACAACTGATCTTGAGCGTAGTTATCGAGTTAATTTAAATATAATTGGTCTCAATGGTCGCCCACAAGTCAAAGACTTAAAAACTATTTTAAAAGAGTGGCTAGAATATAGAATTGAAACTTCCCGCAAGAGACTACAGTTTAGATTAGATAATATTATTTCTTTAATTCACATTTTAAATGGCCTAATGATTGCTTATTTAAATATAGATAAAATTATTAAGATAATTAGGAAAGAAGAAAATCCAAAAAGTGTTTTAATAAAAAACTTTAAATTAAGCGATATACAAGCCAATGCTATTTTAGATTTAAGATTACGAAAATTAGCAAAACTTGAAGAACAAAAGATCAAGATTGAATTAAGTAATCTAAAAAAAGAGAAGAAACAGCTAGAAACTATATTAGGATCGAAATCACGTCTGAAAACATTAGTCAGACGAGAGCTTGAAAACGATGCAAAACTATTTAGTGATGAACGTCAATCTCCTATTAAGGAGGTGGAAGATGCAAAGGTAATTGATGAGAATAGCCTTATTAGTTCTGAAGCAGTTAGTATTATTCTGTCAAAAAAAGGATGGGTGCGTGCTGCAAAAGGGCATGATGTTGATCCAGTTTCATTAAATTATAAAAGCGGCGATGATTTTAAACAGATAGGTTTGGGAAAAACCAATCAACTTGCTGTTTTCCTTGACTCAAGCGGCCGTTGTTACTCATTACCTTCCTATTCACTACCATCTGCTCGTAGTTTTGGCGAGCCAATTTCCGCAAGACTAACTCCGCCAGATGGCGTTAGTTTTGAAGGCGTTATGACAGGTGATCCATCAACTATTTATCTTGTAGGAACAGATAGTGGTTACGGGTTTATGGTAAAATTAGAGGATACGTATACGAAAAACAGAAATGGCAAATCAATAATAAAAGTACCAAACAACTCCAAGGTTTTACTTCCCACAAGAGTAAATAATATTAAAAATGATTGGGTCGCGGCAGTAAGTTCTATTGGGAGATTATTGATGTTTCCTATATCTGAATTGACATTATTACCAAAAGGAAAAGGCCTAAAGATAATTCAAATCCCTCCTGCTAAACTTAAAACAAGAGAAGAATATGTTGTTGCAATGACTGCAATGAGTGAAATGGATAACCTCATCATTTATACAGATAAAAGACGCACGATAATGAAAGTTGATGAGCAAGAGCATTATATTGGTGAGAGAGGGCGTAGGGGGAGCATGTTGAAACGTGGCTTCCGAAATGTTGTAAGAATTTCGTCTGAAATCTCATAAATAGAATAATAAAAGATAAATATTATAATTAGGAGAAGCCTTAGTGGCCTATAGTACTAGTGAATTTAAACCGGGACTTAAAATTATCGTTGATGGGGATCCCTGCACTATTATTGATAATGAGTTTGTCAAACCCGGCAAAGGACAAGCATTTAATCGTATTAAAATACGTAACTTAAAAACAAGTAGGGTCTTAGAAAAAACATATAAATCTGGTGATTCGCTAGAAGCTGCAGATGTTGTTGAAATAGAAATGCAATATCTATATAACGATGGTGAAAATTGGTATTTTATGGATCAAAATACTTTTGAGCAGTATGCTGCCAATGAAAATGTAATCGCTGACGCTAAACAATGGATCACAGGCGAAGAGATCTGTTTTGTTACTCTTTGGAATGAAGTACCGCTTACAATTGCACCGCCTAATTTTGTCATTTTAAAAATTAAAGATACAGATCCGGGTGTGCGTGGCGATACTGCTCAAGGTGGCTCAAAACCTGCAACACTCGAAACTGGTACTATAGTTAAAGTGCCACTATTTATTGATGCTGGGGACTCTTTAAAGATTGATACACGAACGGGCGAATACGTAAGCCGCGCCAAAGAATAAGTAAATTAATATTTAATTAACGATTTTTCTGATTCACAACATTATTTCTCAAATAAATTGGCGATATCTGTTCGGCAGAAATAAACTTACCATCTCGATAAGCTGGTTTTGCTAATTCAATTACATCTTTTGCGTGCGGATAAACATCATCCTTAAAATCTATAATATTACATTTGAATTTTGATCTAATTTCTTCGGAGTAGGTTTTCCATCCAGTTCCAGCACCAAACCATTCATTTTTAGTGGGAGATGAAATATTACTAGGCAGGCATACGCTTTCTTTTATGACTTCTTCCATTATGTTAGAGCTATTTTTTTTATAAAGCCCCCAATAAATTTCTTTCATACGCGCATCTATTGCAGTTGCAATATAATTGTAATCTTTTGAAAATTGCTGCGCTAATGCAGCTAATGTCGAAACTGGTATTACAGGAATATCAAAAGGAAAGGCAAGCCCCTGAGCTATTCCAATTGCTATACGTACGCCAGTAAATGCTCCCGGACCGCACCCTAAAGCAATCACATCCAAAGAATTCACCCTTATGTCTGCTTCTTTAAGAAGAGAATCAATCATAGGAAGGATTAATTCTGTATGTTTCCTTGGCGCTATTTTATGACGATACACACATGAATTGTCGATTTCGAGTGCTGCTGAGCATGCCTCGGTTGCTGTTTCAATAGCTAGAATTTTCATAATTTAATTAATTATTGGTAATAGGATTCACTATAACTTAAATTTAATATCAAAAAGATAAATCATAATCAATCTCTCATTTTATTTTAGTTTCAACGTTTATATAACCCCCTTATAATAGATGACTATGTATAACTCGTTTGAGACTATGATTGGGCTACGTTATGTACGTGCTCGAAGACGCAATCATTTTATTTCCTTTATTTCAATGTCATCCATGATTGGCGTTGCTCTTGGTGTCATGGCATTAATTACTGTAATTTCTGTTATGAATGGCTTTGAAAAAGAACTCAAGGATCGAATACTTGGTATGGCATCCCATGCTGTCATTGAAGAATTGAATGGTTTAAAGGACTGGCAATTAGTAATAAACAATATAAAAGATCACCCAGAAATTGTCGGTGCCGCCCCATATTTTCACGCAGAAGGTATGCTAACTAAAGATAAAATTGTTAATGGGGTAATAATACGCGGAATTTTACCGCATGAAGAAAAGAATGTTGCAATTGTTGCTGAGAAAATGATTGAAGGCGATTTAAATGATTTAAAATCTACTGAATTTAATATTATATTGGGCTCTGAACTTGCGAGAAAACTCAATTTAAAAATTGGAGATAAAGTAACATTAGTAGCCCCTCAAGTAAATTTTACTCCTGCCGGTATTTTGCCAAGGTTAAAACGATTTACATTAATTGGTATTTTTGAAGTTGGTATGCATGAATTTGATAGTGGTTTAGCATTAATCCATATGAATGATGCATTGCGATTATTTCGTAAATCAAATCCTACTGGAATACGGTTAAAAACGAATAATATACTAAAAGCACCCACTATCAGCAGAGAAATTGCGAGTCAATTATCGAGTAAGTATTGGGTGATAGACTGGACACAACGGCATTCGAATTTTTTTCGTGCACTAAAAACTGAGAAGACGGTAATGTTTGTTATATTAACGTTAATCGTTGCAGTTGCTGCATTTAATATTATATCAACACTTGTGATGGCAGTGTCAGACAAGCAATCTGATATTGCAGTATTAAGAACACTTGGCGCAAGCCCGAAAAGTATTTTAAAAATATTTATAATACAAGGCACAATTATTGGCGCTATTGGTATTTTATTAGGGGTTATTGGAGGCGTCTGGCTAGCATCAAACATAGAAACTTTAGTGCCCGCTTTAGAAAATATCCTTGGGTACAAATTTCTTTCTCCTGACGTGTATTATATAAGCGATCTTCCCTCAGATATGCATTGGAGCGATGTTATACTTATAAGCGTTGTTTCTTTTGTGTTATGTTTATTAGCGACAATCTATCCTGCATTTCGGGCCGCTAACACCTTACCAGCCGAAGCATTACGTTATGAGTAATATATTGATTGCAGCTCAAAATATTAGAAAATCATTTAATGATGGGGATTTATCTGTCGATGTTTTAAAGGGTATTGAATTTAGTATTCAGAAAAATCAAAGCATCGCTATTATTGGTACCTCTGGATCAGGTAAAAGCACATTACTGCATTTACTTGCTGGTTTAGATATACCAGACAGCGGAAGCATTTTTATTAACAAAAAAAGCATAAATGAATTAAATAATGAAGAGCGAGGTCAATTACGTAATGAATATCTTGGCTTTATCTATCAATTTCATCATTTATTGCCAGAATTTACTGCAAAAGAAAATGTCGCTATGCCATTATTAATTAGACGATGCGCTAAGCGTGCTGCCTATGAAAAAGCAGAAGTTATACTATCTGAAGTTGGGTTATCAGAACGCATGACGCATAAACCAGGGGAACTGTCAGGGGGAGAACGTCAACGTACTGCAATTGCTAGGGCACTAGTCACTAATCCCTCATGTATACTTGCCGATGAACCAACTGGTAATCTAGATGAAAAATCAGCTAATGAGGTTTTTGAATTAATCTTAGAGCTCAATCAAAATCATAATAGTAGCTTGATAATGGTTACGCATAATGTAGAACTTTCTAAAAGAGCAGATAAAATTTGCGAATTAAGAGATGGAGTCCTTATAGATAAATAAAATTCATTTACTATAATTTATGTCTACGCCCCCATTTTATTATAGCTCCGAAACGCCACATCAACCTTACAAGGGAATATGTTATAGCAGAAGCAATTAACCCCAAAATAAAACAACCAACCAGCAAAGGCTCCCAAATATTTAGAAATATAGTATTAAACCACTCGTATAAAGTTGTGTTATTTAGGCTAATATTTTCAATTTTTTGTTCATCAATCAATAAGATAATTGAGCCCAATTTATAGCAATAAAAAAAGATAAATGGAATTGTAATTGGATTAGTAAAAAATGAGAAAAGTATTGAAATAGGTAGATTCATTCTAAGGTAAATTGCAAGGATTGCCGCGCTAAATGTTTGAATAGGGAACGGTATAAATGCACAAAATATTCCAATTGCGGCTCCGCCGGCAGAAGAGCGCCTATGGATATGCCAGATATTTGGGTCATGCAGATATTCAGCAAGTAGCCGCAGGATCTTATTATCTTCTATGCTTTTCTTATGCGGTATATAATGCTTAACAAGATCTCGGAAAGTCATTTATTTTAGAATTTCTAACGTATAAAAAGCGCGCTATTATAGCCTAATATTTAGTAATAAGAGCAAATTAAATAGTTCTCTGTGGGAATATAGGTGCTTCTTCATTTTCTTGGTAGAATAACAGCGAAAATTTTAGAGGTAAGATGATTTGTTTGAACTAATTCGTGCCGGTGGTTTTTTAATGTGGCCTATTTTGGCATGTTCTATAATTTCTATGGCTATCATTGCCGAACGTTTTTGGTCGCTGAGAGAGACTAAGATAGTACCGACTAATTTAGTTGCTAATGTATGGCAATGGCATAAATCAGATCAGCTTGATGCAAAACGTATTCAAGCCTTACGCACAAATTCACCATTGGGAATGATTTTAGCGGCAGGACTGTTAAATCGAAAACATTCTCGCGAAATCATGAAAGAAAGTATTGAGGAAGTTGGGCGGCTTGTAGCGCATGGTTTAGAACGTTTTCTTAATACACTGGGAACAATATCATCGATTACTCCATTACTGGGATTGTTGGGAACCGTCATTGGTATGATAAAAGTTTTTACTGTTATAACTTCTCAGGGAATTGGTGACCCAAGTGTTCTCTCTGAAGGTATTTCAGAAGCATTACTTACAACAGCAGCTGGGCTCTCAGTAGCAATTCCAAGCTTGATGTTTTATAGGTACTTTCGAGGTAAAGTTGATGATCTAGTTGTAACTATGGAGCAAGAAGCTTTGAAGATGGTCGAAGTTATGCATGGTATTCGAGAAAAGGATAATTCGTAATAAATATAGAATTAATGAATTTTAAATCAAAAAACAAAGATGAATTTAATCTAGATATAACACCATTAATCGATGTTGTATTTTTACTGTTGATTTTTTTTATGGTATCAACAACATTTAAACATGAATCTGAAATTAATATTACGTTACCAAGCGCATCTAATAAGATTGTGGATGCAAAGCCAGACGCAATCAATATAGGCTTGGATTTAGCAGGTAATATTTACATCAATGGAACTGTATTAATTAATTCAGAATTTAAAACAATAAAAACTGCGTTACTTGATAAAATTGAATATTCAGACAAACCACCTGTAATTATTAGTGCAGATGCTAATGTTAAATATCAATCAGTTGTACGTTTATTAGATATACTTCGTCAATTAGAGTTAGTTAAAATAACATATGCTACTCAAATACTAAAAGACGAAAAAAATTAGATATCTAATATAAATTTTATGAGGAAATTCTTTTTTTTAGAAAATCTTATTGAAAAAGTCTGGCATTCTAAGAATATATTTAGTTTACTTCTTTTCCCGTTAAGTTTGATATACATATCTATTATTTATCTTAGACGCACGCTTTATCAGTTAGGTTTAATTTCTATAACTAAAATTAATGCTCCAACAATTGTTGTTGGAAATATAGTTGCGGGCGGTACAGGTAAAACACCTCTTGTTATTTGGTTGGCTAAGTATTTTAAGGGCAAGGGGTTTTTACCAGGTATTGTTAGTAGAGGTTATGGTGGCACATATTTATCAAATATAGAATTAGTTAAACCAACTAGCAACCCTCTATTAGTAGGGGATGAGCCAGTAATAATTGCAAGAAATACTAATTGCCCTGTTGTTGTTGCAAAAAAACGAGCAAAAGGAGCAAAGGAATTAGTTGAAAAATATAATTGTAATATAATTCTATGCGATGACGGTATGCAGCATTATTCACTTGCTAGAGATATAGAAATCGCCGTTATTGATGGCCAGCGCCGTTTTGGTAACAATTATTGTTTCCCTGCTGGCCCTCTACGAGAACCCAAAAACAGAATATTTAAGGCTGATTTAATTGTAAGTAAGTATAATGCCAGAACGTGTGAGCATAAAATGGATTATACCTATAACCAATTAGTATCATTAAATGAACTGCCTAAGACTATTCCTGTGTCAGATTTGCATGGCATGACTGTACATGCAATAGCAGGAATAAATAATCCAGATCATTTTTTTTCATATCTTCGTAGTCATAAATTAGAGCTAATTATTCATAAATTCCCCGACCATTACTCATTTACTAAAGATGACGTAAGATTTGATGATAATTTTCCAGTAGTTATGACTGAGAAAGATGCGGTAAAATGCTTAAATTACTCAAGCGACAAACATTGGTATGTACCAATTTCGGCTGAATTGCCAAAATCATTTATTTACGATCTAGATAAACTTATGGAGAAAATCATTAATGGATAAAAAATTACTCGAAATTATGGTTTGTCCTGTTACAAAAGGACCTTTGATATATGATAAAGAAAATCAAGAATTAATTTCTAAGTCAGCTCTTCTAGCTTATCCTATACGTAATAATATACCAATCATGCTTGAAGAGGAGGCTAGACAAATTAGCGAAGAAGAAATGGAAAAATTTAACTAGTGCCAACAAATTTTTCTATAATTATACCAGCACGTTATAATTCCTCTAGGCTTCCTGGAAAACCCTTATTATTGATAAAAGATAAACCCTTAATTCAGCATATCTTTGAAACAGCTTCTAGCACACAAGCTGAGAAAATTCTAATTGCTACTGATAATAGCGAGATTATAGATACTGTTACATCATTTGGTGGAACAGCAATATTAACATCATCTGAACATCAATCTGGTACTGATAGAATTGCTGAGGTAGTTGAAAAACTTAATATCAATGATGAAGAAATAATAATAAATCTTCAGGGGGATGAATTTGATTTGCCAGCACAATTAATAAACAAACTGGCATCAAATTTATCAAAAAATACTAATTTCGATGTTGCAACGTTATGTGTTCGAATTCAAAGCATGAATGAATATACAAATCCGAATGTAGTTAAAGTTATTTTTGACGCGAAAAATAGCGCCATTTATTTTAGCCGTTCCCCAATACCATCAGACAGATCTGGTAAATTGCCTGAAGAAGCTTATAAACATATTGGTCTTTATGCGTACCGCGCTGGGTACTTAAAAAAATTTACTCAATTAAAAAAATGTAAGTTAGAAAAGGTAGAACAGTTAGAGCAACTACGTATACTTTATAATGGCGGTAAGATTCATTTGGATGTTGTAGCAAATAATAAAGCGATTGGAATTGATACGAGCGAAGATTTAAATGCGGCTCGTCTACAAGTGAAAAATAAATAATGCGGCAATAGACTTATTTAGCTCTGTAGGTAATTCTACCTTTAGAAAGGTCATATGGCGTCATTTCAACGGTAACCTGGTCACCAGTGAGGATCCGTATGTAATGTTTACGCATTTTTCCTGAAATATGAGCAGTTATAAGATGGCCATTTTCTAGTTCAACCCGAAACATTGTATTCGGCAATGTTTCGACGACTGTACCTTCCATTTCAATTTGATCTTCTTTTGCCATATATATATACCTTAGTTAAAAAGGTTGGGATTTTGCACTAATTTTATGCGCCTGCATAGTTATTTTAAGTGTTTCTAATGCAATAAAATTTTTTTAAAATTACAGAAATCTTTTAGGAATTTAGTAAATTGATTTCTTGTAATCAGTTGTGCACCGAGAGTTTGCAAATGTTTTGAATTTATTTGGCAATCAATTAATTGAAAGTTCATTTCTTCAAGCCGTTTCGCAAGATGAACAAGAGTTATCTTAGACGTATTGGTCATTAGACTAAACATAGATTCGCCAAAAAAAATTTTACCCATAGCTATTCCGTATAATCCGCCAACAAGTTCCTTCTTATGCCAACATTCAACTGAATGGGCATAACCTATTTTATGTAAATTGATAAATGCTTTTTTAATATCAGCAGTTATCCACGTATCATTATCTTTATTTCTGTTAATTGAACATTGACTAATAACTTTTGCAAAATTTCTATTATATGTAATCTGAAATTGGTTTTTTCGGAGACATTTTTTGAGGCTATGGGAAATATGGATTTTATTTGGCTTTAATATACATCGTGGATTTGGAGCCCACCATAATATAGGTTCGCCCTCATTATACCATGGGAATATTCCTTTTTGATAAGCACTAAGTAGTCTTGTTTCGGCGAGATCACCCCCAATCGCAAGTAAACCGTTTGGATTTTTTAAGGCATCAGTAATATCAGGAAAATCAATCGCCATTTTTTTATTTTTGACGAGATATAATAATTTTTTTTTATTACTATTATATTTATGAGTATCCATTAAAAAACATTTATTTAATTAATAAAATTATGGATTAATAATAGTCTTCTTTCCGATAACTTTTAATGCCGCTCTTTTTGAGCCGACCAATGAAAAGCTTGTTTCTTTGTAGTTTCCATTATCTAATACGTAACGGAATTTTATTATATTACCATTTAGCAATGCATCTAGCGATAATGAATTAATGTTATTATTTGTAATATATCCTAATACAAATTCACTCCAGTTTAAATTAGATATGCATGGAGCATCATTGAAGGAAGTATTTCTTACTAATGTCAAATCAACTTGATACGTGGGACATATTCCATTTAAAAAAAGATTAAGTTTTGAATTAAGTGTAAAGCGCGCTCTAACAGCGCCAACACTATCTCTATAAATTTCTAAGCTATGGCCACTTCTATTTTCAGTGTACGCAACTTGTGTCTTTTTATCGCTATTTAGATTGGCGTGAGAAACAATGTGCCATTCTGCAATAGCTAGTGAGGGCGCGCAGAAAATAAAAAGTAAAATTTTTACACATAGGTAAGAACTTTTCTTCTTGATAGATTTCTTCATGCTATTTAATTTTATGTTCATGAACGAATAAAAATCCTCTACAATAAGCAAATTTAGAGCTAGTTTATCTTAAATTAACAATTTTTTATAAAAAAATGAACCGTAGACAGTTTATCAACAGCATAATTTCAGCTCTTTTATTCTTTTTTCAGATACGATTTGGAGCGGCAGAAAAAACAAATAATCCAATAGCTGATTTTTTCAGGTCATCTGATTTAATCAAGAATAACACTGTTATACTGATGGACCCTATATTTTTGCAGCATCACATTAGCCCGAATCATCCTGAGACACCAAAAAGAATGGAGCACATTCAAAAAGCCATAATTGAGTGTGATTTATATCGTATAACACGACAAATCAGTCCAGATACTGAAGCGCTAAAATGGACAAGGAAAGTCCATACCGATGAACATATTCAGGCAATTAAAAAAAGATTCCCTATAGCTCATAAAGTTGCTGCTGCAGGCGTAAGCGCATGTCTTATAGGTGTTGATAGGGTTGCATCCAAAGAAAACACTAATGTATTTTGTGCAACCAGACCTCCAGGCCACCACGCATTAAATACGGGAAGAGAAGAGGGTTTTTGCTATTATAATAATATTGCAATTGCAGCTAAATATGCGCAAAAAAAATATAAGCTAGAGAAAATACTGATCGTTGACTGGGATTATCATCATGGAAATTCGACTGAAGCAATATTTTACAATGATCCAAGCGTCTTATTTTTTTCGACCCATGATCAGTTTGCCTATCCCGGAACTGGTGATCCATCAAAAAAGGGAAAGGGTGATGGGGTAGGTTATAATATAAATATTCATCTACCATGTGGCGCAACTGACAAAATGATAATAGATGAATTTAATAATATATTGGTACCTGCAGCAAAAAAGTTTCAACCTGATTTAGTTTTAATCTCCGCAGGATTTGATAGCCGCACAAATGATTTGCTTGGGTGTTTTGACATAACAGATAATGGTTTTATTGCATTAACAAAAATTGTAATGAATATTGCAAACGAATATTGTGATGATCGTTTAGTTTCAATTCTAGAGGGCGGCTATAACCTGGAAGGTAATGCAAAAGCTGTAGCTATTCACGCTTCAACATTAGAGAAAAATATTTTTTCTGATGTTGCTGTAAGTCCTTCTGGATGTCAATAAAATAATAATTTGATGTTTCGTGACTATTGGGAATCAGCATCAGTATTTGATTTTGTGTAAATGGGAAAAGGCATAATATTTTCACTTTTACCATTAGCATCTGAAATTTTTGCAGTGCCTTGTCTTTTAACTTCATCAATTCTTATAATTGAATGCATTGGAATATATGTTCTCTCAACATCATTGAATTCATTTTTTAGATTTTCTTCGGCTGGATCAATTACAACTGATGTTTTTTCGCCAAACAGAAGTTTTTCGATTTCAATAAAACCAAACATGGCGCTATGGTGAACATTCTTAGCATATATTTCATAAACTTTACCTTGATTATGAAATAATATTTTATAGATTTGATTTTCAGACATATTAAGTGTTTAGATCCTATGGGTAGTTAAGTCTTTTTGTATTTATATAACATCGTATCATAAATTACTAAGAGGACTATAACTGATATACTAGTGTACCGCTAGGGCCTAGCGGCCAACTCATTTCAATCCAAAATAATAACAATAATAACCATGTAATTAGGAATGATATAGTATACGGTAACATCATAGCAATCACAGTACCAAGCCCTGAACCACGAACATATTTTTTAACTTCCATTAAAATAATAATCATATATGGATTCATCGGTGTAATAACATTACTTACCGAGTCACCTATTCGGTAACTTGCTTGAGTTAATTCAGGGCTTATTCCAATTTGCATAAGCATTGGGACAAATACAGGCGCAAAAAATGCATACTTTGCCGAAGAAGAACCAATAAAAAGATTTATGAAAACAGCCATCAAAATAAAGCAACTCAACAAAAGCGAATTTTCAATTTCTAAACCCTTTAAAAAACCCCCGCCAGCTATTGCTAGCACATGACCCAATCCTGAATAATTAAAAGCAGCAATAAATTGTGCCGCAAAGAATGCTAATACAATGTAAGGGCCTAATTTACTTAAAACTTGGCCTAAAATTTTTGCAATATCATGATTATTATTAATTTTCTGATTCAATATACCGTAGAGGAGGCCGGGAATAAAAAAGATAATGAAAAGTAGCGGTACTGTTACTTCAACCCATCTTTGGAAATGCTCTCCGTTTCCATATAACGGAGCATTTTCATATACGGTAAAAAGATAAAAAATAATTAATAGCGTTACAAGGGAGAGCGATGAATAAAATAATGCTGAATTTTCCCTTTGCATGAAACTATTAGTATTTTCATATTTTTTTATAGCAATTTTTTTTACTGAAGGCTCAACAATTCTTTCTGTTACATACCAGCCTATTAAAGTTAATGTAATTGTTGATGCAATCATAAACCACCAGTTACTAGTAACAGCTACAACATAGTGTGGATCAATAATTCTTGCTCCAATTTGTGTAAATCCTGCAAGAAGCGGATCCAGGGCAGTGATAAATATATTGGCACTAAAGCCTGCCGATACACCGGCAAAAGAAACCGCGATACCAAGTAAAGGAGATCGGCCAGCCGAAGAATAGAGTGCTGCTGCAATAGGAATGAGAACGACATAACCTGCATCTAAAGCAATAGACGAAAGAATCCCTAGAAGCATAGTTATCGGTGTCAGTAAATTTTTACGAATTCGTGTAATCACGAAATGCAATAATGCTGGAAGAAAGCCAGTCTTTTCAGCAAAACCAATACCAAGCATACCAACCAAGACAATACCTAATGGGGGGAAGAGTATAAAGTTATTAACCATTGACGATAATAACCACCATACCCCGTCTGAAGATAAAAGATTTTTGACGATAACCAAATTATTATTATGGTCGGTTATAGAAAAATTAAGCTTTGAAATTATCATCGATAAAGCAAATATAAGAAGTGTGCCCATAAAAAATAAAATTGATGGGTCTGGTAATTTGTTACCAGTTTTTTCAATCAATGATAGTAATTTCATTTTTTTAAAGTATATTTTATAAAATTATCGATGCCATTAATGTATTTATCTCCGCTAGTAAGAAAACCATCATTATGAAGTCCATCGATCTCTAGAAAGATTTTCGGCGAATTAGCAAATTTAAATAGTTTTTCACCAAACTTATAAGGAACAATATCATCATTTTTGCTATGAATAAAAAGTATTGGAGATTTTACATCAGGTATTCTTTTGATTGACGGGTAATAAATTTTTGTTAGTAAATTGATAGGAAGATAAGGATAGTTATAGTTACCCATATCTATTATTGATGTAAAACTAGATTCAACTATTAATGCACACGTTTTATATTTTTGCGCAAGCCAGATAGCAATTGCCCCACCCAACGACCGACCAAAAATAATAATTTCATTCTCATCGATATGTTTTTTATTTTTAAGAAAATTCAAGGCTGTTTCGGCGTCAATGTATGTTCCTTCTTCAGAGGGATAGCCAGAGCTATTACCATAGCCACGATAATCAACAATAAAAACAGATAATCTGAGTTGGTGAAAAATATTTATACTATCTATTCTTGTTGAAATGTTTCCTCCATTACCATGAAGGAAGAGTAATGTTGCCCGTGAACTCTCATGAGGTATCCACCATGAATTTATTCTTTCACCATCATTTGTTAAAAGCAGATGACTTTCATAATCTAAATTATAAAATTCAGGTGTTGATATATATTCTTTGCTAGGGACATAAATTAGATTTTTTTGATTAAAATAAATTATCAGTGAAAATATAAACCAAGTAAGCGCTACTATAGATAGCGTTGATTTTATTAAATGCCGGTATGAGAATTTCACTATTTTTATTTTATTTCTAAAACAATTTTCCCCATTGTATGACCTTCTTCAATTAAAGCGTGGGCATTAGCTGCTTCTTCTAGAGGTTTAATATGACTTGTGTGAATTTTTAGTCTTCCACTATCAAAGAGTTTTGCACATTTATCTAGTATTTTGGTTTGTTGAATTTGTTTATTTTTTAAGTCATATATTAATGGGGATAGCATAACTTCGAAATTTAAATTTATATTTTTAAATCGCGCCATCGACCAATCAATTGTTTCGTCTGGCTGTAAAAGTGTTGTTATTTGACCATAATGAGTAATTGCTAAAAGAATATTTTGTATTTCTTTTCCGCCAACATTGTCTAGTGCTATATCTACCCCCCGATTATTTGTTAAGTTTAATATTTCTTTCATAACATTTTGTTTTTTATAATTAAGTATATAATCTGCACCCAATTTTTTTACAAAATCTGCCTTATGCTTGTTACTAATACTGGTAAATACTATTGATTCCTTATATTTTGCTAACTGAATTGCTATATGACCAACACCACCAGCACCAGCATTTATAAATATAGTTTTATTTTTTGTAAGTTGCGCATGGTTAAATAAGGCTTCCCATGCAGTAATAAGGACTAAGGGTGCCGCCGCCGCTTCGACAAAACTAAGCGATTCAGGTTTATGAGCTAAAAACCGTTGATTCAGTACTTTGTATTCAGCATAGTTGCCCTGTATTCCATCAAGCCCACCATGAAAGAAATAAACAGCATCACCTTTTTTTACTTTAGTAACTTTTGCGCCTATTCCCTCGACAATCCCAGATCCATCACAACCTAAAATTGCTGGAAATTTAGTTAAAGGATAACTCCCCGATCTGAGTTTAGAATCAATAGGGTTAACGCCTGCCGCTTTAATGCTAACAAGTACATCAAAATCATTATGGATATGAGGTTTTTTTATATTTTGGATTTGTAATGTTTTTGGATTCCCAATTGATTTTATTGAGATTACTTTCATTATAATTATAGCGATTGAATGACTTTATTTTTCATCGAGATACGCCTCAGCATCTAACGCAGCCATACATCCATTACCGGCAGAAGTAATAGCTTGTCGGTATATATGATCAGAAACATCACCTGCCGCGAAGACTCCTGGTATATTTGTTGAGGTTGCCTGTCCGTTGAGACCGCTTTTTGTTGTTATATATCCATTTTTCATATCCAATTGACCTTCAAATAATTTTGTATTTGGTAGGTGGCCAATTGCAATAAAAACACCTTTTAGCGCTAATTTTTTTGTCTTTTTATCAAGCGTATTTTTAATTTTTATTCCAGTAACACCTGTTTTATCCCCCAAAACTTCATCTAAAATAGAGTTCCACATAATAGATATATTCTTTTTCTTTAATAATCTATCGACTAGAATTTTTTCAGCGCGAAATTTATCTCTACGATGAACGACTACAACTTTCTTGGCTATATTTGATAGATAAAGGGCTTCTTCAATTGCGGTATTGCCGCCACCTATAACAGCAACATCAGTATCGCGATAAAAAAAGCCATCACATGTTGCACATGCCGAAACACCACGCCCTTTATAGTTATTTTCTGAAGGAATCCCCAGATACTTTGCTGAAGCCCCTGTAGCTATAATTAGAGCATCACAAGAATAAATGCCTTGATCCCCTGTCAATATAAGAGCTTTAGTAGATAAATTCGCTGCATTAATGTGATCAGAAATAACTTCGGTGTTAAATTGTTCTACGTGAGCAAGCATTCGATCCATTAGGTCTGGGCCTTGTAAACCATGGACGTCCCCCGGCCAATTATCCACGTCAGTGGTGGTAGTTAGTTGCCCTCCTTTTTGGAGCCCGGTAATTAATACAGGAGAAAGATTTGCACGTGCAGCGTATAATGCGGCTGTATATCCAGCTGGCCCTGATCCCAGTATAAGTAGCTTTATTTGGCGTTGTTCAATCATTAAATCTAGTGGCACCTAAATGTGGGTATGAACTGATATATTTGAGAATGCGATATGGTACGTTATCGCAGTATTATCAGCAAAAAAACTTAGAAAAGGTTTGTTTTAAAAAAATAAATGTTTAAATAATTCTATATTAATCATATAATTAAATACTTATATTGATAAAAAGGTTTAATGTGAAACAGGCAACTCGTAAATCAAAAATTGTACAACCTATATCTGATAAAGTAGTGAAAAATATCAGAGAAGTATTGGTCTTTGCGTCACTTATTTTTGCCTTATATTTGTTAATTTCACTATTTTCATTCAATGCAGATGATTCGGCATGGTCTTCTTCCGTCAGTAATGGCGACATTCAAAATCATGCAGGAGCTGTGGGTGCATATATTGCTGATTTTTTGTTATCAGTATTTGGCTACTTCGGTTATTTAATTCCCTTTCTTTTCTTAATGAGCGGATGGAGACTGTATCAGACGCGTTTAAATCAAAAAACTTTTGATCATTTTATATTTTCAATTCATTTAATAGGCGTATTAGTGTTATTCGTTGGGGGGTGTGGAATTTTATGGATGCACTTTAACGCAAATACCTGGCTACCTTCCGAAATTAGAGGGGCGGGGGGTATCGTAGGTTATACGGTAGGACCTGTATTATTAAAATTAACAGGGTTTGATGGTAGTACATTAATAATGTTAGCACTGTTTATGATAGGGCTAACTCTATACACAGGTCTTTCTTGGCTTTTGGTAGTAGACTCGATCGGGAAGTTTGCTTTAAATGCAATTACCAAATTACGTAATAATTTATCTTCACTCAATGATTTTATTGAAGGGCGACGTGCTCGTAAAGATAGAAGTACTATTTTTAAAATTGAGCAGGACATTATTGAGCAACGTGATCCACTTAAAATTGAGCCTATTATTTCAGATTTAAAACCTAGTATTCGTTCTGTTATGGAAAAGCAGGAGAATTTATTTGAACCTGCAATGGAAACAGTTCTTCCGCCATTAAATTTATTAGATGAACCTGCAACTTCAATAGGACAATATTCAAAGGAAACGCTTGAAGCAATGTCAAGGCAAGTTGAATTAAAATTAAAAGATTTTGGTGTAGATGTGAAAGTTGTAGCAGTCCACCCCGGGCCAGTTATCACACGTTTTGAATTAGATCCTGCTCCCGGAATAAAAGGCAATCAAATTATTAATCTTTCAAAAGATTTGGCTCGTTCACTTGCGGTTGTAAGTGTGCGTATTGTTGACGTAATACCAGGTAAGCCATATATAGGGCTTGAAATTCCAAATGAAAATCGTGAATTAGTTACCTTGGGTGAAATCTTAAACACCAATCAGTATGAATCAATTAGTTCACCATTAGCTCTAGCTTTAGGAAAAAATATAAGCGGAGTACCTGTTGTAACAGATTTAGATAAGATGCCTCACTTATTGGTTGCTGGCACGACGGGATCAGGAAAATCAGTTGCATTAAATGCAATGATACTAAGCTTGCTTTACAAATCAACCGCATCAGAAGTGCGGATGATAATGATTGATCCTAAAATGCTTGAATTATCAGTATACGAAGGTATTCCTAATTTATTATCACCTGTGGTTACGGATATGAAGGAAGCGGCAAACGCCTTACGTTGGTGTGTTGCCGAGATGGAAAGACGTTATAAACTTATGGCAAAACTTGGTGTGCGAAACATAAGCGGCTATAACCGTAAAGTTACCGAAGCAATAGATAAAGGACAGCCAATTTCTGATCCATTTTATATTCCCGTAACTGATGAAGATGAAATTCCTTATTTAGAAAAATTATCTTTCATAGTTGTTGTTATTGATGAGTTAGCAGACATGATGATGACTACAGGAAAGAAAGTAGAGGAATTAATTGCTCGACTAGCTCAAAAAGCTAGAGCAGCTGGAATTCATTTAATCTTAGCTACACAACGCCCTTCAGTTGATGTGATTACAGGTTTAATTAAAGCTAATATACCATGTCGTATTGCATTTCAAGTTTCATCAAAAGTTGATTCAAGAACAATCATCGACCAAATGGGAGCGGAACAATTACTAGGTCATGGTGACATGTTATTCTTGCCGGCCGGGACCAGTAATCCTGAGCGTATTCATGGCGCATTTGTTTCTGACGAAGAAGTGCACAAGGTTGTTGATAATTTAAAATCACTTGGTAGGCCTGAATATAACGAGGATATACTTCGCGGACCTAATGAGGGTGGTGCTGACGCAATACCAGGATTAGATGTTCCAAGCGAAGAGATGGATCCCCTATATGATGAAGCTGTTCGCATTGTTATAGAAACACGCAAACCATCAATTTCTTATATACAGAGAAGACTAAAGGTTGGTTATAATCGCGCAGCAAGAATAGTTGAAGAAATGGAAAAAAGCGGTTTAGTGGGGCCTCTTGAGTCAAATGGCAGTCGAGAAATACTAATTCCACCAACAAATGAATAATATGGCTAAGCTAAAATTAATATTATTTATCTTTATATATTTTTTTTCTGCAACACTAAGCAATGCTGAGAGCTTAAATGATCCATTACAAAATTTTTTAAAAAACCTCGAATCATTAGAAGTTAGATTCATTCAAAAATTAGTGAATGAAAATGGTGAGGAATTAGAAAAAACAGAAGGAGTATTATACCTTCAACCCCCAGAAAAATTTTATTGGCATTATCAAAAACCATACTCTCAAAAAATAATCTCTAATGGCAACATACTATGGATCTTCGATGAAGATTTAGAGCAAGTTACAGTAAAAAATATCGATAATAGAATTGATGAAACACCTGCTGGAATTATATTAGGGAATAAATCTATTCAAGAACATTTTGTTCATCTAAATATGGGTGTAATAGACGGTTATGATTGGGTGGAATTAACACCAAGAAATCTTGAGGCTCAATATAAAAACATAAAAATGGGTTTTGATGGAGATAAATTAGGAATGATGATAATAACTGATAATCTGGAGCAAACTACCCGTATTGATTTTAGTGATTTTAAAAAAAATATTACTTTATCATCAAGCATTTTCAATTTTGAAGTTCCAAATAATGTTGATATTTATGATGAAAGAAAATAATTATTTTAACCACCAAAATATAATCTATTAATTCATCATGAAAATAAATGATTATCGACCACTTGCCGATAGAATGCGTCCCGAATCAATTGAATCATATATTGGGCAAAAACATATTTTAGATATCGGAAAACCTCTGAGACAAGCTATTGAACAAGGGAGTTTGCACTCAATGATCTTTTGGGGTCCTCCTGGTACTGGAAAAACAACATTAGCAAGATTAATTTCTAAATCATGTAATGCTCAATTTCTTACTCTTTCTGCTGTTTTAAGTGGTGTAAAAGATATACGAACAGCTATTGACAAAGCACATCAATACAGAGATGTTTACAATAAAGATACAATACTGTTCGTCGACGAAGCACATCGATTTAATAAAACACAACAAGACGCATTTTTACCTTATGTTGAAGATGGTACGATTGTATTTATTGGTGCGACAACAGAAAATCCATCGTTTGAACTTAATAACGCACTATTATCCAGATTACGAGTTTATGTTCTAAAACCATTATCGGAAAAAGAAATAAATGAGATTCTTATTCAAGCCTTAACTGATAATGTGAATGGATTATCAAAACATGAATTGAAAATAGATGAGAATGCATTGTTGAAATTATCAAAAGTTGCTGATGGCGATGCACGACGAGCACTTAATTTATTAGAGATTGTATCCGATTTTGCTGAAAATAAAATAGTCACGCAAGAGCTAATTAATAATGTATTAAAAGATGGATCGTTAAGGCGTTTTGATAAAAGTGGTGAAGCATTCTATGATCAAATCTCTGCTTTACATAAAGCTGTAAGAGGCTCAAATCCAGACGCATCACTTTATTGGTTTGTGAGAATGATTGACGGAGGCTGCGACCCTTTTTATATTATTCGACGTGTTGTTCGAATGGCATCCGAAGATATTGGTAATGCTGACCCCAGAGGTGTCAGACTGGCATTAGATGCATGGGAAACACAGGAACGTTTAGGCTCGCCAGAGGGCGAGCTAGCTATCGCACAAGCCATCGTATATCTTGCCTGTGCTGCTAAAAGTAACGCTGTTTATAAGGCATTTAATTTAGCAATGAAAGACGCTAAAGAATTAGGATCGTTGGATGTACCTCTCCATTTACGTAACGCTCCAACAAAACTAATGAAAGAGCTGGACTATGGTAAGGATTATCGATATGCGCATAATGAAACTGATGCTTACGCAGCAGGCGAAAATTATTTTCCAGATGATATGAAACCAAGAGAGTATTATCATCCCGTTAATAGAGGATTAGAGATTAAAATTGCGGAAAAGCTAGCGATTTTAAGAGATCGAGATAAGCTAGCCAATAAATAAAAATTATGATGAGTATAATATCTATAGCAATAGGCGGTGCTGCAGGTTCGTTATGTAG
>CAJWQR010000006.1 GCA_913045195.1 uncultured Legionellales bacterium | reverse complement strand
CGATAGATTTGAGTTTTTTATTGCAGGGCGTGAAATTGCCAATGGCTTTTCAGAATTAAATGACCCAGAAGATCAAGCAGAACGCTTTAATAAGCAAGTAGAGGAGAAAAAATCCGGTGATGCTGAAGCCATGCATTTCGATGATGATTACATAAAAGCACTAGAATATGGTATGCCACCAACAGCAGGTGAAGGTATTGGTATTGACAGGTTGGTGATGTTTTTAACTAATTCACCCTCAATTAGAGATGTAATTTTGTTTCCTCATATGAGACAAAAATAGAATTTTTATTTTTAGGGAATAATTTTCAATTGGAGATTTTAATTATGGCAGATAAAAATAAAATAAGTTCGTTAGGTACTGCGCTAGTTGCAAGCTTTACAATAAACCTAACAGTAAGCCCAGTTGTAAATGCTGCTGACAATCCTTTTGAAGTCACATCACTTGGCAGCGGTTATATGGTTGTTGATGCACATGAAGGTAAGTGCGGTGAAGGAAAATGTGGTGAAGGTAAGTGTGGCGACAAAAAGGATAGTGAAGGTAAGTGCGGCGACAAAAAGGATAGTGAAGGTAAGTGTGGTGAAGGAAAATGTGGTGAAGGTAAGTGTGGGAGTAAAGAAACATAAATATCAGGGTTTGAAACTCGTATAATTGAAATGCCAAAGAACTATTCTGTTTATGGTGCAGGACTTGGCCTGCGACGGACTTTTTTAAAAACAATTGCCGATGACTTTCCAGATGAAGTTGATTTTATGGAGGCTGCTCCTGAAAATTGGATTGATATTGGCGGGCGCGCCGGAAATCACTTCCGTTCGTTAACTGAACGCATTCCATTTGTTTGTCATGGTCTTTCTTTAAATCTTGGCGGTACAGCCCCGTTAGATAAGGAATTTTTAAAACGCGTTAAACAGTTTGTTAATACCCACCACATATGCGCCTATAGCGAACATCTAAGCTATTGTGCTGACGAAGGGCATTTATATGATCTTATGCCTATTCCATTTACTGAAGAAGCTATTAAACATGTTTCATCTCGCATTAAACAAGCACAAGAAATTGTCGGAAAGCGCATTGCGATAGAAAATGTTTCTTATTATGCTGCACCTGGTCAGGAGTTAAATGAAATAGAGTTTATTCTCTCGGTCCTTAAAGAGGCAGATTGCGATTTATTAATTGATATTAATAATATTTATGTAAATAGCATTAATCATAATTATGATGCAGAAGATTTTATGAGGGCACTTCCAAAAGAACGTATTGCCTACGCACATATTGCAGGGCACTATAATGAAGATAAAGATCTTTTAGTCGACACGCATGGCACCGATGTTATAGATCCTGTATGGGAATTACTAAAAAAATCTTATGAATATTTTGATATCTTTCCAACATTACTTGAAAGGGATTTTAATATTCCAAAGTTTGATAAATTACTAGAAGAGGTGGGCAAGATAAAGTCAATACAATCAGCATATAGTAATAAAGGTGTTGAGAATGTCTAAAAATAAAATTAACGAAACATTTATCAAGGAACAACACACTTTTACACAGCACATACGGGATCCTGAGAATGCACCAGCACCTGAAGGCATTGAGCCAAGACGTATGTCTATATATACAGATCTTATTTTTCGTAATATCGAAAATTTTATTGCAAATAGTTTTCCTGTTCTAAGACAAGTAATCAATGATGATGAGTGGCATATAATATTACGCGGTTTTCTTAAAAAACATATTTCAAGGACGCCTTATTTTCCAAAGTTACCTTTAGAATTCTTAAATTATTTGGAAAAAGAACAAGATGAAATAGAATTACCCGCATTTTGTATTGAACTCGCTCACTACGAGTGGATAGAAATATCTCTTTCATTTGATCCAAGAGAAATCTCTTTTAAAAATGTCGATAAAAATGGAGATTTACTTAAAGGCATTCCTGTATTCAGTCTGTTAGCGCAACCGCTTATATATCAGTGGCCTGTGCATAAGATTAGTTCGAATTTTGTTCCTAAAGAAAAGCCTGATGACCCAACATATTTAATTGTTTACCGCGATTATCTTTATGATGTCGGTTTTATTGAACTCAATCAGATTGCTGCAAAATTAATTGAAGAGGTACAAAAAAATACTGATAAAACGGGTGAAGAAATTCTTTTAGATATAGCAAAGCAGTTACAACATCCAGACCCGAAAGTAGTTATCAATGGTGGTTTTGAAGTTATTCAGGATTTTAAAAAGAAAGATATTTTATTAGGTGTTAAAAATAATATTTAATTACTTCCTTTTTGATTGTAACTTCAGGCGAAGTGCGTTCAATTTAATAAACCCATCAGCATCTTTTTGATCATATACACCAGAGTCATCTTCAAAAGTCGCAATAGCTTCGTCAAAGAGACTATCAGAGCTAGATTTTCTTCCCGTCACATAAACACTACCTTTAAAAAGTTTCAGTCGTACAGTCCCATTAACATTTGTTTGTGTTTTATTAATTAAAGTTTGCAGAGTTTCTCTTTCAGGACTCCACCAATAACCATTATAAATAAGTTTTGCATACCGAGGCATTAAGTCATCTTTTAAATGCATAACTTCACGGTCAAGTGTTAATGATTCCATTGCCCGATGAGCAGCAAGAAGTATTGTTCCCCCAGGAGTTTCATAGCAACCACGTGATTTCATGCCAACGTAACGATTTTCAACAATATCGTCTCGCCCAATTCCATGCTTACCTCCAAGCTCATTGAGATTTAAAAGTAATTGTGCAGGTGATAATTTTTTACAATTTATTGAGATAGGATCGCCTTTTTCGAATTCAAGCTCAATTGATTCTCCCAAATCAGGAGCATCTTCAGGCGCGACAGTCCAACGCCACATAGATTCTTCTGGCGCACACCAAGGATCTTCAAGTTGTCCTCCTTCATAAGAGATGTGCAATAGATTTGCATCCATTGAATATGGTGAACCAGTTTTCTTTTTTCCTTCTATTGGTATTTTTTTATCTTCAGCGTAGGCTAATAATTTTTCGCGTGAGTTAAGGTCCCATTCCCGCCAAGGGGCAATAACTTTAATATCGGGATTTAATGCATACGCACCTAATTCGAATCTAACCTGATCGTTGCCTTTGCCGGTTGCTCCATGGGAAATTGCATCAGCCCCGGTTTGCTTTGCAATTTCAACTAAACGCTTTGCAATTAAGGGTCTGGCAATAGATGTGCCCAATAAATAATTACCTTCATAGACGGTATTAGCGCGAAACATAGGGAAGACAAAATCCTGCACATATTCCTCAGTAAGATCTTCAATAAAGATTTCCTTTACACCCATCTGTTCAGCTTTTGCCCGCGCTGCTTCAACCTCTTCACCTTGCCCGATGTCAGCGGTAAAAGTCACAATTTCACAATTATAGGTATCTTTCAGCCAGGCGAGAATGACCGAGGTATCCAAGCCACCCGAATAGGCTAGTACAACTTTGTTAATATTTTTCGTGTTCATCTTTTTGTTTGTATTAGGAAAGGCGCTTATTCTAGCTGTTGCCTCGGAACTATCAACATATATAAAACGATTACTAAACCTTTGTCTATCTAGTGGGAATTAAGTTCTTTGTTTTTACACTAAAAACTTAACGTTTTGGTATGTAGAGATCGGTTATTGTACCGTTAAATGCTTCAGCGGCCATTGCAACTGTCTCAGATAAAGTAGGGTGAGGGTGTATTGTGAGCCCGATATCTTCTGCATCACTTCCCATTTCTATTGCCAATGCACATTCAGCGATTAAATCACCCGCATTGGGCCCAACAATAGCAGCACCAACGATACGATTTGTTACTTTATCAAATAAAATTTTTGTCACACCCTCATCCCTCCCAAGGGCTAATGAACGCCCACTTGCGGCCCAAGGGAAAACTCCTTTCCCATAATCAATCCCTTTTTCCTTAGCTTCTGTTTCAGATAATCCAACCCAGGCGATTTCAGGGTCAGTATAGGCAACAGAAGGAATAACGCGATCATCAAAACCTACCTTATGCCCAGCAATTACCTCTGCTGCAAGCTTGCCTTCATGGGTTGCCTTGTGTGCAAGCATAGGTTGTCCGGCTATGTCGCCTATTGCGAAAATATTGGCGACATTAGTTCGTTGCTGATTATCTACTGAGATGAAACCACGATTATCTACATTCACCCCTGCTTTATCCGCACCAATTTTGTTGCCATTTGATGTTCTTCCGACAGCAACAAGAACCGCATCGAACAGATCTTTTTCTGGCGCATCCTTACCTTCAAAACTTACTTCTAATCCATTCTTTTTGGCGACAACCGATGTTACCCCTGTTTTTAAGTAGATCTTTTCATAAATTTTTTTAATTCTTTTTTCTAACGGACGAACAATATCTTTATCACATTCAGAAATTAGAGATTCCAGCATTTCAACAATAGTGATTTTACATCCCATTGACGCATAAACAGTTGCCATTTCTAGACCAATAATTCCACCACCAATAACAAGCATACGATTTGGTATATTTTCCAGTAATAATGCATCAGTCGAGTCCATGATGCGTGGGTCGTCAGGAAGGAAAGGTAATTTTGATGCCTGAGAGCCTGCTGCAATAATAGCAGAGTCAAATCTTATGGTTTTAGTCTCTCCGTTATTATTTACCTCAATAGAATTTGGAGAACTAAAGGTACCTAGACCTTCTACTATCTCTATCTTCCTTTTTTTTGCCATAGCTTTTAATCCGGATGTGAGTTTATTGATTATTGACTCAGTCCAACTACGAACAGATTTTGTATCCGGGTTACCCGATCCCAGTTCAATGCCATGTTCTTTTAACTCTTCGATTTCCGATTTTACTTTGCTTATATGAAGTAGTGCTTTTGAAGGTATGCAGCCAACATTTAGGCATACTCCACCTAATGAAGGATAGCGCTCGATTAATATTGTTTTTAAGCCAAGATCGGCCGCGCGAAATGCAGCTGTATATCCACCTGGCCCCGCCCCTAAGACAACGACTTGTGCATCAACATTTGCTTTAATAGGCTCACTTATTTTTTCTTTTTCTGGAGTTAATTCTGTTTTTGTTTCTTCAGTATCTATTTTAAGTATCAAATCACCTTGAGCAACATTTTGTCCTATTTGAATATTAATTTCTTTTATAGTGCCGACATCTGATGATGGAATTTCCATGGCGGCTTTATCGCTTTCTAATGTAATTAATGATTGATCGAGCTCAATCTTTTCACCTATTGAAACGTGTATCTCGATGATTTCGACTTCATCGAAATCGCCAATATCAGGAACGTAAATATTTTTAATCAATTAGAAACACCTATAATAAATTTTTACAGTAATATATGGCGTATATCAGTCAATATAGTACTTAGAAACCGTGTAAATTGCGCACCTGCGACACCATCAATGACACGATGATCATAAGAGAGCGCGAACGGCAGAATAAGTCGCGCCTCAAATGTTCCATTCTCGTATACAGGTTTCATTGCTGCACGGGATACTCCCAGAATCGCAACTTCAGGTGCGTTAATGATAGGGGTAAAATGTAATCCACCAATACCTCCTAAACTTGATATTGTAAAACAACCACCTTGTAAGTCTTTTGGCGATATCTTTCCTTCTCTTGCTTTATTACTTAATTCAGTTATTTCAGTTGCAATTTCGAATAATCCTTTTTTGTCTACATCTTTAAGAACGGGCACTAATAAACCGTTTTTAGTATTTACCGCTACACCTATGTGAAAATATTTTTTAATAATTAAGTTTTCACCACTAGGTTCAATTGAAGAATTGAATTCTGGAAACTTTTGCAAAGCAACGACTACTGCTTTAATTAGAAACGTGACCAGCGTTAATTTAACACCTTCTTTTTCAGCAGATTTAAGTTTAGATTTTCTAAATTCTTCGAGTTCGGTGATATCTGCTTCATCTAGTTGAGTAACATGAGGTATTGTTATCCAGCTTCGATGTAAAGTTTGACCTGTAATGCGCCGTATACGGGTAAGTGGTTTCCGTTCAACTTCACCAAATTTAGAAAAATCAACTGGCGGTATTTCTGGTGTTGTAAAAGCGCCTTTATTTGAAAGTTTCTCACCCGACATAATACTTTTGGTAAACGCTTTAACGTCTTCTTTTAATATCCTGTTTTTTGGTCCTGTGCCATACACTAAACCAAGATCAACACCCAATTCTCTTGCGAATCGTCTTACCGAGGGACTTGCATGTGCTTTTGCTGAATTACTTTGCCCGACTAACTGACTTGTCTCTGGTGTTTTAGGCGGGCGGGGAGGGGCAATTCTATTCTCTGACTTTTCAATTTTTGGTGTTTCTTTTACTTCCACCTCTTCCTTGACCTCTTCAGTTTCCTTAGATACCTGATTATCTTTTTTTACTCCTTCTTCACCAATTAGCAGATTAATTATTGGTGTACCCTCAGAAACTTTATCACCAATATTAACTTTTATTTCTTTTATCTCACCTGCATTTGGGGAAGGAATATCCATCGAAGCTTTATCGCTTTCAACAGTAATGAGTGTATCTTCAGTTTCGACGCTATCACCAACACTAACAGCGATCTCGATTACTTCCACTGAATCAAAATCACCAATATCAGGTATTTTTATTTCTTCAATATTTGGCAAAGACAACTTCCTTCTATTATTTTTTATTAAATACTTGTTGGTTCCGGTTTATTTTGATCAATATTATATTTCTTAATCGCTTCACTAATTTTATCAGTTGATAGCTTCCCTTCTTCTGCTAATGCCTTTAATGAGGCAACTACTATATAATATCTATTTACTTCGAAAAATTTTCTCAATTGACTTCTTGTATCACTTCTACCAAATCCATCAGTCCCTAATACAATATATTTATTAGGTATAAATTCGCGAATTTGATCGGCAAAAATTTTCATATAATCAGTTGCAGCAACAACAGGAATATCATTATCCTTAAATGCAGACTCAACATAAGAAAGTTTTTGTTTTTTATCTGGATTTAATAGATTCAATCTTTTTGTAGATAACCCCTCTCGGCGTAATTCATTAAAACTCGTTACGCTCCAAATGTTGGCTGAAATACTAAAGTCCTCTTCTAATAAATCAGCCGCAGCAATAACTTCACGTAAAATCGCACCAGAACCTAGTAATTGTATTTGTGCTTTTGTTTTATTTGGTTTTTTAAGAAGATACATTCCTTTAATGATGCCTTCTTCAACATTTTCAGGCATTGCCGGATGCGGGTAGTTCTCATTCATTACAGTAATGTAGTAGAACAAATCTTCGTTCTGGTTATACATACGGTGCATCCCATTTTGTATGATTACTGCAAGTTCGTATGCAAATGTTGGATCATAGGAAATACAATTGGGTATTGTTGATGAAAACAAATGACTGTGACCATCTTGATGTTGCAAGCCTTCGCCTGCAAGCGTTGTTCTGCCCGCGGTGCCACCAATCAAGAAACCACGAGAG
The DNA here is from genome assembly GCA_913045195.1 of uncultured Legionellales bacterium. Lineage (GTDB taxonomy): Bacteria > Pseudomonadota > Gammaproteobacteria > Eutrophobiales > Eutrophobiaceae > UBA11869. The sequence continues at coordinate 37,038 of CAJWQR010000006.1, read as the reverse complement.
CGCATATCACCCGACGCCCAAGCCAGATCACCAATTCGTTGAAAACCAAACATTGAGTAATAGACGAAGAAAGGAATCATGTGGATGCTATGGTTTCGCCATGCAGTTGCGCCCGCAATCCACGATGAATAACCACCAGCTTCATTAATACCTTCTTCGAGTATTTGCCCTTTTATATCTTCTCGATAGTACATGACTTGTGCCGAGTCTACGGGTTCATATAATTGACCTACTGCCGAGTAAATTCCGTATTGCCGAAACATTCCTTCCATTCCAAATGTTCGTGCTTCGTCAGGAACAATTGGCACGATGTGCCCTCCAATTTTTTTATCTTTCAACAATCCATTAAGGATACGAACAAAGGCCATAGTTGTTGATATTTCTCTATCCCCAGTGCCTTCAAGTAATTTCTTGTGAATATGAATTTCTGGTATTTTGAGTTTTGGCGGTGCTTTACGTTTATTAAAAAAATAACCACCAAGTTCTACTCGTCTTTCTTTTAAATATTTTATTTCCTCGCTATCTTTATCTGGTTTATAGAATGGCGCGTCTTTTATCTCTTCATCAGTAATTGGGATACTAAAACGATCTCGAAAGTGCTTAAGTGAATCTTCACCCATCTTCTTTTGTTGGTGAGTAAAGTTCTGGCCTTCTCCTGCTTCCCCCATACCATAACCTTTAACAGTTTTAGCCAGTATTACAGTTGGCTGTCCGTTATGATTAACTGCGGCATGATAAGCTGCATAAACTTTATGAGGATCATGTCCGCCACGATTTAAACGCCAAATATCTTCATCTGACATGTTTGCTACCATCTCTTTTAATTCAGGATATTTACCAAAGAAATGTTCACGAACATAAGCACCATCTTTAGCTTTATAGGCTTGGTACTCACCATCAACACATTCTTCCATGCGCTTATATAAAAGACCGGATGTATCTCGAGCAATTAAAGGATCCCAATAAGAACCCCAGATAACTTTAATGACATTCCAGCCAGCACCACGAAAAGTGCCTTCGAGTTCTTGAATAATTTTACTATTACCACGAACAGGGCCATCCAATCTTTGTAAATTACAATTAATCACAAAAATTAGATTATCTAATTTTTCTCTTGCAGCGAGACCAATTGCACCAAGCGACTCGGGCTCATCCATTTCACCATCACCCATAAATGCCCAAACTTTTCGATTGGTATCTTTTATCATTTCTCTATTTTCTAAATAACGCATAAAGCGCGCTTGATAAATAGCCATTAAAGGACCAAGTCCCATCGAAACAGTTGGAAATTGCCAATAGTCTGGCATTAACCAAGGATGGGGATAAGAAGACAGTCCATTACCATCAACTTCTTGTCTGAAATTCATCATTTGTTCTTCGCTGATACGATCCGTTAAAAAAGCGCGAGCATAAATTCCAGGCGCCGAGTGTCCCTGCACAAAAACAAGGTCCCCGCCATGATCTTTATCCGGAGCATGAAAAAAATGATTGAAACCGACATCATACAAAGTAGCTGAGGAGGCAAAACTAGCAATATGACCGCCAAGCTCGCTATTTCTTTGGTTAGCTCTGACCACCATTGCCATCGCGTTCCAGCGCACCAATGAACGAATACGCCATTCAAGTCCTGCATCACCCGGAGACTTTTCTTCACGTGAAGGTGGGATGGTATTTAAATAAGCGGTATTAGCTGAATAAGGAAGATAGGCTCCTGACTTACGAGCTCTGGCAATGAGTTTTTCAAGAATGAAATGACCCCGCTCAATACCCTCGTGAGTCAACATTGAATCTAACGCTTCTAACCATTCCTGCGTTTCCTGTGGATCAGAATCTTTTGACATAAAAACCAGCATCCTATGTTATTTTTATTAGAAACGACCTATATACAAACAAACTGGTATTATTATTAATCCAGATGTTAGTTTAGATTCATATCAAATAAAAGCACCGTTTAACGCGATATACTGAATTCATTAGCATTTTCAATGTCAGATATAATAATATTCCTCTCTTTTTGATAAGGAAAAATGAACAACATGCCAATTACATTAGAACAACATAACCTAGCTCCCACAAATCAGGAAGTTGATAGTATCGCCAATTGGATAATGGTTTTTTCAAGCCCATTAAAAAGAAAGTTTCAATACCAAGAACAGATATCAAATCGTTATAAGCAAATCGCACATAATAGTGAAAGCCCCATTCCAGTTGTTATTGACCTACCTAATAAGAATTCAAGTCATGTTAGTTTTACTATGGTTCGTTCAGTTATTAGCAGTTTTGATTTATTAACACTTACAAGAAAACTATCTGCAATTCAAACATCATTAAAACCAAAAAAGATAGGATTGCTTGTTTCGGGATTTAGTAAGAAAGAATCAGAAAGAATTGCAGAAGCAATTATTTCAGCTGTTTTGGCAGCATCGGCGACAATGCCGGACTTTAAAAGTAAAAAGCAGACGATATCATCCTTAACAAAATTAATTCTCTTTGGTTTTTATGCTAGACATGGTTTTAAACGGAGTTTTGCTATTGCAGAGGGCAATGCATTAACTCGTAGCCTAAGTATGTTGCCTTCGAATAAACTCACGCCAACGGATTACCTTAAAAAAATTAAAAAAGTTGCCAGAGAGAATAAATGGAAAGTGGAGTTTTATACTGAAACAGTATTAAAACAGAAAAAAGCAGGCGCTTTCCTTGCTGTATCACAAGGTAGTCCAAAAGCTGACGCTGGTATTGTACGTTTACGCTACACACCAAAAGCAACAACAAAAACGAAGAAAGTATTTTTGGTTGGTAAAGGTATTTGCTATGACACCGGCGGCACCAACCTTAAGCCAGCAAATTATATGTTTGGTATGCATGAGGATATGCAGGGCAGCGCAGTTGCTCTAGGCACATTGTTGGCACTAACCAAACTTAACTTTAAGTATCCAGTTGAATGCTGGATGGCTTTAGCCATGAATCATATTGGACCAAAAGCCTATAAACCTAATGATGTTGTTAGCGCATCAGACGGCACAACGATTGAGGTTGTGCACACCGATGCAGAAGGTCGAATGGTGCTGGCAGATACATTAGCATTAGCATCAAAAGAAAAACCTTCCTTGATTATTGACTACGCCACACTAACCGGGGCATGTATGTATTCAATTGGTACATCGTATAGTGGAATTTTTACTAATAAAAATAAATGGCATTTAAATTTAATTAAGGCGGGCGAGGATTCCGGAGAGCGTGTCTGGCCTTTTCCTTTAGACGAGGATTTTGATCAAATGCTGAAAAGTGATATTGCTGATATAAAGCAATGCTCACAGGAAAGCGGTGTTGACCATATTTTAGCTTCAAGATTTCTACAGCGTTTTATTAAGCATGACGTTCCATGGATTCATATTGATTTATCTAGCAGCAGTAAGAAAGGTGGTTTAGCCCACATACCTACGAATACAACTGGTTTTGGTGTTCGTTATACAGTCAATTTATTATTAAATAACTATTTAAAGTAATTCTGCGAAGAAGCGTTCAATATATTAAATCTATCTGTATAATGCCCGATTTTTTCACGAGGCATTAGGCAGATGAGTAAGAACCTTCGTAACATAGCCATTATTGCGCATGTTGATCATGGCAAAACAACTTTGGTTGATAAATTGTTACAACAATCCGGCATTTTTGATGAACGTTCAATTCCGACAGAACGTATTATGGATTCTAATGATTTGGAAAAAGAACGTGGTATTACAATTCTTTCAAAGAATACCGCGATAAGATGGAACGATTATTGTATCAACATTGTTGACACACCTGGCCATGCTGATTTTGGGGGAGAAGTTGAACGGGTCCTATCGATGGTGGATTCAGTTTTACTATTGGTTGATGCTGTAGATGGACCTATGCCACAAACTCGATTTGTAACACAGAAAGCATTCGCGATGGGATTCAATCCAATTGTTGTTATAAATAAAATTGATCGAGATGGCGCTCGGCCAGATTGGGTATTGGATCAAACCTTCGATCTTTTTGATAAATTAGGGGCAACAAACGAACAGCTCGATTTCCCAGTTGTATATACATCAGCGCTTCTTGGCTACGCCGGACTTGATCATGATGTTTCTGAGGGCGATATGTCTTGTTTGTTTGAAACAATAGTATCTCATGTTGATGCTCCAGATGTTGATGCGCATGGCCCATTACAGTTGCAGATTTCAACGCTCGATTACAATAGTTATGTGGGTATTATTGGTATCGGAAGAATAAATCGAGGTACTATCAAAAATAATATGCAAGTTACCTTGATAAATCACCAAGGTGATACACGGAAAGGAAAGGTACTTCAGGTATACAGTTTTCTAGGGCTTGAACGGATTGAAGTTAAATCTGTGTCAGCTGGTGATATCGTTGCAATCGCAGGCATCGAACCATTAAATATTTCAGATACAATTTGCGATCCAGATAATACGGAAGCTCTGCCAGCTTTAACTGTTGATGAACCAACAATTAGCATGACATTTCAGCCCAATACATCCCCTTTTGCCGGGAAAGATGGCAGATATATCACTAGTCGTAATATCTGGGATCGTTTACAACAAGAACTAAAACATAATGTTGCATTAAAAGTAGAGGCAACTAAGGAGGCTGATAAATACCGTGTCTCTGGCCGTGGTGAATTACATTTATCTGTTTTAATAGAAACAATGCGTCGCGAGGGTTTTGAGCTTGCTGTAGGGCGTCCACAAGTGATCATACATGACATGGGGGATCATAAAGAAGAACCGTATGAACAGCTCACAATCGATATCGAAGCGATACATCAAGGCGCAATAATGGAGAAATTAGGCGAACGGCGGGGAGATATAAAAAATATCGATCCTGATGGAAAAGGCAGAGTTCGTCTTGAGTATATTATCCCTGCGCGCGGTTTGATTGGGTTTCGTAGCGAATTTCTAACACTCACATCTGGCACTGGATTATTGTATAACGTTTTTAATCATTACGGGCCATACGTTGCAGTAAGTATTGGGCAGAGAAGTAATGGAGTTTTGATTTCAAATGGACAAGGGAAGGCAGCAGGTTATTCGTTATTTAATCTACAGGAGCGTGGAAAATTATTTGTAGACCATGGCGATGATACATATGAAGGAATGATTATTGGCATTCATTCACGAGATAATGATTTAGTTGTCAATCCCCTAAAAGGAAAACAATTAACTAATGTACGTGCATCAGGAACTGATGAGAATATTATTTTAACTCCACCAATTAGGATGAGTTTAGAGCAAGCTCTAGAATTTATTGATGATGATGAATTAGTTGAGGTATCGCCAAAATCAATTCGCATAAGAAAGAAATATTTAAAAGAGCACGAAAGAAAAAGTGCCTCCAGAAAAGCAGGATAATTTTTTACGCATATAAATTATGCATAAAGTATTTAATATCTTACTAATTTATTTTTTCTTAGCTTCTTCTCGCGCCAACGTTTCAGCAATAACTTCTTCGGCAACATTTTTAGGGCAAGGGCTATAGTTTAAAAATTCCATTGAGAATTGACCACGACCAGAGGTCATCGTACGCAATGCACCAATATAACCAAACATTTCGCTTAATGGACTTTCGGCTTTTACACGAACACCAGTTGGATTTACTTCTTGCGATTTGATGATGCTACGACGACGATTTAAATCACCGATTACATCACCAACATTATCTTCAGGAGAAAATACGTCAACTTTCATGATAGGCTCCATGAGTTGGGGTCCGGCCTTTGGCATGGATTGTCTGTATGCGGCGGCAGATGCGAGTTCAAATGCAATGGCTGATGAATCAACTGCATGAAAGGCGCCATCAAATAATGTTACTTTAAAATCAAGGCAGGGATAGCCCGCTAAAACCCCCTTATCCATACTCTTTTTAAAACCACCTTCAACAGCCGGCCAAAATTCTTTAGGAACATTACCCCCGGTGACTTTTGATTCAAAAACAAAACCACTACCAGCTTCACCAGGTTCAATAATGTAGTCAATTTTACCGTATTGCCCTGAACCACCCGATTGTTTTTTATGTGTATATGAATCTTCAACACGTTTTGTCACTGTTTCACGATACGCAACTTGCGGGCTACCAACCTCTACTTCAACACTATGCGTGCGTTTTAAAATATCTACTTTAATATCAAGATGGAGCTCACCCATACCTTTTAAAATGGTTTCACCGCTATCTTGGTCGGTTTCAACTCTAAAAGAAGGGTCTTCTTTTATCATTTTCCCGATAGCTATACCCAGTTTCTCTGATGCACCTTTATCAATAGGTGCAACAGCAATTGAAATAACCGGGTCAGGGAATACCATAGGTTCTAAAGTTGCCGGCTTATCTGGACAGCATAAAGTATGTCCGGTTTGAACATTTTTTAATCCAATAGCAGCAATGATGTCTCCTGCTTGTGCAGTATCAAGTTCTATACGTTCATCGGCATGCATTTCCACAAGACGTCCGATACGTTCATTCTTTCCGGTAAATGTATTTAGCACTGTCATGCCTTTTTCAATTTTTCCGGAATAAATACGAATAAATGTAAGCGCACCATAACGGTCATCCATGATTTTAAATGCCAGAGCTCGTAACGGTTTGTTAGGGTCAACTACCGCATATCCCCCAGATTCATTTCCTTCTAAATCCACTTCAGGCTGCGGTTTGACTTCAGTGGGGTCGGGCAAATAATCAACAACGGCGTTAAGAATCATTTGTACGCATTTATTTTTAAATGCTGAACCACAATAGGTTGGGAAGAATGTAAGATTAATTGTGCCTTTACGTATACAAGACTTTATTTCATCAATACTAAGTTCTTCACCTTCTAAATATTTTTCCATAACTACATCATCTTGTTCAACAACAGTTTCAATTAATTTTTCACGCCATTCTTCAATAATATCAGCCATGTCCTCAGGTGCATCTTCAATTTCATATTTTTCTGGATCATTGGGATCATTCCAAACCCAAGCTTTACGAGTAAGCAGGTCAACTGCGCCAACGAAATTATCTTCAATACCAATAGGCAGCGCCATGACTAGCGGATTTGCGCCAAGAACATCTTCAATTTGTTTAACCACACGATAAAAATCAGCCCCAGTACGATCAAGTTTATTAACAAAAATGATACGAGCTACCTCTGAGTCATTCGCATAGCGCCAATTTGTTTCAGACTGCGGTTCAACGCCGCCAGAACCACAGAAAACACCAACCCCACCATCTAGCACTTTTAGTGATCGATAAACTTCAATTGTGAAGTCAACGTGTCCTGGGGTATCGATAATATTTAATCGGTGGTCATTCCAAAAACAGCTCGTTGCAGCAGACTGAATAGTAATTCCTCTTTCTTGCTCTTGTTCCATAAAATCTGTTGTGGCTTCACCGTCATGAACTTCACCGGTTTTATGTATTTTTCCGGTTAGCTTTAATATACGTTCCGATGTCGTGGTCTTTCCCGCATCGACGTGAGCAAAGATCCCTATATTTCTGTAATTTGTTAAGTCAGTCATTTTTCCTACTCGTATAAGTTTAGTTAAACCAATCGCTATTAGCGTATTTATGTCAAGAATTCGTTCAGGCGGCGGAGTATAAACCAGAATTACTGATTATGTGAAATTGAATGTAAATATGGGTATGAAAACACCATAAAGACGACAGAATATTGACAAAATTGAGGCAAAATACAAAAAATCCAGTGCTACCGAGAAGAGGAAATACTCCGTATAATCCTCAAATGCATGATATCCCTAATAGAATCGCTGACGTTTTGCTTGAGGTCGAAGCAAGTTTGCGCACCCATGGCAAATGGGACGAATATAAACCCAATAACATTGACCTAAAAAGCTCGATTCCTTTTTGTATGGATACATTAAAATTTGAACAATGGCTACAGTGGATTTTTCTCCCCACCATGAAAGATACGATCGAGCAGACTAAACCTCTACCACTAGAGAGCGCTATTTATGAGTATGCCGAAGAGTGCCTTCGAAAGAATGACCCATCTACAGAACAATTATTAAAGCAACTAAAACTTTTTGACGAGTTAATAAGTATTCAAGCTGATTTTCAAGTTAGCGCTCAAAAACATTAGTAAGTAGAAAAAAAACAAAACATAAATTTCTTTCAGTTTTTAATTTTTTTTAAAATCCAGGCAAAATTTAAAAAGATATAGTTTTACCTTACATCACCAAAAATATTAAACTGCCATCTGTCAAACATTATAGCTAGTATCATCATTTATAGTGAAAATAAAAAATTTCTTCAAATTACAGTCATTCATAATGCTTATGATATTTTCATTTGGTCTGAAAGCTGAATTATCATTAAATGATCCTGCCCCAGATTTTGAATTGTTTGATCAAGATGGTAATTTACATAGGTTAAGTGATTACAATGGTCAATGGTTAGTTCTTTACTTCTACCCGAAAGATGATACTCCCGGGTGCACAACAGAAGCATGTTCCTTTAGGGATGATATTTATAAAATTCGCGAACTAAAAACGAAAATAGTCGGGATAAGTACTGATGATATAAAAAGTCATAGAAAATTTACCAAGAAATACAGTCTTCCTTTCCCCTTACTATCTGATAAGGATGCAGTGGTAGCCCAGTCATATGGTTCTGTATTTAGAGTTGGCCCGTTTAAAATGGCAAAACGCCACAGCTTTATCATCTCGCCAATTGGTAAAATTGCAATGATCTATAGAAAAGTAGATCCAAGCAGCCATAGTAAAGAGATAATTGAAAAGTTAAAATTACTAACTTCAGAAAATTAAATATAAAAATAATATTGAATTATTTTAAATAATTATATTGAATCTATTTTTTTAAATTGTTTAAAAAGTAAATAAGCACTCCAGAATAAGGCAAGTAAAATTATCAGAGTACCAATAGTATCGAATGTTGTTGCAATTTCTCGGTGAGAATCAAGTTCGCCAATTTCGATTAGCATGTTATTCCAGTCATGACTGCCCATTCTTTCCCAGCCAGTACCACCACCAACCAACTGTAGTTGCATCTTTGCTGCATCATCAATATAAGGAGCACAATCTATAAAACTTTGTCCTAGCCACCATAAGCCAACGGATGCACCAAAATTATTTCTATTTTTAATGAGAAATGTAAGCATTACAATAGTTGGCATTAGTAATTGCCCTAATGTCCCCCCAAGTATCGTTATAAACCAACCAAACGGCCTAAAAATCACATGCCCAGCTTCATGAAAAACTAAATTAATTATGTGCATATATGAATTCATGATTAGATGAGCATGTTTTGTAAAATCAACATTTATAAAATGTAATCCCCAAATAAGAAGACCTATAAAAACTAAAATACGACCAAAAAATACAAACGGATTAACTTTTTCTTCAGTATAAAATAAATATGAACCAATAATTTTTTTTGTTTTTGAGGTATCAGGGTTCCTATATTTCTTAGACTCTTCTTTTTTTGGTGAAAATTGTTGTTTCATCCATTTCGAAAAATGTATACCGCAATCAGGACATATATCAGGATCGATATTATCAGTTGGTTGTCGTATATATTTACATTTAGGGCAGGTTTTATACACTTTCTAATTATTCATTCTGGAAAGCATTATCTTTGCCGAGTCAATCAAGAACGCTGTGTCAGTACCGACTGTTAATAGACTAAATCCTTTTTCTTTATAAGGTGAAACAGCCTCTGCGCTAACCCCGAATATACCCATGCTTATTTTTGCATTTTGACAGGCTTCAATGATTTCTTTGATGGCAGACTGGACAATAGGGTGGTCTATCTCTCCAGGTTTTCCTAAACTAGCCGATAAATCATAGGGTCCGATTAGTATTGCATCCACACCTTCTAATTTTACTATTTCAGCAATATTGTTAACTGCTTCAGAACTTTCAGCTTGCAATATAACAGCGGTTTCCTCATTTGCGTTTTTCAAATAACGCTCAAAATCAATGCCATATTTATGAGCACGACCAATTCCAACTCCTCTATTTCCATCAGGCGAGTATTTACAATCGCTAATAATTTTTTTTGCTTGGACTGCATTATGTACTTGCGGAACAATGACGCCAGCTGCCCCAATATCAAGTGCCTTTTTAATCCAGATTGTTTCACCAGTTGGAATACGGATTAAGCATGGTGTAGGGGCAGCAGCTTGCAACATCGTTTGTGCTTGTTGCGGATTGAATGCCCCGTGTTCAGCATCAATAAACAACCAATCATAGCCAACACTCGCAAGTAATTCACAAACTTCTGGTGATGGTAAGCTTACTAAAGTCCCCATCAATATTTCTTTTGAACGTAGGCGTTTGGCAAAATTATTTATGTTTTCCATTATTTATAACCTTGATATATAAAATATCAATTTAGTGTATTACTACTCCCTCTGCACCAAGTCCTGTTTGAGCCCGGACAAACTGATCATCAAAAGCTACCATTTCTTCTTTTGCTCGCGGACTTTTATCTAAATACGAGATTATTATAATAGTGACAAATGCGATACTCATTGAGAATAGAGCTGGATATTTGTAGGGGAATATCGCTTTGGTGTTTCCTAAAATATCAACCCAAACGATAGGCCCAAATAGGACACATAGTATCGCGGTAAGTAATCCTGCTGCCCCACCAATAAAAGCACCTCGGGTGGTAAGTCTAGACCAATACATGGAAAAAAAGAGAATAGGAAAATTAACGCTGGCAGCGATAGCAAAAGCAAGACCAACCATATAAGCAACATTTTGTTTTTCAAATGTTATACCTAGAAGAATAGCCACTACTCCCAGCATAATGGTGCTAATACGTGAAACCATAACCTCTCTCTTTTCTTGGGCTTTGCCATGACAAAAAAGACTAGCGTAAAGGTCATGAGAAATAGCCGAAGCACCCGCTAGCGTCAGCCCAGAAACCACTGCTAATATTGTTGCGAATGCTACTGCTGAAATAAAACCCAGGAACACGTCACCCCCAACAGCCTTTGATAGGTGAACTGCAGCCATATTATTACCACCTAAAATATTACCCACTCCATCCAAGAAGGCAGGATTATTTGTAAGCATAACAATTGCACCAAAACCAATCACAAACGTTAGTATATAGAAATAACCAATGAAACTAGTTGCAAAGAATACGGAGCTACGCGCCTGCTTAGCATCCTTTACTGTAAAAAAACGCATCAAAATATGAGGTAGGCCAGCAGTTCCAAACATTAGCGCAAGTCCCAGTGATATTGCAGATACTGGATCACTAATTAAACCGCCGGGGGACATAATAGCTTCTCCTAAACGATGGTTTGAGATGGCTTCTGTGAATAATGCATTAAATGAGAATTCAAATTGGTTTAACACTGCTAGCGCTAAAAAAGTAGCGCCGAATAATAATAAAATTGCCTTAATTGTTTGTACCCAGGTAGTTGCTAGCATACCACCGAAAGTAACATAACAAATCATCAATAAACCAACAATCAAAACTGCTACCGAGTAAGGTAAACCAAATAAAATTTGAATTAATTTACCCGCACCAACCATTTGTGCAATTAAATAAAGAATAACAACAGCAAGTGTTCCGCACGCGGCTAATGAACGAATAGGCATAGCTTGTAAACGAAATGAAACTGCGTCTGTAAAAGTATATTTACCGAGGTTTCTTAACCGTTCTGCTAATAAAAATAAAATAACAGGCCAGCCCACTAAAAAGCCAATTGAGTAAATTAATCCATCAAAGCCACTCGCAAAAACTAAACCAGAAATACCCAAAAAAGATGCTGCTGACATGTAATCACCGGCAATGGCTAATCCATTTTGAAAGCCACTAATACTTCCTCCGGCCGTATAAAAATCACTTGCCGATCGTGTTTTTTTAGCTGCCCAATAGGTGATTCCTAGTGTGATGGAGATAAAAATAATAAACATAACTACAGCAGTGATATTTATTTCACTTGGATTAACAGGCTGACTATCATTAGCATATACACCAAATGAAGTAAGGATGAAAAGAATAGATAATAGCGAAAAATTCATTATAAGATTTTAATTAGCAGTTATTTTTTTAATAACTTTATTATTGATTTCATCTAACTTTTTGTTAGCAATATAAACATAAACACCAGTAAGTAAAATACTTAATAAAATAATGAGAAGACCAATAATAATACCGAGCGTAATGACGCTATCTGAAAAAATTTTTTGCGAAAAAATATTTGGAGCAAAAGCAATAATTATTATAAATGCGAAATAACAGAAAATAATGATAGTAGTTAATAGCCAACTAATTCTTTTTCGTGTTTTGACAAGATTAAGAAAATCAGGATGATTTCTTATTTTTTTATAAATTTCCTGCATATCTATTTATTTTAATTTTTTTAGCCTTTTATTACCGTCTTTTTTGCTTGTATCGCCCGATAATATTTTCTCAGTAAACCAGTCCCTATTTTCATCATTTTCTATCGTATTATTAGTTTTCATTATATTACTAAGGCATGATTTCATAATTATGTTATTCAAGAGAATATATTGCTCATCACGTAACTGAGTTTTATCTCTTGTCGTAATCATGACATCTTCGGCATGTTTATTACAATCATGAGTAGTAACAACTGCATTTATCTGAGTCGATAGCATGCCAAATAAAGCTAATAAAAAGAATCTGTATATTTTTCTCATTATTGTTTGATAAACTTTAGTGTCATGCGGTCACTTTCACCAATTTCAATATATTTTTCCATGTTAGTATCGCCAAGCCTCAGAGTAGGCGGTAAGGTCCATACACCTTCGGGATGGTTTTTATTATCTTTCAAATTGGCATTAATTTCAGATTTTTCAACTAACTTAAACCCAATTCTTTCAGCCAAATTGATCAAATAACTTTCAGGCACATAACCATCATTAGCACTTTCATTTGGATTATCATTGTTGTGAGCACGATGTTGAACAACCCCCAGAATACCACCTTTCTTTAGTACGCGATGAAATGCGCGATAAACATTTTCAACTCCACCATTTTTTATCCAATTGTGGGTATTTCTAAATGTTAAAATCATATCATATGAGTTAGGGTCGATACCTTTTAGATAATAATTTTTATCATTAAAAATTTCATGCTTAATTTTTTTGTAAAGTTTTTGATTTTTACCGAGGTGTTCTACAAATTTTATGTGTGATTTACGAAGATAGTCCATAGGATGATTCTTACCAAAACCAGCAACTGTTAATTTCCCTTCATCTTTTAATATAGGAGCAAGTATCTCTGTATACCAACCACGACCTGGCAGGATTTCGAGTACTGTCATATTTTTTTTAATACCAAAGAATAATAAAGTTTGCTTTGGGTGACGGTAAACATCCCGCTCCTTATTAGTCTTCGCTCTATGACTACCACTAATTACATCATTAATTAATATTTGAAGATTATTCTCAATGGCATAACTTTTAGTAGTTAGTAATGGAGTTAGCACGAAAACAATAATTATAGTTTTTAAAAATGCCATTTATTTTTCCCCTATAGTTTTTTATAGAAGTACTTTTAGTATAGTAATTTATACAATCGTATCCTTAATTTATGTTAATGAGTAGATTAATAAATTATACTCTTTAAGGTTAATAGTTGAATCTGCTTAATTTATGGATAAATTAGTTAAAATACAAGCTCCGATAAAAATGCTACTAAACCCAATTCACTTATTTTCTTTTGGGTTTGGTAGTGGTTTAGTTCCTAGAATACCCGGCACTATGGGTACTTTGATTGGCGTATTACTATTTATTATCTTACCTAACATGGATTGGAAACTTTACCTTACGATCATAATTTGTGCTTTTTTAGGTGGAATTTTTTGTTGCGAATATACCGCCAAAAGTTTAAATGTTCATGATCATTCTTCTATTGTATGGGATGAAATTGTTGGTTACTTCGTTACTATGTTCATGGTGCCCAAAGATTGGTTATGGATATTGATAGGCTTCATTTTATTTAGAGTTTTTGATATTTTTAAGCCTTGGCCAATTTCAGTGATTGATAGTCACGTAAAGGGCGGTTTTGGCATAATGCTTGATGATTTCATTGCAGCATTCTTTTCATTAGCCATCATACAAACGGTTATTTATTTTCTATAATTATTTTTGAATTTAATTAATATATAAAATGAAAAATACTAAAATTATTTTATTTTTTCTTACTTTACTTTCATTTCTATCACTGCCCTGTAATGCAGATGTGTATCGATATATCGACAAATATGGGCGAGTAATTTTCACCGATAAACCTGAACATAAAGGTTATAAAAAATTAGTAAGAACATGGAAAGGGTGGGTAGAACAAAAGAAACCACAGAACTTTGACTGGGTAGGGCATCAGAAAAGATATGATGCGACAATCAGGAGTATCGCAAAGACACATAAATTACCTTATACATTATTGCATGCCATAATCACCGTTGAGTCATGGTATAACCCAAATGCTGTTTCTCGGGCTGGCGCCATTGGCTTGATGCAATTAATGCCTGAGACGGCGAAACGTTACGGCGTTATTAATCGTCGAGACGTAACAGAGAGTATAAATGGCGGCTCACGTTATCTTAGTGATTTATTAAGAATGTTTAATAATAATATAAGATTAGCATTAGCAGCTTATAACGCTGGTGAAAATGCTGTTAAAAAATATGACAATACAGTTCCTCCTTTCAGAGAAACTAAAAATTATGTTGAAAAAGTAATTAAATATTATAAAAAATACCAACAAACAATGGGTTAATTATTCATCTGTTACACACCCGTCAGACGCAGTTTTAACATTTTTGATATATTTATAAAGTGTTCCTCGGTTAGCTTTATATGGGGGCATTTCCCAATTTTTTTGTCTATTCGCAAATTCTTTATCACTGATTTTGAATTCAATTTTATTTGTTTTGGCATTAATAGTTACTATGTCTCCATTTTTAATGATTGCAATTGGGCCTCCTTCTTGTGCTTCAGGTACGACATGCCCAATAATAAACCCATGTGAACCACCAGAGAATCGCCCGTCCGTTATCATTGCCACATCATTACCAAGACCGGCGCCAATAATAGCTGATGTCGGCGTTAGCATTTCTGGCATACCCGGCCCTCCTTTTGGACCTTCATAACGAATGATAATGACATCGCCTTTTATTATTTCATTATTTTCTAACGAAGATAGCATTGCCTCTTCCGAATCATAAACTTTTGCAGGCCCTGTAAATATTTCACCTTCTTTACCGGTAATTTTTGCAACAGATCCTCCGGGCGCGAGATTACCTTTCAGAATTCTTATATGACCGCTTGGTTTAATTGGGTTATCTAGCGGGAAAATTATTTTCTGCCCATCAGTTAATCCGGGAAGGTCACTCAGGTTTTCTTTTATTGTTTTTCCTGTAACAGTAAGACAGTTGCCATTAATTAAATTATTCTCGAGCAATAATTTCATGACAGCAGGCGTACCGCCAATTTTATGAAGATCTTCCATGACGTGTTGACCACTAGGTTTTAAGTCTGCAACGTATGGAGTGCGGTCACTTACTAATTGAAAATCATCAATTGTTAGATCAACATTTACAGCGCGGGCCATTGCCAATAAATGTAATACTGCGTTAGTCGAACCTCCAAGAATAATTACTAATACCATTGCATTTTCAAACGCATCACGTGTCATGATATCTCTTGGCTTGATATCTTTTTCTAATAGGCGTTTGATTGCCTCACCCGCATTAAAGCATTCTTCCTGTTTAGCTAAATCGACAGCTGGCGTTGAAGAACTATAAGGCAATGACATGCCCATTGCTTCAATAGCAGAAGCCATTGTATTTGCGGTATACATTCCGCCACACGCACCTGCACCAGGACATGATTTTTTTACGATATCCGATCGTTTGTTATCGTCAATATTTCCAGAGATGAACTCACCATAGCTTTGAAAAGCAGAAATGATGTCAATTTTTTCATTATCATGATGTCCGGGCTTAATTGTCCCACCGTATATCATTAGTGAAGGCCGATTCAATCTTCCCATGGCGATTAAACACCCCGGCATATTTTTATCACACCCTGGTATAGAAATATTTGCGTCATACCATTGAGCTGACATTACAGTTTCAATTGAGTCAGCAATTAAATCACGCGATTGCAAAGAGAAGCTCATTCCTTCTGTGCCCATTGAAATACCATCACTAACACCAATAGTATTAAATCTCATTCCAACTAGCCCGGCTGCAGTTACACCATCTTTAACCTTTTTGGCCAGATCCAGTAAATGCATATTGCATGTATTTCCTTCATACCAGACGCTTGATATACCAACTTGTGCTTTACGCATATCTTCTTCTGACATGCCAGCACCATAGAGCATAGCTTGCGATGCACCTTGTGATTTTGGTTCGGTAATACGTGAACTATGTTTATTTAATTTTTTACTCATTTACTCTAATGAATACATTACGTTTAAAAAGGATTTGTAGTTTCTAAATCAAAAACTTTTTTATAAAAGAACTATGAGGTATGCTCTAATTCTTCTTCTTTAATTTCAACTTTTATTGAATTATTTTCAAGTGATGCGACGACGTGACCTCCATGCATAAGTTTTCCAAATAGAAGTTCCTCAGCAAGTGGACGTTTAATTACTTTCTGAATTAAACGTGACATCGGTCTGGCCCCCATTACCTTATCATAACCATTATCAGCCAACCATTCACGAGCATCTTCTGTAATTTCAATTGTTACTTTTTTATCATCTAACTGAGTTTCAAGTTCAAATAAGAATTTTCCTACTACATTCGAGATGGTTTTTTTATCCAAGGGATTGAAATGAATTATTGCATCTAAACGATTACGAAATTCAGGGTTGAACATTTTCTTTATACTTTCTGTGGCGTCGCTGCTGTGATCCTGAGGAGTAAAACCAACAGAAGCTCTACTTATTCGATCTGCGCCAGCATTTGTTGTCATCACGATAATAACATTACGAAAGTCAGTTTTTCGACCATTGGTATCGGTTAATGTGCCGTGATCAAAAATTTGTAACATTAGATTAAACACATCGGGATTAGCTTTTTCTATTTCATCAAGTAAAAGCACACAGTGCGGTTTTTTGTTAATTGCATCCGTAAGTAAACCGCCTTGGTCAAATCCAACATATCCGGGAGGGGCGCCGATTAATCTTGATACAGTATGTCTCTCCATATATTCGGACATATCAAACCGTACTAACTCAACACCCATTTGCATTGCAAGTTGTCTAGTAACTTCAGTTTTTCCGACACCAGTTGGTCCTGCGAATAGAAAATTACCGATTGGTTTTTGTGTATTACCCAATCCCGAACGTGACATTTTAATAGTATTACTTAACATACTAATTGCTTCATCTTGACCAAAGACAACCATTTTGAGATTACGCTCAAGGTTTTTAATAACGTCTTTATCACTATTACTAACAGTCTTTGGGGGGATACGTGCAATTTTTGCTACAATATTTTCAATGTCACTTACCCCAATAGTTTTCTTTCTTTTTGATTCAGGCAATAATTTTTGCGCAGCTCCAGCTTCATCGATGACATCTATTGCTTTATCTGGTAATTGCCTATCATTAATATATCGCTCAGTTAATTCCGCAGCAGTTTTCAAAGCTTGACGGGTATATTTGATCTTATGGTGCTCTTCAAATTTTGATTTTAATCCTTCTAGAATTTTTACTGTTTCATCAATTGTGGGCTCGGCAATATCAATTTTCTGAAAACGCCTTGCTAAAGCATGATCTTTCTCGAAAATACCACGATATTCTTGATAGGTTGTAGAGCCTATACATTTTAATTCGCCGGACGCTAAAATAGGTTTAATAATATTGGAAGCATCCATGACCCCACCAGAAGTTGCCCCCGCGCCTATGATTGTATGTATTTCATCAATAAATAGTATTGAGTTAGGCTGTTTATTTAACTCAGCAATTACACTTTTTAGTCTTTTTTCGAAATCACCTCGATATTTTGTGCCAGCTAGTAAGGCCCCTAGGTCGAGTGCGAAAATCACACCATCCATCAATATGTCCGGGACTTCACCATCAACAATTAATTTTGCCAAACCTTCGGCAATCGCTGTTTTACCCACTCCTGCTTCACCTACGTATAGAGGATTATTTTTACGACGACGGCAAAGAACTTGGATTGTTCTTTGAATTTCAATTTGCCTCCCTATCAATGGGTCTATCTTGCCTTCAATAGCTTTCTCATTGAGATTAACAGCGAAGCTGTTAAGTAAATTTGCATCTGGCTTATCTTGGTAAGACCCATCATCTATTTCATCAATATCAGTTTCATTATCTTCGTTTATATTTGCTATCCCATGAGAAATATAATTAGTAATGTCTAGTTTTGTAATACTTTGACTATTTAGGAAATAAACCGCATGCGATTCACGTTCACCAAAGATTGCAACTAAAACATTTGCGCCACTTACTTCTTGTTTGCCTGATGATTGCACATTAAAAACTGCACGTTGTAGCACTCTTTGAAATCCAATTGTTGGTTGGGTATCACGTTCATCAATATCGTCAATAATTGTTGAATTTTTCTGAATAAACTTAATTAAATCATCATGCAAACTATTAAGATTAGCGCCACAAGCGTTAAGAACTGCTGTTGCTGAATTATTATTTAGTAAAGCAAATAATAAATGCTCTATTGTCATAAATTCATAACGTTGCTCTCTTGCTTCCGCAAATAAACTGTTGAGTGTTTGTTCTAATTCTTTATCAAGCATAATGTTTATCCTTTTTAAGCCTTTTCCATTGCGCAGAGGAGAGGATGTTGGTTTTCTTGCGAATAATCATTCACAAGAGAGACTTTGGTTTCTGCAATTTCACGAGTAAATAACCCACAAATTCCTTTTCCACTCGTATGAACTTCTAGCATGATACGTGTTGCATTTTCTCTATCAACAGAAAAAAATAATTCTAAAATATGCACAACAAATTCCATCGGAGTAAAATCATCGTTAACTAGAATTACCTTGTAAAGCGAGGGTTGTTTAGTAGTTGGTTCGGCTTCCTGGATTGCCAACTCATCATCAAAATACTCATTTATCTTTTCCGACATACGCTTGATTAACCTCAATACTTAAAAAATCCCATTAAAACTTTCTGGTTACAAAAAAGTTGACACCTCTTAAGGTATAACAATACATAAAACATTACTAATGATGCAATCAATTGCTAATTTACTTTATTTGTATGTAATTTAAGTGATTTTTTGCCATTTACCTTAGATTTAATGTCAATACCTCGAAATATACCCTCTTAAATTATCATCGAGGAGTTCACATGGTTAAAAACAAATGGCATGATATGCGGCCTTTTTATTGTCTGGTTGGTTGTTATTAATATTAATAATTCTTCTAACTAACTGATTATAATAAAAAAATTAATATACGGAGGAAGTTTTTGTAATGAGTAAAGAAGGAGAAATTAAGAAACTTGAGCAGGATTGGACGGAAAATGCGCGCTGGCAGGGTGTTACGCGTGATTATACTGCCGCTGATGTTGTAAGGCTTCGTGGTTCTGTGCAGATTGAGCATACGCTTGCGCGACGAGGAGCAGAAAAACTCTGGAAACTAGTAAACGAGGAAGATTATATAAATTGTTTAGGAGCAGTTACTGGCGGACAGGCAGTCCAGCAAGTCAAAGGCGGTATTAAAGCAATTTATCTTTCTGGATGGCAGGTTGCGGCAGATGGCAATACATCTGAAACCATGTATCCAGATCAGTCGCTCTATGCAGTTGATTCGGTGCCTACAATGGTAACGCGTATAAATAATGCTTTTAAACGCGCGGATGAAATTCAGTACTCAAAAGATACTGGTAATATTGATTTTTTTGCTCCAATTGTTGCTGATGCTGAAGCAGGCTTTGGTGGTGTACTCAATGCTTTTGAGTTGATGAAAAATATGATTGAAGCTGGTGCTGCCGGTGTTCATTTTGAAGATCAATTGGCATCAGTGAAAAAATGTGGGCATATGGGCGGTAAGGTTCTTGTTCCTACCCAAGAAGCAGTTCAAAAGTTAACCGCGGCACGATTAGCCGCAGATATAATGGGTGTCCCTACAATTGTTCTTGCACGTACAGACGCAAATGCAGCGGCATTGTTAACATCCGATATTGACGATTATGATAAAGATTTTATTACGGGCGAACGTAGTTCTGAAGGTTTTTATGTAACAAAAGCTGGGATAGGACAGGCAATTTCTCGTGGTTTAGCTTACGCTCCATACGCTGATTTACTCTGGTGTGAAACAGCCGTACCTGATATGGACGAAGCTAAAAAGTTTGCTGAGGCAATTAAGAAAGATTTTCCTGATCAGTTGTTAGCTTATAATTGTTCTCCTTCATTTAATTGGAAGAAAAATCTTAATGATTCAGATATTGCAAAATTTCAAAAAGAGCTTGGCGCAATGGGTTATAAATATCAATTTATTACATTGGCTGGTATTCATAATATGTGGTACAACATGTTTGAATTAACTCATGATTATGTTCAGCGTGGAATGACAGCGTATATTGAAAAAGTACAAGAACCTGAATTTGCAGCGGTTGATCGAGGTTATACGTTTGCTAGCCACCAGCAGGAAGTAGGTGCTGGCTATTTTGATGATGTTACAACTGTAATACAAGGAGGCCAATCTTCAGTTACAGCTTTAACTGGTTCTACGGAAGAAGAACAGTTTGATGATACTGCATCAAAATAAATTCATTACTGACTTATTCCAAAACCCGAAAGACTATAATCTTTCGGGTTTTTTTATATTTTTCATCCATGATTGAACCCCCTACCTTTGTTATACTTATACGTTTAATTTAAGGTGGCTTGTGCCGGACTCCTCGCAACATTAGATTGTGAATTCCGTCAGGCCCGGAAGGGAGCAGCGGCAGCAGTGGACATGTGTGCCGGGGTAAGAACGGTACGGGCCACCGCCCATATAAAAACTAATTTAGCTAATATTTGCCGAGAACAATTCCTGATGTATTATGATCGCTTAATAAACAACAATTTTAACAAAGATTTAATTCTACTATGAGTTATCAGGTACTTGCCCGTAAATGGCGACCAAAAACATTCGGTGATATGGTCGGCCAATCACATGTTTTAAAAGCACTATCAAATGCGTTGGACCAAGATCGTCTACATCATGCATATCTTTTTACTGGTACACGAGGGGTAGGTAAGACCACCTTAGCAAGAATTTTAGCGAAATGTTTAAATTGTGAGCAAGGAGTTAGTTCAAAGCCTTGCGATAAATGCAATTCTTGTACTGCAGTTGATGAGGGACGATTTATTGATTTGATTGAAGTAGATGCTGCTTCACGCGCCAAGGTTGAAGAAACTCGTGATTTAATGGATAACGTTCAATATTCGCCGACAAGCGGCAGATATAAGGTCTATCTAATTGATGAGATGCATATGTTTTCTAATCATAGTTTTAATGCATTACTAAAGACTCTTGAGGAACCACCACCACATGTAAAATTTTTACTCGCGACAACAGAGCCAAAAAAGATCCCAATTACAATTTTATCACGTTGTTTGCAGTTTAATTTAAATCACTTAACTGGCGATCAAATTGCAAAACAATTAGAAATGATTCTAAATATAGAAAAAATTGAATACGATAAATCATCAATAGAGTTAATCTCACGCAGTGCTGTTGGCAGCATGAGAGATGCTTTAAGCTTATTAGATCAAGCAATCGCATACTGTAATGGCACGCTTAGAGAATCAGAAGTACGCATGCTATTAGGTACTGTTGATAACGAAGATTTGAATGGTCTTATACAGTCACTAATTAATTCAGATCCAGAGTCACTTTTAAATACAATTGAAACGATAGCATTAAAAAATCCAGACTATGATGCGTTGTTAGCAGAGTTATTGAGTTTGCTGCAAAAGATAGCAGTCATTCAATTGTTACCAGAAGATTCTAAAAATATACTTAAATCAGACAAGACATTGGTCAAATTTGCTCATGCAATGAAAAAAGAAGAAGCGCAACTTTATTACCAAATCGGGATAATGGGACGTAAAGATCTTTATTTTTCACCAGATGCAAAATCTGGATTAGAAATGGTCATGATTCGTATGCTGGCATTTAATCCAGCCGCAACAGAAGAAACTAAAAAAAAACAGATAACTAATTCATTTAAAGAAAAAAGCGATGATTTAAAAAACGCATCCACTGAAAATAAAGAGCAAAAAGAAATATCAGAGACTGTATCTAGAAATCATTCAGGTAGTACTTGGGAGAATATAATAAATGAAATGCAGTTAGTTGGATTGGTAAATGAACTTGCTCGAAATTGTACTTTAAAATCACAAAATAAAAATAAAGTCGAATTATCGTTATCACCCTCACGAAAGCATATATTCAATCAAAATTTAAATTCACGCCTTACAGAAGCCATAAAAGAAAAATTCGGGTCAGAAGTTAAATTAATTATTACTGTTGAGGAGTCTAATGATGAATCTCCATCTTCGGCTGGTGCTAGAGTTAAACAAGAATTAAAAAATGTTGCTAAAGAAGCGGTAAAAAATGACCCAGATGTGAAATTATTACAAGATACATTTGATGCGACAATAGATCAGGATTCAATACAACCACAATAAAATTTATTTATTATTTATGAGGGAATAGAACAATGAAAGGTGGTATTAACAATATAATGAAACAAGCCCAAGAGATGAAGGTTAATATGGAGAAAGCAAAGAAGGAGCTTTCAGAAACAGAAGTTATTGGTCAATCTGGCGGAGGTATGGTTAAGGTAATCATGAATGGTAATCATGAGGTAAATCGAGTTGAAATCAATGAAAACTTAATGAAGGATGATAAAGAAATGTTCGAGGATTTAGTAGCAGCTGCAATAAATGATGCAAATCGACGTGTAGAAAAAATCACACAAGAGAGAATGTCGAATGTCACATCAGATATTGGCTTACCTGCAGGTATGAAACTTCCATTTTAATTTTTTATTGAATTTATCAGTGATTGAACAATCCTTATTAGAAAAATTAGTGGAAGCATTACGCTGTATGCCTGGTGTAGGAAGAAAATCTGCCCAACGTATTGCGCACTATCTTTTACAGCGCGATCGCGATGGGGCCAAATATCTTTCTGAATTAATGGCAGATGCAATGGAAAGAATTGGTAATTGTAAAAGCTGCAGAAACTTTACTGAGAATGAGTTTTGCCATATATGCATGGATAAAAAAAGAGACGATAGTGTTATTTGTGTTGTTGAAAATCCATCAGACGTTGATGCAATTGAAGAGGCAAATTTCAGGGGTATTTATTTTGTTCTACTGGGACATTTGTCACCGTTGGACGGAATTGGTCCGGATGATATTGGGCTTGATCAGTTCGAAACATTGTTAGGCAATAAAGATTTGAAGGAAGTAATTTTAGCTACTAATACTACCGTCGAAGGTGAAGCAACCGCACATTACATAAGCGAGATGGTTAAAGTTCATGGTTTAAAAGTATCACGCATTGCGCATGGTGTACCGATGGGGGGAGAACTTGAATTTGTTAATAGCATGACCATCGTGCATGCCCTTGATGATAGAAAGGTTATATAGGGTTATTATTTTTCTAAATTAAAATAATAAAACTGGTCATTAAGGTAAGCCGCTACATCATCAATTTCTTCATCAAACCAAGTTAGTTCTGCCATTAATTCACATTGCTTAATGCGTTCATGCAGTTGTTGAAAATTTTTTATCATTCTATCTTCCCTTATATATTTCGATTCATTATGACAACGTAAACAATTCTCATCATGCAGTGTTTTCCCATTTTCCAGATCAATAGCTAAAACGGGTGTCAAAAAAAAAGGGATTATTATCACGCAAACAATAAGTTCATATATTTTTTTCATGAAAATTTATTTTTCAGATGTGCAATTCTAATAGGTGCTGGTGGGTGTGAATCATGAAATGCAGAGTAAAGTGGATCAGGGGTTAGGGTATTTGCGTTTTCACGATAAAGATTAACCAATGCAGTAATTAAATTTTCCGTTTGAGCCTGACCTGCCGCAAAATCATCTGCTTCGAATTCATGCTGACGAGAAATAAATGAAAATAGAGGTTGCATAAAAAAAGTAAATGCGGGGGAAATCATAACAAACAGTAATAACGCTATATAAGTCGACATTTGATCAATACCAAGACCGTTATAGAACCATGCTTGATTAATGAGCCAACCAAGGACTACTAAACCAATAAAAAAAATTGTAGCTAATAACAAAATTCTTTTACGGATATGATTACACTTAAAGTGCCCCAGCTCATGAGCAAGCACGGCCTCAATTTCATCAAAACTAAGCTCATTAATCAATGTGTCAAAGAATACAATTCTTTTATTTGCCCCAAGACCAGTAAAATATGCATTACCATGTGTTGATCTGGTTGAGCCATCCATAACAAAGATACCATTACTCTTAAATCCATTACGTGCCAGCAAATTTTCAATACGTGTTTTTAGTTCGTCATTTTCTAATGTTCTGAATTTATTAAATATGGGTGCGATAAAGGCAGGATATACCCACATCATTAATAAACTAAAGGTCAGCCAAGTGAACCAAACATAAACCCACCAGTATGTTCCACTGTTTTCCATAATCCACAAAACAAATAGTAAAAGTGGAGCACCTATAAGAAAGCCAACTATTGTATTTTTCAAAAGATCAACGAAGAATATTTTTGGTGTCATTTTGTTGAAACCAAAAGATTGTTCTATTTTAAATATTTTAAATAATGATAATGGTAGTTCCAGAATTGCCATGATTGCAAAAACACTCAATATCAATGCAGTTCCGGTCAAAATCTCAGACATCCCAAATGTTCGTAACCAATTATCGAGAAACTGAAGACCGCCGGCTAGCGTCCACAATAAAAGTAAGGTGGAACCTATAATTAATTCAAATAACCCTGTTTTAACTTTTGCTTCTGTATAATCCGCAGCTTTTTGATGGGCTTCTAGGGAAATTTTATCGTTAAACGCCTCGGGGACGTTATTGCGATTTGAGCGCACACAACTGATATGTTTTTGTACAAGAAACCACTGGACGAAAATACCTGCAAAAAGGCTAAATAAAAATATATAAGTAAAAAAATTCACGCTCTATTATCTCCCAAATAAGTTTAGAACTATTGTAAGCTATTAATCATGTTCATAATAACCAAATAAAGGTTAAAATAATTACTTTAATGATAAAAGTGGGCCTAATATGACGCAATCAGAAAATAACCTAATCTGGGTCGATTTGGAAATGACCGGTCTGGATACAGACAATGATTTCATTATTGAAATCGCAACAATCATCACTGATTCCCAATTAAATATTCTAGAAGAAGGCCCTGTTGTAGCAATCCATCAATCCGATTCCATATTAAATAAAATGGACGAGTGGAATACGCGCCAACATAACAAGTCTGGTTTAGTCGAGAGGGTCAAAAATAGTCCCCACGATGTCGCCAAAGCTGAGAGTTTGACATTAGAGTTTGTCGAAAAGTTCGTGCCAAAGGGGAAATCACCAATGTGTGGAAGCGGTATTTGTCAGGACCGGCGATTTATGCATCGGTTAATGTCCACACTCGAACAATACTTTATGTACCGAAATCTTGATGTAAGCACTGTGAAGGAACTGGTAAAACATTGGGCACCAGAAAAAGAAGAGTATAGTAAAGAAAGCAAACATCTTGCTCTTGAAGATATTCGAGATTCCATTAACGAATTAAAATTCTATCGCGAACATTTTTTTAACATTTAAATATGCATAAGGGTCATTACTTATATTCAGCTGCGCAGGTGAGAGAACTAGATCGTATTGTTATTGAGAAATTTGGTATTTCTGGTTATGAATTAATGCAACGCGCGGGATCCTTTGCATACAACATACTAAACAAATATTTTTCAAAGACTTTTAGTATTTATGTGTTTTGTGGACGTGGGAATAATGCGGGTGACGGTTATGTTTTAGCAAAACTGGCTATCGAGGATGATAAATACGACCGTGAAGTTATTGTCATTAATTGCTTTAACCCTGAGAAGTTAGAGGGCGATGCCAAAACGGCTTATCAAGATTTAGTGACCATGAAATACGACAAAGAAAAAGTAGAAATCTGGGATCACAGTGACCTTAGAAAAAAAAATCCAAGCTCAACTTCAGTTTATGTCGATGCAATTTTTGGCACTGGATTAACACGCGATATAAACGATGAAAATTTAGTTCATACAATAGAGGTTTTAAACAACCACAACATGTTAGTAGGTGAAGGGATATCAAATGAGTATGAAGGAGTCTTATCTATTGATATCCCCTCAGGCCTTAATGCAGACACCGGTAACATAATGGGCGTGGCAGTAAATGCTAATGTTACCGCAACCTTTATGGGTCATAAGAGAGGAATGTTTACGCATGATGGTCGCGAATATTCTGGCCAGATTGAATTTGATAGACTTGATATTCCTAGTAAAAGTTACTTTGAGCTCGAGGAGGATAATCACTGTTACTTAGCTAAATATAATGACCTTGAATATTATCAAAATATACCAGCACGAAAACGAAATGCACATAAAGGAAATTTTGGCCACGTGTTACTTATTGGTGGTGATGAAGGTTATCTTGGTGCTGCACACATGGCCGCAGAGGCTGCCATGCGGGTAGGGTCAGGTTTAGTAAGTGTAGCAACTCGAAAATCTCATGCAGCTCAACTTAGCATCACAGTACCTGAGGTTATGAGTCACGGCGTTGAAACGCTCGATGAGTTAATGCCATTAATTAAACGCGCGACTGTCATTGCGATTGGTCCGGGTCTTGGCCAATCAGAATGGGCCAAATTATTATTTGCACGCATACTTGAATCAGACTTACCCATTATTATCGATGCTGATGCACTTAATTTATTAGCAGAAGAAGAACAATCGTCCCCAAATTGGGTAATTACACCACACCCTGGTGAGGCCGCGCGACTTTTAAAAACGGATGTGACCACAATTCAATCAGATCGATTTCAATCGGCAAGAGACTTACATGAAAAATATCATGGACCTGTTGTTTTGAAAGGGGCTGGCAGCGTTGTGACTGATTTGGAGGGTAATTTGTATGTTTGTAGTGAAGGTAATCCTGGCATGTCAACGGGCGGTATGGGCGATGTATTAACTGGTGTGATAGCCGGTTTAGTTGCACAGGGTGTTGATATTGAGAGCGCAACACAGATAGGGGTTTTGATGCATGCTCGTGCTGCAGATATGGCAGTATTTGATGGGGGAGAGCGTGGGATGATAGCGACAGATCTAATGCCTTATCTACGTGAACTTTCAAACCCCGACTTGTACTTTTCAAACACGTAATGATAATACCGCTTAAAAATGAAACTGAAACTACAGCAATAGGTGCAAAAGTTGCATCCTGCCTGCAAGGTGGTGAGGTAATTTATCTAAAGGGCGAACTCGGTACGGGGAAAACAACATTGGTTCGTGGCGCACTCAATAAGCTTGGTTTTGTAGGTAATGTAAAAAGCCCTACCTATACAATTGTTGAGCCATACTCAATCGATAGTCACGTTGTTTATCACTTTGATTTATATCGATTAAATGATTCGGAGGAACTTGAATCATTGGGAATTCGGGATTATTGTGATGGGCAATCTATTTGTTTTTTTGAGTGGCCAGAAAAGGGTGGAAATTTACTACCAAATGCCGATATTAGTTTACTACTCTCGTACACTGAAGAAGGCCGTAATGTCGAGCTTACAACAATATCAGAAATTGGAAAGAGCATCCTAGCCACAGCTTTTTAATCAAAATAATCCAATCTTTATATGTCATCATTTTGGCATTTATTTTCTTTATTATTTATAAAATCATAGATATAGGTTGATTTTTTAAAAAAATCTTGAAATTATTGCTATAACAGACGAAAAAACAATAGAAAGGTAAGTATTGAGATATAAAAAATATGCGCTTCATATTACTTAATTGCCTTATTTTTTTCTCCACATCAGTTTTTGCGAAAACTGTCACCGTTGATAATGTTCGCGTGTGGGCTGCCCCTGATAGCACACGTGTGGTGTTTGATGTCAGTGGACCAGTTAAACACAAGTTATTTTCTCTAAATAAGCCACATCGCGCAGTTATTGACCTTAAGAATGCTACGTTAAAGAAGAATACAACTCAACCAAAGGCACTTGATAAATATTTAAAAGGCATTCGTTCTGGGGCGAGAAATAAAAATGATCTTCGTATTGTTTTAGATTTAAAAAAACAAATTAAATATAAAATATTTCAACTCCAACCAAATAAGCATTACGGGCATCGACTGGTTATTGATTTATTTGACGCAGAAATAAGACAAGTAAAAAAAGAGCAAACTAGAAAGGAAATCAAGAAGGAAACTCAACAACCAGATAAACTTCGCGATGTTATTATCGCAATTGATGCAGGTCACGGTGGAGATGACCCTGGGGCAATAGGCCCAAGCGGCATTTATGAGAAAGATGTTGTTTTGAAACTAGCCAAAAATCTTGCTAAAGATATTAATAAAGAGCGAGGCATGCGTGCCGTATTAATACGTAAAGACGATTATTATATAAAACTAAGAAACAGAATAGAAAAAGCACGCGAATATAAAGCAGATCTTTTTATTTCTATTCATGCCGATGCTTTTCGCGATCCTAAAGTAAGAGGATCTTCTGTTTATGTTTTAAGTAAAAGAGGCGCGAGTAGTGAAGCGGCAAAATGGTTAGCCGAAAAAGAAAATTCATCTGATTTAGTTGGTGGCGTGAGCTTAGAGGGCAAAGATGATCTTGTTGCTTCAGTTTTGTTAGATTTGTCTCAAACAGCGAGTCTTGAGGCAAGCATTGATGTTTCCACTCATATTATAAATGGATTGAGAAAGGTCGGAAAAGTACACAAACGAAGCGTCCAGTCAGCGCCATTTGCTGTTCTTAAATCACCCGATATCCCCTCGGTTTTAATAGAAACAGGATTTATTTCAAATCCTACAGAGGAGAAAAAGCTGTCTGATCATAAATATCGTAAGAAAATGTCTAATGCTATTTTGATTGGCTTAAAAGGCTATTTTAGAGATTTTGCTCCTGAAGGTAGTTTGTTGTCTTCGCGCAAGCATATTATTGAAAGGGGTGAAACGCTCTCAACTATTGCTCAGCAATATCGTGTAAGCCCTAATATGTTGAAAAAATATAATAGTCTTAAGGGGGATTTTGTACGCGCTGGGCAAACAATTATTATTCCCAGAGATAGTGGTACATAATTTAATACAAATTTTTAATTATCTTATTTATCTCAATATTATATTTCTTACCATAAATAATTGTGACTGACATACCATTTGTTATTTTTATAATGGGTCCTACTGCGACTGGTAAAACTGATCTAGCTATTTACTTACATAAAAAAATAAATTCTGAAATTATTAGTGTAGATTCAGCCATGGTTTATCGCGGCTTAGATATAGGTACAGCAAAGCCAAATAAAGAGCTTTTAGAAAAGGTCCCACATCGATTGATAGATATTTGCGACCCAGTAGAAACGTATTCAGCCGCACGTTTTCAACAAGATGCCTACTTAGCAATAAATGAGATTTACGATAAAGGTAAAACCCCGATACTTGTAGGTGGAACAGGTTTATATTTTCGTGCGCTAGAACATGGTTTAGATGAATTACCAGAAGCCAATTATCTTGTTCGTGCAGAAATTGAAGAAGAAGCAGAGGCAGAAGGATGGAAATATATGCATTCTAAGTTAGGCAAAATTGATGCTAAATCTGCAACAAGAATAAATCAGAATGACACACAAAGGATACAGCGAGCATTAGAGGTATTTGAAATAACAGGACAAACGCTGACCGAATTAACTGAGAAAAGCAAAAAGAAATCGTTTCCATTTGCCATTAGAAAAATAATTTTATTTCCTAATGACCGCTTACAGTTGCGTGAACGTATTAAACAGCGTTTTCATGAGATGCTCAAAAATGGTCTGATTGAAGAAGTCGAGTCTTTTTTCTATCGCGATGATTTATCTTTAAAATTACCATCAATGAGACTTGTAGGGTATAGACAAATTTGGCGTTATCTAGACAATCAAATTACATACAAAGAAATGCAGGAGCACTCAATTATTGCAACACAACAACTCGCAAAGCGACAATTAACCTGGTGTAGGGCTGAAAAAGGGGCAGAATGTTATGATTCATACAAATCTGAGATATTCCCTCAAATTTTGGATAATCTTAAATAATTGACCGAAAAATTTCTTTATTTGTAATATACTCAGGCGACAGCCATATACAAAACCTGTTCACAGCCGTTCATATAATAATAAGACAGGAGGAGGCGTAGCCTATGAGTAAGGGGCACTCATTACAGGATCCTTTTTTAAATGCTCTTAGAAAAGAGCGTATACCAGTTTCTATTTTTTTGGTAAATGGAATAAAACTACAAGGACAAGTGGAGTCTTTTGATCAATTTGTCATACTTCTGAAGAATTCGGTTAGTCAATTAGTCTATAAGCATGCAATATCGACAATCGTGCCAGCTAGAAATGTAAAACTCGTTCATGCCGATGAGGAAAATGATGGGGAAGATTGAATTTATAATAATTTTTAATATTTGCGAATCATTTGAAATATAAGCCTGATTCTATACAACGCGCTTTGCTCGTATATGTCGACTTTAAAAATTTTAGAGTAAATAGCGAATATAACGAATTTTGCGAGTTGGTTAAATCTACCGGCCTTGAAATTGTTAGTACAATAAAAACAACTAGATTGCGTGCTGATGCACGGCTTTTTATTGGTGTTGGTAAAGCCGAGGAAATTAGAGTAACTGCGGAAAAGCATGACACTGATGTTGTAATCTTCAATCGTTTACTAACGCCGGCACAAGAACGAAATTTAGAAATACTCTTTGATATCCGCGTTATTGACAGAATAGGTTTGATACTTGATATATTTGCTCAGCGAGCTCTGAGTTATGAGGGTAAATTACAGGTCGAATTAGCCCAATTACAGCATCTGACAACTCGACTGATAAGGGGTTGGACCCATCTCGAACGACAAAAGGGCGGGATAGGTCTACGAGGTCCTGGAGAAACACAACTTGAAACAGACCGTCGTTTGATTGGTCGTCGTATTAAAGCTATTAAGGAACGTATACAGAAGGTAAGAAAACAACGTTACCAGAGTCGACAACAACGCAAGAAGCAGAATATTCCTGTTATTTCTTTTGTTGGATATACAAACGCAGGCAAATCAACCTTATTTAATTACTTAACAGATGCAAATGTAAAAGTTGAGGACCAATTATTTGCAACACTTGATCCAACATTGAGGCGTATAAATACTGATAATGGCAACGAAATTATTTTAACAGATACCGTTGGCTTTATTCGTGATTTACCTCACGAATTAATTGAGTCATTCAAAGCAACATTAGACGAAGTAAAGGAGGCAGATTTACTTATACATATCATCGACGTTGATCAGGAACAACGCCAACAACGAATTGATGAAGTAAACCAAGTGATTAGCATGATTGGCGCATCTCACGTTGCTCAAATAGAGGTTTATAACAAGATTGATATACATTCAGCACAAAAACGACGTATTGAGATTTCTGAGAATAATAAAATAACCCGTATTTGGCTGTCTTCTCGAACGGGCGAAGGAGTTGATTTGCTATTGGAAGCAATGAATAGATATTTAAATAAACATAAAAGACCGCATTATATAAATATACCTGTTTCTGCTGGTCAATTACGAGCTAAACTATTTGATATTGGCGCTGTCAAACAAGAGAATATTGATGATATGGGCGGTTGGGTTATGAGGGTAGAATTAGAAGAATATAAATTGCATAAGTTATGTAAGGAAGCTAACTTAGACATGTCAAATATTACAGTTGAAGGATGCTCGTTACTAACATCTATTTGATTTCAAAATTGTAGCGTTAGTTTTTAATACTACAACTATTTAGGAGATATTATTTAATGGCTTGGAATGAAACGCCTGATGGCAATAAAAACAAAGACCCTTGGGGGAAAAATGGTAATGGCGGGGGACCTCCTGACCTAGATGAGATCGTCCGGAAAATGCAGAAGGGTTTTGGCGGAATCTTTGATAATGGATCATCAGGAAAAGGCGGCAATTCAATATTTCCATTTTCAATCGGCATTATCTTATTAATAGCATGGCTTATTTTTGATATGACATATTTGATTGATCAACAACAAAAAGGCGTTGTATTACGTTTTGGCGAACACGTTAATACGTTGGATCCGGGCTTAAATATACGCTTACCTCGTCCTATTGAAAAGGTTACAAAGGTTAATGTGGGACAGGTTCGTTCGATAACACATAAGGCGACAATGTTAACTCAGGATGAAAATATTGTTGATGTTGAAGTTGCAGTTCAGTGGCGCATTGGAAGTGCAACTGATTTTTTATTCAACGTGTATGAACCATTTCCAACGCTTAGGCAAGTTACAGAGAGTGCAGTACGTGAAGTTATTGGTAAAAGCGAATTAGATTTCGTTTTAACTGAGGGTAGAAGCGAAATAGCCCAAAAAATACAAATTTTAATTCAAGATGTTTTAGACGATTACACTTCAGGTATTTATATATCTAGCGTTGAAATGCAGCCCGCTAAACCTCCCGAAGAAGTTAAAGCAGCATTTGATGATGCAATTAAGGCTCGTGAGGATGAACAACGTTTAGTTAATGAAGCAGAAGCTTATCGCAATGATATTATCCCGAAAGCACGAGGTGGTGCAGCTCGCTTACGCGAAGAATCAAATGGATATAAAGCACGTGTGATTGCAAAGGCTGAAGGTGAGGCCAGTCGATTCGAACAGCTGTTAATAGAATATAAACGCGCGCCCCAGGTAACGCGTGAACGTTTATATTTAGATGCAATTGAGTCAGTATTCTCCAACACCAGCAAAGTATTAATTGATAATGACAATGGAAATAGTTTAATGTATTTACCAATTGATAAGCTTATCGACAGGGAAGTTAAGAAAAATTTAAATATTCCAAGCTCGAAATTCAATAACTCAAATAACCAATCAAGTTCATCAACTAGTTCGCAAAATGTTCCGAATGGTCGATTAAGAGGGGCACGATAATGTCATTTAATTATAAATATATATTTCCATTTTTAGTTATTGTAGTAATTTTTTATTTTTCAGTATTTATAGTTAATCAATGGCAACAGGCGATAGTTTTTAAATTTCGAGAAATACAGCGTTCGGATAATGAGCCAGGCATTCATTTTATGGTACCTTTGGTAAATTATGCGCAGAAAATTGAAAAACGCTTATTAAATCTTGATAAAGAACCACAACGTTTCCTTACCAAAGAAAAGAAAGACGTAATTGTTGATTATTATGTCAAATGGCGGATTACTGACGTTGAAAAATTCTATACCGCGACAAGAGGCAATATAATTAGCGCTAATACGTTGCTTGAACAGCGTATTAATCGTGCATTAAGAGATGAATTTGGTGAAAGAACCGTTCAAGAAGTAGTGGCAGGCGAGCGGACACAGATTCTGAGTGTTGTTACTTCAACAACATCTAATTTATCAGATGAATTGGGTATTTCTGTAATTGATGTGCGAACTAAAAGAATTGATTTGCCTGCAGAAGTTAGTAATTCTGTTTATCAACGTATGCGTGCTGAACGAGATCGCGTGGCAAAAGGTTTCCGTGCACGAGGTTCTGAGGCCGCTGAAAGAATAAGAGCTAATGCCGATAGAGAACGCGAGGTTATTTTGGCAAATGCTTACCGAGATGCTGAAACTATTCGTGGTGAGGGCGATGCCCAAGCAACTGAGGTTTATGCTGCAGCGTTTACTAAAGATAGAGAATTTTACTCATTTTATCGCAGTTTGAATGCCTATCAGAATAGTTTTAATCAAGGTAACGATATATTATTAGTTGAGCCCGAATCTGATTTTTTTAAATATTTTAATAAATCGAAGTAACCTTTAAAATTAAACGCATAATATTGAGTACTTGCAGTTCTTATGTTAGAAATATTTGATATTATGTTTTTAAAAGGCAGTAACGGTGAAACTGATTGTATGATATTAACTTTTCTGATCTTTTAGCTGCGATAGCATTAGTGTTCATTTTTGAGGGTCTGATGCCATTTTTAAATCCAGAAGGTCTGCGAAAGATATTCCTGATATGCGCTCAATTAGATAATCAAAAACTAAGATTTTTGGGTGTTACTAGTATGCTATTTGGCATAGTGCTCTTGTATATTGTGCGTTAAATAAATTTATGACTATAACCAACCGTTGGCTATTACCCGAAGGCGTTGATGAGATATTGCCACCAAAGGCAATGCTACTTGAACAGATATGCCGAAAACTCATCGATTTATTTTCAACCTGGGGTTATGAATTTGTCATCCCACCAATGATCGAGTATTTAGAATCATTACTTACAGCTACTGGCGAAGATCTTGATTTACAAACATATAAGATTACAGATCAATTGAGTGGTCGTTTAATGGGTATTCGCGCCGATATAACACCTCAGGTTGCACGTATAGACGCACATCTTTTGCAACGCGATGGACCTACCAGACTATGTTACCTTGGCTCAGTCTTGCATAGTCGCACTAATAACTCAGGTGATTCACGCTCTCCTTTACAATTGGGAGCAGAACTCTATGGTCATGCGGGAGTATCTAGCGACATTGAAATAGTCAAATTAATGTTAGCAACATTTAATTCTTTAGGAATTAGGAACATTTGTATGGATATAGGTCATATTGGGATCTTTAGATCTTTAATTTCTGAATCCAAATTAAGTGCCGAACAAAAATTAGAGATTTTCGAGATGCTCAAACGAAAAGCTAAAGACGAATTAAAAATTTTTTACAAGAAATTAAAAATTAACGATAATAATAGTAAAGCCTTATTGGATTTAATTGATTTACATGGTGATGTTACGGTATTAGATGATGCTGTA
Organism: uncultured Legionellales bacterium; assembly: GCA_913045195.1. Taxonomy (GTDB): domain Bacteria; phylum Pseudomonadota; class Gammaproteobacteria; order Eutrophobiales; family Eutrophobiaceae; genus UBA11869. The sequence continues at coordinate 1,975 of CAJWQR010000006.1, read as the reverse complement.
CATGCATTTGGCAAATTATCTTCAAACATAACAAAATATATAGCTGAAGTTAAGGCACTCACCGAATCTATATCGGACCAGTCTGATGTATCTATTAATATTGATTTGGCAGAGCTGCGCGGTTACAACTACCACACTGGAATGATTTATACAGCTTTTGTTCCAAACGAAGGTAAGGGAATAGCTTTCGGTGGCCGTTATGATGATATTGGAAGTGCTTTTGGAAGGGCAAGACCCGCGACTGGGTTTAGTACGGATGTTAAGCAATTACTGGAACTTCATAATATAAAAGACAAGAAACCGGATAGAATCCTTGCCCCAATAAATGATGATGATTTGTTGAGTAAGAAAATTGCTGAATTACGGGAAAAAGGAAAGATTGTGATACAAGAATTGGAAGGGCAAAACTCTACAGCAAGCGAAATGAACTGTAATCAGTTAATTGTTTTTGAGAAAAATCAATGGGTCGTAAAAGACAATAAAAAATAAGATTCTATAAATATGGGAAAAAATATTATTGTATTAGGTACCCAGTGGGGTGATGAAGGCAAAGGAAAAATTGTTGATTTATTAACAGATTCTGTTGCTGCAGTTGTACGATATCAAGGAGGTCATAACGCAGGACATACCGTTGTTATTAATAAAAAGAAAACAATTCTACATCTAATACCATCTGGTATTTTGCATGAAGGTGTAGAATGTCTAATAGGGAATGGTGTAGTTCTAAGCCCTCATGCGCTTATGGAAGAGATTCAAACTTTAGAAGAAAATAATATAAAGGCCCGTTCATCAATAAAGATAAGTGGCGCATGCACTTTAGTGTTGCCTTATCACATTGCGCTAGATCAGGCACGTGAGAAGCATAAGGGTAAGGCCGCTATCGGAACAACTGGTAGAGGAATAGGTCCTGCTTACGAAGATAAAGTTGCTAGAAGAGCAATACGAGCAGATGATTTAATCGATGAAAAACGCCTCACTAAGAAGCTTGAAGAAACACTCGATTATTATAATTTTTTACTAAAAAATTATTACCAATCAGATGGCATTGATTACCAACAAACATTAGCCGAGATAAATAAATTATCCAACTTTTTAGTACCCATGATTATTGATGTTACTGGGCGTCTAAATGAATTATATGCGCAAGGTCAGAATATTCTTTTTGAAGGCGCACAAGGCACTTGGTTAGATATAGATCATGGTACTTACCCATTCGTTACATCATCATCAACAACTGCAGGTGGCGCGGCTACTGGCACAGGTTTTGGGCTCTGTTATTTTGATTATGTTTTAGGTATTACTAAGGCTTATACTACTAGAGTTGGCGCAGGTCCTTTTCCTACTGAATTAAATGATGAAGTAGGTAAACATATTGCTAATATTGGCTGTGAATTTGGCGCTACAACTGGAAGGGCAAGACGTTGCGGTTGGTTTGATGCTGTTGCACTTTGCCGCTCAGCACAAATTAATAGTTTAACTGGATTATGTATCACTAAGTTAGATGTTCTAGATAATTTAGAGAAAATATATATTTGTACTGCTTATGAATTTAATGGCAAGAGAATAACTACTCCTCCAGTAGACGCCGAAAATTTATCTAAATGCAAACCTATTTATGAAGAACATTTAGGTTGGCAATCTTCTACAATGGGCATTACAAAATATAATAAATTACCCAAAGAAGCATGTAATTATCTTGAACGAATTTCAGAACTTACCCAAACACCAATTGATATTATTTCAACAGGTCCTGAGCGCAATGAAACAATTGTTTTGAAAAATCCACTTACTTAAATGGATTGGATTGTTTATATCTTAAAATGTTCAGATGGTAGTTTATATACAGGGATTACTAATAATATTGCAAATCGTGTTAGGGCGCATCAAAATGGAAAGGGCGCTAAATATACAAGAGGTCGCGGACCATTTAAAATTATTCATCAGGAACAGTATGCAACGCGTAGTGCCGCCTCTA
>CAJWQR010000005.1 GCA_913045195.1 uncultured Legionellales bacterium | reverse complement strand
CTCTTTTCTGTTGTTAGGGCTATACCTTTTTCAAAATAAATGGTTGCCTGTTTATAATCCCCTTGATGTTTATATAAACTTGCAAATTGAAAAAAAGCATCTGAACTTTCCTGAATATCGATACTTTTTTGTAAATACTCTTTAGCCTTGCTCCATAGACTATTTCGTACACAAATTCTACCAAGTGTTAAAAGTAATACAGGGTCATGGGTATAACTGCTTAGCCAGGATTCTGCTGTTATTAATTGTTTATCTGGGTCCTCCGAAGTAACAAGCCCATATAAACGAACTAATTTTCGATCCCATTGACGCTTAATTGTTCCTTTCAACAAGACTTCACAGTCCGATGTATCATGAAATTTTAATCTCTCGCTGACATATACTTCAATTAAGTGATGATGGCGTTTTAATTTACGCGGAATATCTTGCCATAATGTATTAAGTTTTTTCTCATCATTTAAGTTTCCTGACTCTTTTAACAGGCCTGCGTAGGCACTAATTTTTTTTGCTTCTATTACATCATTTTCATATAAGTTCTTTTTTTCGATTGAAGTTAATAATTTTATTACTGCTTGCCAATCATTAAGTAAAGTATATGTTTCTAAAAGTAGTTGTTTTGCGCGGAGTTGTTCCGGCCATTTTTCTTGTAGATTATTTAATGTTGCAAGTGCTTGCACTGTTTGCTTTTGATTCAATTGTAATTCTGCCTGTGTTAACCCAATGGCAAGCATAGCATCTGGATTATGATGATGAGCAAGCTTTAAATACTCATTCCGCTTATCCAGCGCATTCATTTCTTGTGCAGCGCGTGCTGCACAAAGATAAATAATATAAGGATTTTTAGTATAGGAAGCGGCTTTAGAAAATGTATTCTCGGCGTCTTTCCACTCCCCCTCAACCATATTAATCAGCCCATCAGTAATATATTTTTCACTACGATATTGTTTTTTGTTGGCGCGCCAAGCTCTTATGTCATTCGGTAATTGCCAAGCTCGAACTAAACTACGTACTGAAAAATAAACTACTATGAAAATTAAAAATAAAGCAATAATGAATAAAACTACGCTAGTTTCAATTTTCCAACCCGAAATAGTTAACAGCACATAACCCGCGTCTTTTACCACAACTGAACCAATAGCAATCGCTAGAAATAATGTTAATAGGCTTAACAGTAAATACTTCATTTTTATTTTGTTGAATCCCCATTATCCATTGTGTTATCGCCCTCATTTTGAAAACGAATCAATGCACGTACAGATTCAAGAGTTGAATTTATATCAATCTTCGGAAATGAAAGCTTTAAATCGATCATTTGAGACAAACCATCATAAGCATCCTGAGTTTCTGTATTTGATAAATCGTAATAATTTCTTAAATAATGAATTATCTGTTGAACTGATGCATTCAAGTTTTGTTCATCCCGATTTAACAAAGAAAATTTGGCATTTGCTAATTCAAGTTTAATATTTAAATTCAACAAATTAATCTCATTTGGTAAGAAGAAATGTTCGGCAGAGTTTTCATTATGCGTAATAACGACCAAACCTTTTAGCTCTTTCAAAATAAGTGTAAAGAATTTTTTTACCTCTGTTGTCTCCCCATTACCTATATTTTCATATCTCTTTCCTCTGCTTTTTATCAACTCTCTTTTTAGTGGGAAACTGTCAATTCGCTCTGCTAAGTCAGTTAACAACAAGATCATGTTGTCTATATCAGCAACATTATTTGCCCTCAAAACATCGATATTTTTAATGAGTTGTTCTTGAACCGCTGAGACTTCTTTTATATTAATCCCGTTCAACCGACTACTAGCCGCATCAAGTGCAGATAATAGTGTTTCATGGTTATATCCTAATAGTAAATTATGGTTTGCAATAGTTAGTAAATGCTCAACCTCAGCCAGTGCGTAATCTTTATTAATATTAAACTGCTCTTTGACGGGTTGAGATACTAAATCAGCAAGGACATCTTTTTCTGATTCATACTCATCTAATTGATTTTGCATGTTTACCAGTCTTGACTGATTCTTATTAATAGTATTGTCTATACTACTCACAATACCCTCTATTTCTTTTATTTTTTTCTCAACTATCTGTTCATTATCAATAAATTTATTAACGAAGAAATAAAGAGCGATAATAAAAATAAGTAATAAAGATATAAATAAAACAAATTTATTTGATGACTTTTTTTTCGGCTGATCTATTAAAATATTATTTTTTTCTTTTATTTCATCCATATCCTTAATCCTCAACAAGTTCGAGAAGTCCGGCTAGTACACCGTTATCATTTTGCTCTCTTGCAACGCCAATCTTTGATGTAAACCCTTCTTTTCTTGCGCGTTCAGCAATACGTTCTGACATAGTGACAAGCGGCGTTGAAAACAGTTTTTTCTTATCATCACTCAATAGATTTATTAAATTATTCAATATTTCATTGCTCGTCACAACAACTACATCTGGTTTTTTCTTATACCAGGCATTCCCTATTTCGTGCTTCCCATATTCAGGCAAACATCTTTTATAAACTTCAACATAATTAATGTTTGCGCCTCTCGTCTCTAAACTATCAGCCAGTAATTCACGTCCGCCCGTACCACGTATAATTAAAATTTGTTTATTTGCAATCTTATTGCTTTGCATTTCTTTTAAATCCAGCAGGGCTTTACTGTCTGTTTGACTGCCTGGACAAATAATGTCAGTAAGGCCTCTTGTTGCTAACTCTTCGGCTGTGCCTGGGCCTATTGCGATAATTTGTGTATCTATAAACACATCAATATTGTCAATAAAATGATCAATCGTTATTTTCGCTGCATTACGACTTATAAATATAATAAAATCATACTTACTTATTTCATCAAAGCGTTTGATTAATTTATCAGTCCTAACTATAGGTTGAATTTTAATTGTTGGAAACCGAACACTTACCCCGCCGTGGTTTGAAATCAATTTGCATAAACTATCAGCTTGTTCATTTGGCCTCGTTATCAGTATGCGTTTATTTTTTAATGTCATAGTGTTATAAAAAATTAATTTGTCAGCTCTTTTAAAATAACATCGGCACCGCGTGCTAGTAATAATTCTGCTAAAGAGTTACCAATGCTTTCTGTATCCGTGATATCTCCCTGTTTTTCTGATTTTATAATTTCACTCCCATCTAGCTTTGCAACCAACCCGCTCAATTTTATTTGTTTATCCTCAATTAAAGCATGTGCAGCAATGGGCAATTGACAGCCACCGTTTAAACGGCGACTAAAAGCGCGCTCCGCTAATACGCAAAGGGAGGTATCCTTATCATTGAGCGGGGCAATTAATTCTTGTGTAGTCATATCATCAGCACGGCATTCGATACCTATAGCGCCTTGACCGACGGCAGGAAGCAAATGGCCGTGGGGCACTAATTGCGTTATACGGTTACTCAACCCAAGCCGAATAATGCCTGCTGCTGCAAGTAAAATTGCATCGTACTCGCCATCATCCAGCTTACGTATTCTCGTCTCAACATTGCCACGTAAATCTTTCAAGACAGCATTTGGGCAAAGCCTCCTAAATTGTGACTGCCGGCGTTGGCTAGACGTACCCACAACACTATTTTTAGGGATTGTATCGATTTCATTATAATGATTAGATATCAACACATCTCGACTATCCTCGCGCTTCATAATAACCGGCAATACGAGATTCTCTGGTAAATCGACGACAACATCTTTCATCGAATGTACAGCAATATCAGCATTATTAGACGATAAAGCCGCTTCGAGCTCTTTTATAAAAAGGCCTTTACCGCCAACATTGAACAAAGGAGATTCAAGGAAACGATCGCCCTCTGTTTGCATACTGACTAATTCAATTTCAATATCAACGTGAACTTTTATTAACTCTTCTTTAACATATTTGGCCTGCCATATAGCAAGAGGACTTTTTCGAGTCGCAATTTTTATTTTTTTCACAATATATTTTAGTTATTTAAAACCATGTTATTAAAAGAGATACAGTTTTATAATAATACACTTTAGGAATTAATGAGAAAGCTGTTTATAGCTAGGTTATATATGAAAAATAAAGGTATTTTATGAAATTAGGTATCATTATGGATCCAATTAGCAAGATCAATATAAAGAAGGATAGTTCTTTTGCGATGTTGCTAGCTGCGCAAAAACGTGGATGGGGCATACAGTACATGGAGCTTGATGATCTTTATATGGATAATGATATTCCGGTAGCGCGTATGCAATACCTGAAGGTGGCTGATGACCTGAACAAATGGCATACATTGTCAGATGCTCATGTAGATAATTTATCTACTCTCGATATTATTTTAATGAGAAAAGATCCGCCTTTTGATCTTGAGTATATCTACTCGACTTACATACTTGAGCATGCACAACGACTGGGCGTACTTGTTGTAAATAACCCAACCGCGCTCAGAAGTGTAAATGAAAAATTTTTCATCACTTATTTCCCGAATTGTATACCGCCGACGAGAATAAGTAGAAATACCCAGGTCTTGCTTGATTTCATAACAGAGCATAAAGATGTCATCATCAAGCCTCTGGACAGCATGGGGGGTAAAGGTATTTATCGTATAACTGAAGTAAATGATAATGCTGAGTCAAAATTACGATCAATAACAAAAAATGGCACAGGATTTATCATGGCACAAAAATTCCTACCGGAAATTACAGCTGGTGATAAACGCATCTTGCTAATTGATGGGAAGCCAGTGCCTTATGCCTTAGCGAGAGTACCAACAAATACTAATTTAAAAGGAAATCTCGCCCAAGGCGCAATCGGGAAAGGAATTGAATTAACTGATCGTGATAAATGGATATGCGATCAAGTTGGTTCTAAATTAAGTGATATGGGTTTAATCTTTGTTGGTATAGATATAATAGGAAATTATTTAACAGAAATTAATGTAACCAGCCCTACCTGTATACGTGATTTAGATAGCTTATTTAATATTAGTATTGCTGAACAATTAATGGACGCCATAGAAGAAAGAAAACAAGAGTATATATAATGTCAGTAGCGCAACTTAGGCCAACCCCGCATGACCGACTTGGTTTAACGCTGAGCATTGCCTTATTAATTCATGTCCTTACCGTTTTTGGCATTAACTTCACTAAAGAAGACCGGCCAGCTACGCGCTCAAACACAATGGAAATTGTTTTAGTCAAGCAGGAAACAAAAACTCCTGAAGAAAGCAATATATTGGCGCAAAAAAATCTCCAGGGTGGGGGGGAGATTGAAGAAGTCATTGAGCCGGCGACATCAATAGCGCCTAGTTTTTCGGAATCAAATCAACAAATCATTGACCAGCCAACTCTAAAAGAAGAATTATTTCAACCTCATGATATAGAAATTAGTAAAACTGAAATACCAGAAGTTTTAGACGTAAATAAAGAAAGTATGGAAATGATCTCAGTAGAAAATATAGAAAATGAAATTACAGATCTTGTTTCTGAGAAACAGGTTCCTGACCTTGTCTATGAAAAATTTGATAACCCAGATACTGAGAAAAAAATACCAAAAAAAACAACAACGCCGCCAACTATTCCATCTTCAAATGAACTGCTCACAAGTAGCTTCGAAATTGCTGCTTCGAATAATGAAGTAAGGCGTGAGATGCTAGAAAAAACTGAACGTCCAAGACGAAAATTTATTTCGGCGAGTACGAAAGAATATGAATATGCGGCATACATGGACGCGTGGCGCAGAAAAGTCGAAAGAGTAGGAAATTTAAACTACCCTGAGGAAGCAAGGCGACTTAATCTATCGGGGAGTCTAAGGCTTGACGTTGCATTAAATAAAGATGGCACCATTAATGAGATCACACTTCGAAAATCATCTGGAGAAAAACTTTTAGATAGCGCAGCAATAAAAATTGTTGAATTAGCGGCTCCTTATGCGGAATTTCCAAAAAATATTGAGGATCAAATCGATATTTTACATATTTTACGTACATGGCAATTTATAAATAACAAAAGTTTTAGGTAAGTGTTGCTAAATACGCTATGAGAAACTTGTGAATAACCAAACTTTGCTTTGCTTTGATTATGGTGAAAAACGAATAGGTGTGGCTGTTGGTCAAACTGTTACCTCTACCGCAACAGCATTACAAACAATACCCGTCATTAATAAAAAACCTAATTGGGGGATGATTAATCGTCTTATTGCTGAATGGGAGCCCGACAAATTAATTGTGGGTCATCCGTTTACTTTAGAGGGTACCCGACAAAAAATGACAGATGCAGCAGAACGTTTTGGAAGGCAACTCGAACATCGTTTTAAAATACCCGTTGACTTAATCGATGAACGGCTTTCATCATATGAGGCAAGACGTGAATTAAAATCAACACGCAAACTTGACCCCGTATCTGCAAGAATTATTCTCGAGACTTGGTTTCGAGAAAATAAAGATATCAGATATCGACAAATTGATAGTAATAAGGAAGACTACTAGATATATGGCAGAAAAAATCGACATAAGCTTATTGTTGGATAATATGGTTGAACGCATAAACTCTCATTGCGATACCCGCGCTCTCAAAAATCCTCTGATGATTGGAATACAGCGGGGTGGGGTGTGGATTGCAAGCCAACTACATCGTAAACTAGCGCTAAAAGACCCATTAGGGGAATTGAATATCGCTTTTTATCGTGATGATTTTAGTAAAATTGGCATACACCCCGAAGTTAGGCCAAGCAAATTATCGACAAATTTAAATGACCGACATGTAATACTTGTAGACGATGTATTACATACGGGCCGTACAATTCGTGCTGCTATGAATGAAATCTTTGATTATGGGCGACCCGCCAGCATTATTTTAGCAATACTCATAGAACGTAGCGGAAGAGAACTGCCTGTTCATGCAAATATCATCGGAAAAACTATTACACTGAAAGACGGGGAACATGTTAAACTCTCTGGCCCAGAGCCCTTGGCACTGGAAATTAAGAAAACTGGATGACTGGACACAATACTCAACTCGACAAAAACGGCAATCTAAAGCATTTTCTTTCTATCGAAGGACTCAGCCAACCATTACTCCACACTATTCTCAACTACGCTGAATCTTTTGCCACTGTAGGTAAAAGACCTGTAAAAAAAGTACCTCTACTACGTGGCAAAACCATTGCTAATTTATTCTTTGAACCAAGCACAAGGACTCGTACAACTTTCGAACTTGCAGCAAAGAGATTATCCGCTGATATACTTAATCTAAATATTTCAACATCAGCAACCAGTAAAGGAGAAATTCTAAGTGATACCCTGCATACGCTTGAAGCTATGCATTGCGATATGTTTGTCGTTCGTCATGCAAATAGTGGTGCAGCACAATATATCGCATCACAAGTAGCCCAACATATTAGCGTTATAAATGCGGGTGACGGAAGACACGAACATCCAACTCAGGCAATGTTGGATATGTTTACTATTCAACAACACAAAAAAGATTTCACAAAATTACGTGTGGCTATTGTTGGAGATATCTTACATTCACGCGTTGCTCGATCAGAAATTCATGCGTTAAATACGCTTGGAGTTAACGAAATAAGAATAATCGGTCCGCATACTCTAATACCAAAAGGTATAGAAAAACTTGGCGTTCATGTTTTCCACGAAATGAATGATGGACTAAAAGATGTTGACGTTGTAGTGATGTTAAGGCTACAGCACGAACGTATGCGTGGTGCGTTATTGCCAAGTGGAAATGAGTACTTTAAAAGATATGGTCTAACCAATGAACGTTTAAAATATGCCAAAACAAATGCCATAGTCATGCACCCAGGGCCAATCAATCGAGGCATTGAAATTGATTCTAATGTTGCAGATGGCAAACATTCAGTAATTCTTCAGCAGGTAAGTCATGGCATTGCTGTACGGATGGCTATTATGGCAATGGTGATGGGTCTAACAAATGATGATAAAAACGAATAAAAAATAATGCGTATTTCTATTGAAAATGGAAAATTATGTGACCCGTCTAATAAGCTTGATGGTAAACAAGATATTTTTATTGCTGATGGCAAAATTGTTGCTTTTAAAAAGAAACCAGAAGGCTTTAAGTCTGATATAAAAATTGACGCAAAAGATAAAATTATTATACCTGGGTTAGTTGATCTTTGCGCAAGACTACGTGAGCCTGGTTTTGGAAAGAAAGGAACTTTCAAAAGCGAACTTAATGCCGCAAATAGTAATGGCGTAACATCAATTTGTATGCCTCCAGACACCGCGCCGATTGTTGATACGCCAGCAGTAGTTGAATTTATTCGCCAACGTGCGCGGGAAACTAATCGGGCAAATATTTATCCTCTAGGCGCACTAACACAAGAATTAAAAGGGGAGCAACTAGCAGAAATGTATCTACTAAAGGAAGCGGGCTGCGTTGGCGTCAGTAATGCTCTTGTCGGAATTGAAAACATGGAAGTACTAAGACGTGCTTTTGAGTATGCGAATAGTTGTGGGTTAACTGTTTTTATATACGCGGAAGACAAAAAATTAAAAAACAATGGGGTCGCTCATGAGGGTGCGATTAGCACTAGGCTTGGATTGCCCGCAATACCTGAAACGTCAGAAACAATCGCAATAAGCCAGGCTTTATTGCTTATCGAACAGACAAACGTTCGTGCGCATTTTTGTCGCTTATCTTCCTCGCGGGGGGTCAAATTAATCTGTGAGGCAAAGAAACGTGGGGCCCCGGTAACTGCAGATGTCTCAATTTGTAATCTTCACCTAACTGACATGGATATTGCTAATTATGATAGTAATTGTCATCTACAGCCTCCGCTACGTAGTGAACGTGACCGAATGGGATTAATCGCGGGGATTAATGATGGAACGATAGCTGCAGTATGCTCGGATCATCAGCCACATGATGCTAATGCTAAATGCGCTCCATTTAGCTTAACTGAGCCAGGAGCTTCAACAATCGAGCATTTACTCCCCTTGATTTTGCATCTTGTAAATCGAAATGAAGTAAAATTTGAACAAGCTATTTCGTTAATAACTTCACAGCCTGCAGATATATTAGGAGTCAATAAAGGTGTGCTTGAAAAAAATAATGGTGCAGATCTATGTGTTTATGACCCAAGTGCAAATCTCAGTATTGATAAAAATAATATGCTCAGTACTGGAAAAAATACACCCTTTCATGGTTGGGAACTACAAGGCAAAGTAACTCATACGTTACTAAATGGTGAAGTGGTTTTTAGTACAGATTAATCTAATGGCCCGCCCAAAGACACGTAACACATTATATGTGGAACAAGCAAAACTGATATCACAAGATATCTATGATAACGGTCAATACCATATGATATTGCAAGCTCCAGAAACATCTATGCATGCAAAACCTGGTCATTTTGTTCATATGCAATGCAGCCCGACTATTTACATGCGTCGACCAATGTCAATTATGCGCAGCACTCCTAAAAACAATACAATTGAAATACTTTATAAAGTTCATGGTGAAGGAACAAACGCATTATCTAAAAAAAAGGTTGGTGATGAAATTGATTTGATAGGGCCAATTGGCCAACCCTTTAAGATAAAAAACTACAAAAAATACCCTCTACTTATCGGTGGTGGTGTTGGTATTCCGCCGATGATTTTTTTGGCAGAACATATAAAGGACACAACAAAAAATTTATCTCCACTTATATTGATGGGCTCTGAAATTCCGTTTCCCTTTAAAATTCAACCATCAAAAATAATGCTAAAAGAAATACCTGCCGATGTGATTGCGTCAATGCCTTTATTAGATGACTGGGGTATGCCATCACGTCTTACTAGCTTAAATGATTATGCAGGTTGTTTTAATGGTTATGTAACTGAACTTGCAAATATATGGTTAGAAAAACTTGATGATGATCAACGTCAAGAAGTAGAAATATTCTCCTGTGGGCCTACACCAATGCTAAAGGCAGTAAGTGAACTTGCTAACAAATATGATTTACCCTGCCAAGTATCACTCGAAGAATACATGGCTTGTGCAGTTGGCGGATGTGCTGGCTGTACAGTATTAATTAAAACTGAAAATGGAAATGCAATGAAACGTGTTTGTGTTGATGGCCCTGTATTTGAAGCAAAGAGTATCGTTCAATTTCAAAACTAAGCGTTATAAAATAATTCAGTAATGAATAAAAAAATGATTTTTACCCAAAATTTATTTTAGCTTCAAGATTTGTTCTTGAACTTGCATTATTTAACGCTTCTTCTAGTTCAATACGCCCCTCTTTATATAAATTATGTAACGCCGTATCAAATGTCTGCATACCTTTTTTCCCGCTCTCTTCCATAGCTATTTTGATTTCTTCAATATCCCCTTTCAAGATTAGATCTTGTATGTGTGGGGTCATGACTAATATTTCTAAAGCAGCACATCTTTTACCATCTTTTGCTTTTACAAGTCGTTGTGAAATAATACCTCGAACATTCAGTGACAAATCCATTAATAATTGTTTATGCATAGATTGTGGGAACATATTAATAACACGTTCAATGGCTTGTCCTGCATTATTTGCATGAAGGGTAGATAAAGCGAGATGTCCTGTATTACTCAATTCAAGTGCCGCCTCCATTGTCTCTCTAACTCTAATCTCGCCAACTAGTATTACATCTGGGGCTTCGCGTAGTGAGGCTTTGAGAGCATTTGCATATGATTTTGTATCAACACCAACTTCTCGTTGATTGACAATTGACTTAATATTCTGATGGCTAAATTCTATTGGATCTTCAATCGTCAATATATGGCCTGATGAACTTTGATTTCGATGATTGACCATCGCCGCCAATGTCGTTGACTTACCAGATCCTGTTGCACCCACCATAAGTATAAGACCACGTTTCAATAAACTCATTTCTGATAAAATTTCTGGGAAACCCAGCTCTTCAATGGTGGGTATTTTGCTTTGAATACGCCGCAACACCATACTAACATGGCCGCGTTGGCGGAATACATTAACCCGAAATCGATCGGAGTCTTTTAAAGCTATAGCAAAATCGCATTCCAGTGTTTCTTTAAAAATAGCCTCCTGCGCTTTATCCATTACGCTATGCGCAATTTTATCTGTTGCTTCGGGCGTTAATATTGTCTTACCTACAGATATTATTTTACCTTCTATTTTAATTTTTACAGGTGAATTTGCTGTTAGAAAAAGATCTGAAGCCTCTTTTTCTACCATTAACTCAAGATGCGGGGTAAGGTGATTTTTCATATGTTTATTAAATAATTTTTATGCTTTTGTTAACGAACTTTGCCTGCTTCTTCATCTTCGTGTAAATTAATATGATCTAAACCGCCTTTTTGGTCTTTACCCTTAGCTGCTTTCCCTTCAAGTTTAATACGTAAACGTAATTCGTTCATTGAGTCTGCAGAACGTAAGGCATCATCATAAGAAATTTTATCAGCTTCATATAAATCAAATAGCGCTTGGTCGAATGTCTTCATGCCAAGTTCATTCGATTTCGACATAATGGTTTTAATCTCGTGAACGTCGCCTTTTAATATCAAATCTGAGATAAGCGGTGAATTCAATAAGATTTCAATTGCGGCAACACGTCCTTTCCCGTCAGGTGTTTTTAGTAAACGTTGTGAAATTACTGACTTTAAGTTTAATGATAAATCCATCAGGAGTTGTGATTTACGTTCTTCTGGGAAAAAATTGATAATTCGATCAAGAGCCTGATTGGCGCTATTTGCATGTAAAGTTGCCATCGCCAAGTGGCCAGTCTCAGCAAAAGCAATTGCAAATTCCATAGTTTCACGATCGCGAATTTCACCAAGTAAAATAACATCCGGGGCCTGGCGTAAAGTATTTTTTAGCGCAATCTCCCAGTCATCCGTATCGACACCAACTTCACGTTGCATAATAATGCATTTTTTATGTGGGTGGACATATTCAATGGGGTCTTCAATGGTGATTATGTGTCCATATGTATTATCATTTCGATAGTCAATCATTGCTGCTAACGATGTTGATTTGCCGGAACCTGTTCCACCCACCATAATAACCAAACCATTTTTAGTCATCACAACATCTTTTAAAACTTCCGGTAGTTTTAGCTTGTCTATATTTGGCACGTCCGTTTCAATAACACGTAAAACTAAACCGCTATAACCCTGCTGTATATAAGCGTTAGCACGAAAACGACCGACACCTTCTGGTGCAACAGCAAAATTACATTCTTTGGTCGCATCAAATTCTTTTAATTGTTTGTCATTCATTAAGGCTTGACATAATGACTTGGCGTTTTCAGGAGTAAGTTTCGTCTTTGATACAGGGGTTACTTTCCCGTGAATTTTCATCGCCGGAGGAAACCCAACCGTAATAAACAAATCAGATCCGTCTCTCTCAACTAATGCCTTGAGAAGATCGCGCATGAACTTAATTGCCTTATCTCTTTCCATCCAGCTCCTCCCAACCTAAAAATGTTTTTGCTATCAGTTAAATATTGTCTTTATTTGCGGCTTTCGATGCGGCTTCTTGTTGTGTCACAACATTGGCCTGTACTAATCGTTGTAAATCCTGATCGAGTGTTTGCATACCAAATGATTTTCCAGTTTGGATTGCTGAGTACATTTGTGCAATTTTATTTTCTCTAATTAAATTACGAATTCCTGGGGTACCAATCATAATCTCATGCGCCGCAACTCGTCCGCCACCCTGTTTTTTTAGTAGCGTTTGCGAAATAACTGCTTTTAATGATTCTGATAACATTGCGCGCACCATTTCTTTTTCATCGGCCGGGAATACATCAACAATACGATCGATTGTTTTCGCAGCAGAACTTGTGTGAAGCGTCCCAAAGACAAGGTGACCTGTTTCAGCCGCTGATAATGCTAATCGAATTGTTTCAAGATCACGCATTTCCCCGACAAGTATAACGTCTGGATCTTCACGCAATGCTGATCGTAGAGCTTCATTAAACCCGAGCGTATCTCTATGGACTTCTCGCTGATTAATCAGACACTTTTTGCTTTGATGAACAAATTCAATTGGATCTTCAACTGTCAGGATATGCCCATATTCTGTGTCGTTTTTATGATCGACCATGGCGGCTAAAGTTGTTGATTTACCAGACCCCGTTGGGCCCGTTACCAATACAACTCCCCGTGGATAGTCGGAAATTTCTTTAAAAATATTCGGCGCACCAAGCTTTTCAAGAGAGAGTATTTCTGATGGGATTGTTCTAAAAACTGCGCCCGCGCCACGGTTGTGATTAAATGCATTAACACGAAAACGTGCTAAATTAGGAATTTCAAAAGAAAAATCACATTCGAGAAACTCTTCAAAATCTTTCCTTTGCTTATCGTTCATAATATCGTAAACCATGCTGTGCACATCTTTGTGTTCCATAGGGGGTGTTTTGATTTTTTTAATATCGCCATCAATACGAAAACATGGCGGCATTCCTGCCGATAAGTGAAGATCAGAACAGCCGAGCTCTACGCCTTTGGTCAAAAGATCGCTAATTTCCATTTACCCTCTCCCCAAAACTAACGTTTATTTTATTATGATTATTAAATTTATTTAACTTCTTGGTTTTTACGTTTTCACACACTCCGAGTAGAAAAAACCACTATCCTTAAAGCATTATTATGCATTACCAGTTTCACTGATTTTTATATACCATAGGGTACTGCAATACTGGCCTAGTGTTAATAGCATCAGAGATTAAATAACACCAATTTTATGAAAATCGCTAACAATTTAACCCAAATTCGTAACAAAATTAGCGCCGCGGAAAAACAATTTGGCCGCGAAGAAAACTCTGTTTGCTTAATCGCAGTCAGTAAAACAAGAAAAATCAATGAAATAATAATGGCCATCAATGAAAATCAACGGCATTTCGGAGAAAATTACTGTCAGGAGGCTATTGAGAAAATTAAGGCCATTACTCAACCAAATGTTATATGGCACTTTATTGGCCCCATTCAATCTAATAAAACAAAACAAATTGCTCATTATTTTGATTGGGCGCATACCGTAGATAGAATAAAAATAGCACGTCGGCTAGATGAAATGCGCCCGGATAATATGGCGCCATTAAATATATGTATTCAGGTCAATACTAATGATGAAGCAACAAAATCAGGCCTATCAATTAACGAAGTAGAAGACTTCATTAATGAGCTTAAACACTTCAAACGACTAAAAGTAAGAGGGTTAATGTCTCTGCCAAAAATAAAATCTAGCTTCGAGGAACAAAGAAACTCTTTTTCATCACTAAAGAAGCTGCTGCATGAATTGGGAGCGGATAATCCGGAGCTTGATACTTTGTCTATAGGAACAACGCAGGATATGGAGGCAGCTATTGCCGAAGGAGCGACTTGTGTTCGCATAGGTACAGCCGTTTTTGGCCCTCGTGATAGATAAAAAACCTTAACTTACTACGTACAGCCTGATATTTTTTGCTGACATCGTTATACTTTCGAGTTACTTCTAGAAATAAATTATCTAAATTATGGAAAATCTCACAATAGCATTTATTGGTAGCGGGAATATCGCCAGCAGTATGATTGGCGGTCTGATTGCTAATGGAATAAAGCCTGAGAAATTAATCGCAGCTGACGCTGATAAGACACAACAACAACTGATTTCAGAAAAATATGGCATTAGAGTTTTTAACGTAAATTATGATGCCGCAAAACATGCCGATGTCATTATTTTTGCAGTAAAACCACAAGTAATGCCTACAGTTGTTAAAGAAATTGCGGAAAATATCAAAATCGAAAACAAATTAATAGTATCTGTTGCTGCCGGGGTCAAACTTCAATCAATAGCAAATTGGCTTGACCAGTCATCAGCAATTGTCAGAACTATGCCCAATATGCCAGCTCTTATACAGGCAGGGGCTAGCGCTCTATATGCAAATGAATTTACTAATGATAAACAAAGAAATACTGCCGAAACCATTATGAGATCGGTAGGTGCCGCCATATGGCTTGACGCTGAAGAACAGATGGATGTTGTTACTGCGTTATCTGGCAGTGGTCCTGCCTACTTCTTTTATTTTATGGAACTAATGGAAAAGAACGCTATCGAAATGGGTTTAAATAAAGAAGATGCTCATTTGTTAACAATTGAAACCGCGCTTGGTGCTGCAAAAATGGCATTATTATCTTCATATGAACCAACGACGCTTCGCAAACAAGTTTCATCGCCAGGCGGAACAACTGAACAAGCCTTAAATATTTTTATACAGGGGAAACTAGATAAACTAATTCGCAATGCTATGGATGCGGCAAAAAGGCGTTCCGTAGAATTATCAAAATCATTTAAGGATTAAAAATGAGTGGTGATTATTTTACTCAGGCAACTATTTTTTTAGTTGAACTATTTTTTGATATTTTTATTATCGCCTTATTGCTGCGTTATTTATTAACAAAAGCGCATGCTGATTCTTTCAATCCATTATCTGGGTTAATTATCAAAATCACGAACCCGTTACTCAAGCCCTTGAGAAGAAAAATACCTGGTTATCTTGGCGTTGACTGGTCATCTATAGTGGCGTTGCTTTTAGTCCAGGCTTTGGAAGTAACATTGGTTGAATTAATTATAAGTGGAGAGATGCTGGCATTCAGCGGTTTAATTATTCTAACTTTAGCTCACTTATTAAAAACGATACTCTATATTTACTTATTCATTATAATTGTTCAGGTTATTATTAGCTGGATAAACCCTGATGCCTACAATCCAATCACAATGATAATGCATCAACTAAGCGAACCGATTTTAAGACCGGTGAGACGGAACGTTCCTTCGACAGGAGGTTTTGATTTCTCGCCTCTAATTATCCTTGTCATTATAAATCTTTTGATGATACTGCTTATTTCGCCTCTAATGGATGTAGGCCATAGTCTCCGGCATTAAAAAATATCTTATTTATAAAAATTTAAATTAATATGAAAAATACATTACCACCCGACAATGTTGGTTTGGTTAAACCAAATAAGGCCCATTTTGATGAAACCCTAGTTTTGGCATCAGGGAGCAATTTAAATGGCTTTGACCTTGTCTATGAAACCTATGGTAAATTAAATGCTGAACACTCTAATGCAATATTAATATGTCATGCGTTAAGCGGGGACCACCATGTTGCCGGTTACCATACATTAGAAGATAAGAAGCCCGGGTGGTGGGATAATGCGATAGGTCCTAACAAAATAATCGATACTAATAAATTTTTTATTGTGTGCCCTAATAATATTGGGGGTTGTAGTGGTTCAACAGGCCCATTAACCATTAATCCTGATACTGGAAAAATCTACGGACCTAATTTCCCGCTTGTCACAGTAGAGGACTGGGTAAAAACCCAAGCAATGTTAGCAGATCATCTTGGTATTGATGTCTGGGCAGTCATTATTGGCGGAAGTCTCGGCGGGATGCAATGCATGGAATGGTCTATTGCCTATCCCAACAGATTAAAACATACCTTTGTCATTGCGGCGGCGGCGAAATTATCAACTCAAAATATTGCATTCAACGAAGTAGCTAGACAAGTAATTCGATCGGACCGTGATTTTAACGAAGGACACTATTATAAGAATGATAATAAACCGATACATGGTTTGATGCAGGCAAGAATGCTAGGACATATCACATACCTGTCTGATGATGCCCTTGATGAAAAATTTGGTCGTCAACTTCGCGATGGTGAAATAAAATTTGGTTATGATGTTGAATTTCAAATTGAAAGTTACTTAAGACACCAGGGGCGTTCATTTGTTGATCGCTTCGATGCAAATAGTTATTTATTGTTAACAAAAGTACTTGATTATTTTGACCCGGCTGCTAAATCAAATGGCGATCTGGCAAAAGTAATGTCTCCGGCAACAGCAGAGTTTTTAATTATTTCTTTTAGTAGTGACTGGCGTTTTTCTCCTTCGCGATCAAAAGAAATTATGAGTGCATTACTTGAAACGAATAAACAAGTTAGTTATATAGAAATTCAATCTAAACAAGGACACGATTCTTTCCTAAAGGCGATCCCTAGATACCATGAAGTAATGGAAGCTGCGCTTAATCGTATTGCTGGGGAAGTAGGTATTCAATGACACTAAGAACCGATCACTCTTTAATTGCTAAATGGATTAAAGATAATACTCGAGTACTTGACCTGGGCTGCGGGGACGGGGCACTGCTTGCGGGCTTACAAAAAAAACAAAACGTTACTGGTTATGGGGTTGAGATTGATGAGGATAACATTGTTAAATGTATACAAAGTGGTGTTAATGTAATACAAACTGACCTTGATGCTGGCTTATCTCAGTTTGAAAATAATACATTCGATTATGTCATAATGACTCAAACACTTCAGGCAATTTATTATCCTGAAAAGTTGTTAACAGAAATGACTCGAGTTGGGCATGAAGCAATTGTGACCTTCCCTAATATGGCCCATTGGAAATGTCGAATACAAATGGCGCTTGGGGGGCATATGCCCAAATCCAAAACCTTACCTTATGAATGGTACAACACACCAAACATTCATCTATGTTCATTAGACGATTTTGAAAGTTTATGCGCAAAAAAAAATATAGAGATACTTGAGAGAGCGACTGTTGATCATGCTCATCAAATTAGTTTGGGAATGAATATATTTCCTAATTTACTAGGGGAAATTGCAATTTATCGTTTTTGCAGTAAAAAATAATTAAGGCTGTTATACGTACATGCACATATTGAATCTAATACATAACTATACTAGTTTTAAATCATAGTCAGTAATCAAGGGTGCATGATCTGAAAAACGCTCGTCTTTATAAATTGACGCAGTTCTTATTTTATCTTTTAACCCAGGCGTAACTATTTGATAGTCTATGCGCCAACCCACATTCTTTGCCCACGCCTGTCCACGGTTTGACCACCATGTATATTGTTCTGCCTCTTGGTTAACGACACGAAATGAATCAACCATGCCCAACTTATTAAATAAATTATCCATCCATGAACGCTCTTCTGGTAGAAAACCAGAATTTTTCTGATTTCCTTTCCAATTTTTAATATCAATTTTCTTATGGGCAATATTCCAATCGCCACAAATAATATATTCTCGTTTTTGGCGGCGCATTTTTTTTAAGACCGGTATAAAACGATCTAGAAAATCAAACTTTATTGTCTGTCGTTCTTCGCTAGACGAACCTGATGGGAGATATAGAGAGACAATGCTTAATTTACCAAAATTAGCTTGGAGATAACGTCCTTCATCATCAGCTTCTCTCCATCCAATTTTATCAATAATCTTATCTGGTTCTATACGAGAGTATATGGCAACACCACTGTAGCCTTTTTTAAGAGCATCATTAAAATATGAATAATATCCTTTTGGTTTAATTATTTCTTCTGTCAATTGCTCAACTTGTGCTTTTGTCTCCTGCACACATACGATATCGGCATCTTGCTTTTGTAGCCAAATAAAAAATTTTTTTCTATGAGCGGCACGTATTCCATTAACATTTATCGAAATTACTCTCATCCAAACTATCCCCTATTTATTTTGCACTGTATCATACAGACAGAATCATTTTTAATTTGTTGGTTAAATTAAGAGGCTTCAATGGAAAAGTATCAAAAAGAATTTATTGAGTTCGCAATCGAAAGAAAAGCGTTATGTTTTGGTGAGTATAAACTTAAATCAGGCCGCATAAGCCCCTATTTCTTCAATACAGGGTCGTTTAATGACGGAAAAAGCTTGGCAAAGCTTGGTAGATTTTATGCAGAAGCTCTTCACAAGGCAGAAATCAAATTTGATATGATCTATGGTCCCGCCTACAAAGGAATCCCGTTAGCTACAGCTACGGCTATCTCGTTCCATGAAGTTTTTGGTAATAATTACCCGTTTTGTTTTAATCGAAAAGAAATAAAAGACCACGGAGAAGGTGGGGCGACATTTGGCGCTGAAATTCATAATCGTGTTATCGTTATTGATGATGTAATATCTGCAGGAACGTCGATAAAAGAATCGGTAGATATAGTTCGTTCAAAAGGGGGAACTGTAATTGGGGCAATCGTTGCTGTGAATAGACAAGAACGAGGAGAAGGTAAAAAATCTGCTATTCAAGAAGCGCAAGAAAAATATAAGATCAAGATTATTAGCATAGTAAACTTAAATGATATCATCTCATTTATAAATAAAAATGATAATCTAAAGAAACACCTTGAAGCAATAAACACCTATAGTCTGCAATATGGTGAAATTAACGAATGACTTCAAAATGAGAGCCATATTATAATAATGAAAAATAAATATTAATAACATCTAAACTAGGCTTTTATGAGTAAAAAATTATTAAATTTAATTATTTTTTTTATACTATGCGAAATGATTCTCGCTAACCATGTTAGCGCTCGAATGAAATGTTGGGAAAATAGTGAAGGCATAAAAGAATGTGGTGATAAAATACCGCCAGAATATATACAAAAAGGTTATCAAGAATTAAGTAAAGGCGGCATTGTTCTGGAAGAAAAAGAAAGAATTAAAACCAAAGAAGAATTAGAAAAGGCAAAAAAAGAAGCGGCAATCATTGCTCGAGAAAAAGAAAAAGAACGGGTCAAAAAAGCACGTCATAAAATGTTACTCGAGACATTCTCTAATATTGAAGAGATCGAAATGGCACGCGACCAAAAAATAGAAGCTGTTGAATCAACTATTAAGATCACACAAAAACGCATTATAAAGTTACAATATTCGCTTGATGATGAACTTAATGAAAACCCAGTCACCAAACAAATTGACGGGGAGGATAAAAAGTTTAATAACGCTGAATTACTTAATGAACATATTTCTGATAATAAAAAATATATAAAAAATAAAATAGCTGAAAAGGAACAAATCAAAAAAATGTATATGGAATATATTTCAGAATTTAAAAAACTTAAGGGGTTATAATAAAACTATCTAAAGCAACCTGCCTTCATCACACCCCATTGAACCTCTATATATTCCGTTGGTTTTTTAGTAAACGAACTTTTCACAAATTGTGATAATTTTCCTTCTATATAGGTTATTATTTGATCGGCAACGGCGTCAATATTACTTATTGGCCTTGGGCCATTACTTAAATTTGCTTCGCGTAGTATTTGTCGTATTTGAGACTCAATACGTTCAAAGAATTGTGTTACCCGAGCGTGTAGTCGCTCATTCTCTCCGAGCAGTACATCACCAATGATTATGCGAGTTATCCCCGGATTTCTCTCTGAAAAAGAAAGTACCAAATAAATAATTTTCTCACAACGAACCGTCACGTCAGCTTCTTGAGCTAATATCTTATTAATTAAACTAAATATAGATTCTTCTGTGAAACTAATTAAAGCTTCAAACATTTTTGCTTTACTAGCAAAGTGCCGATATAAAGCCGCTTCAGAAACTCCAACAGCGTTTGCAAGGCTTGATATTGTAATAGGCAACCCGAGATTTTTTTCCAATTCACTCGCCAATACTTCGAGTATTTGCTGGCGTCTATTCAGCTTGGCTGTACCGCTCATAATTTAGAGGTATCACCCTGGCGTACTTTATGCCCATGAATTAAAGTCCCTACACCTTCATCAGTAAGAATTTCCAGCAACACAGCATGCTTAACTCGACCATCAATAATATGAGATGTTTGTACGCCTGCATGAACTGCGTCTAATGCAGAACGTATCTTTGGTAACATCCCCCCGTGAATAGTGCCTTTTTTAATCAAGTTATCGACTTCTTCTACTGAAACTCCAGTCAATACTTTGCCATTTTTATCGAGCAATCCTTCTGTATTCGTTAACATGATTAGTTTTTCAGCACTTAAAACTTCGGCAATTTTCCCAGCAACCAAATCGGCATTAATATTGTACGATTGACCAGACTCGTCCACGCCAACAGGTGCAACAACAGGTATAGAATCACCCTGTATTAACATATCTATGACTGACTTATCTATGTTATGAACATCACCAACATGCCCGAGATCTATTATTTCAGGAACATTTATTTCGGGACTATTTTTCTTAACCGTCATTTTCTTTGCTCGAATTAACCCGCCATCTTTACCGCTTAAACCAACAGCATGCCCTCCAAAATGATTAATCAGATTTACTATTTCTTTATTAACTAAACCTCCTAACACCATTTCAACAATATCCATTGTTTCGCTGTCCGTTACGCGCATTCCTTCAACAAATTCACTTTTCTTACCAAGTTTTTCTAACGTAGCACCGATCTGTGGTCCTCCGCCATGAACAACTACTGGATTCATGCCAACTAATTTCATTAACACTACATCACGTGCAAAACCTGCCTTAAGAACTTCATCGGACATTGCGTTACCACCATATTTTATTACTATTGATTTACCTCTAAACCGTTTTATATATGGGAGTGCTTCTGTTAATACTTCAGCGATGTAACTGGGTTTTTTATTTGTATCTGTCATTTCTTAGAATTTATATTAAAAAATTGTTTTAAAAATTATTCGCGGTCATTTTTGTGTATTAAATTTAAAATGGTATATCTGCAGTTGGTTTTATAAGTCTAACTATACGGCGAAATTCAGACTTTATACGTTTAAGTGCTAATGCTGTATCGCCTTCGAATCTAAAAATAATGTAAGGTGATGTATTTGAGGGTCTTACTAAGCCCCATCCATCATTATACTCAGCTCGCAAACCATCGATATCTATAATATCAGCATTTAATGTAAAAATATTATCTGAAAATTCTTTCATAAAATTAGTATGTTCATTTTCCACCAATGACATTCTTAATTCAGGAGTAGAAACCCCACAGGGTAATTCAGCAAATAATTCTGTTGGTGTTTTCTTGCTGTTTGAAAAGATTTCAATAAACCGAGCAGCTGTATAAAGTGCATCATCAAATCCATACCAACGTTCTTTAAAAAATATATGGCCACTCATTTCGCCTGCTAAAGGCGCATTGACCTCATTCATTTTATGCTTAATGAATGAATGTCCTGTTTTCCACATTAATGCTCTACCGTTATTAGATTCAATTATTGATTTCAGATGTCGAGTACACTTAACATCGAATATAATGTGGCTTCCTTTGTTGCGCGACAAAACGTCTTTTGCTAACAACATTAATTGACGGTCTGGCCATATTATGTTGCCATCAGCATCAATTACACCTAGTCGATCGCCATCGCCGTCAAATGCGAAGCCAATATCTGCTTTTTCCTCTTTGACCTTATCCATAAGATCTTTTAAGTTTTCAGGCTGACTAGGATCGGGGTGGTGGTTTGGAAAACTGCCATCAATTTCTGGGAACATCATAACTGCATTGCAATTAAGCGCATCGAATAGTTTGGGGGCGATTTCACCTGCGGATCCATTCCCACAATCAACAACAATCTTTAATGGAGTCTTTCCCGCAATATTTACGCCGCTTAAAATACGCTGGATATAATCAGTTGAAATATCTTTTTGCTGCAACGTGCCTTGGCCAACTTCATATTCTTTTGAAATCAAATATTGTCTAATTTCCTGGATACCAATGCCTGACAGTGAATTGTTAGCAATAACTGTTTTTAGACCATTATACTCGGCAGCATTATGACTGCCTGTTATCATTACACAATTATTTGCCTGTAAATGATAACTTGCAAAATAAGTGGCTGGTGTGGGGACAATACCAATATCAATAATATTTATTCCGGTACCTCTTAATCCATTAATCAAAACTTGATGAAGTTCCGGGCTTGATATTCTTCCGTCACGGCCAACTATAATGTTTTTCTGCTTTTTTTTACGGGCCATTGTGCCAATAGCCCTGGCAATTTCATACACCACTTCGCAGCTAAGCTCTTCTCCAAAAACTCCGCGAATATCATACGCCCGGAAGATTACAGAATTAAAATCTAAGCCTTCGTTTTCTTCGCCCATATTTTAAGACACGCCAGTATGCCCAAAACCACCAGAGCCTCTTACGGTCTCATTGAATGAATCAACAAATTCGAAATCAGGTTGCACGACAGGAACAATTATCATTTGTGCAATTCTATCTCCAGGATTTATTTTGAATAAAGTATTTCCTCTATTCCAGCATGATAAAAAAATCTCGCCTTGGTAATCTGAATCAATTAATCCCGTAAGGTTGCCAAGAACAATACCAAATTTGTGCCCAAGGCCAGATCGAGGTAACAACATCGCAGCAAAAGATTTATCAGCAATGTGAATTGCAAAGCCTGCAGATACTAAAATCGTTTCGCCCGGATGTATAGTTAAAGTTTCATCGATACAAGCACATAAATCTAAACCAGCTGAACCCTCCGTTGCATAATTAGGCATTATAAACTCGTTACCTAACCGCTTATCAATGAGTTTTATTTGAATTTTTTTCATTGTATTGAAGCGCAATTAATTTTATAAGGCTTCTTGCTAATTTGTTTTTTGGTGCAAGCGGTAACTTTTCACGCCCTGTCTTCCAAAATATAGTTAAAGCATTTTCATCGCAATCTATTCCTAATTTTTTGTCTACCTGATTTGCAGCGATCATATCAAGATTTTTCAAATGTAGTTTTGTTTGAGCATTTAATTCAAGGTTTTCTGTTTCTGCTGCAAAACCAACTGTAAATGGCGCATCATATAAAGCTGAAACCTCGGCTAAAATATCCGGGTTTTTCTGCATTATTAATTCAAAAGTATCATCTGATTTTTTTATTTTTTGTTCTGATATTTTCTGCGCACTATAATCAGCGACAGCTGCTGCTGAAATAAAAATATCTATATTGTTAATTCTTTGCATTACGGATTCTTGCATTTCTTTAGCAGATGTTACGTACACAACTTTCTCTATTCCTATTGCTGCAAGATCAACAGGACCTGAAATAAGTGTAACATCTGCGCCTGCTTCCGCTGCCGCAGTAGCAACCGCATATCCCATACGACCAGAGCTACGGTTGCTTAAAAATCGTACAGGATCAATTGCCTCTCGAGTTGGGCCAGCGGTTACTAATAGGCGTGAGCCCGTCAGAATATTTGTTTGAAATATATTGCCTGCATACGTCACTATCTCCTCTGGTTCAAGCATACGGCCAGGACCATCATCACCACAAGCTTGTACGCCTGCTGTTGGACCAACAACAGTAATCCCTCTGGCATTTATTTTTTCCAGGTTCTCTTGCGTTGCCTGATTGCGCCACATTTGCTGGTTCATTGCTGGGGCAATAATAACTGGGCTGCCAGTTGCTAGGCATAAAGTGCTTAATAAATCTTCGGCAAATCCATTGGCATATCTGGCAATAAAATTTGCGCTCGCCGGAGCAATGAGAATCAAATCAGCCCATTTTGCTAATTCAATATGGCCCATGGCCGTCTCTGTATTTAAATCAAGTAATTCTGTGTGAACCGGTTTCTCTGACAAGGCCTGGAAAGTCAAAGGTGCCACAAATTTGGTGGCGCTTTGTGTCATAACAACACGGACGTTAGCTCCATTTTTCCTTAAAAGACGGACCAAAAAAGCCGCTTTATAGGCGGAAATACCGCCGGTGACACCCAAAACAATTCGTTTACCAATTAATGTATGCATAATATTTTGATTTTACCTGAATTATTCATTCAGGTAGCATGAAGTTTCAGCGCTTTAAATATGGTCATTAGCGATTATTAAAAATGCCTGGCCCGTACAACGCTTGGATTCAAGGTTTAATCGATGTACAATCCGCGCTCGCTTTTTTTTCAGTAATATAGAGAATTAACAATGTCACGAGTTTGTCAGATAACAGGTAAAAGGCCAATGGCCGGGAATAATGTATCCCACGCCAATAATAAAACAAAACGCCGTTTTTTGCCTAATTTACAATCAAGACGCTTCTGGATAGAAAGCGAAAATCGTTGGATCAGGTTACTTGTCAGTAAAAAAGGTGTTCGAATTATTGATAAAAAAGGCATTGAAAATGTTCTTGCTGATATGCGTACCCGTGATAAAAAAATCTAAGGTAGTTACTAATGCGTGATAAAATTAAACTTGTCTCTTCTGCAAATACTGGGCACTACTATACAACAACAAAAAATAAACGTGCCACACCAGATAAAATAGAAATTAAAAAATTTGATCCTGTCGTTCGAAAACACGTTATATATAAAGAATCAAAGATAAAATAGTGCTATTCAGCGCTATTTTTACAAGTGCGCTATGAAAAAAAATAAACCTCTTATATCGGCCAATGATCTTTCACGTTTTTATGGTCAAGTACGCGCAATAGAAAATGTAAGTTTCGTTCTCCCCCATGGTGAAATTCTTGGATTACTAGGCCCAAACGGTGCTGGCAAATCAACAACCATGCAAATTATTTGTGGGGTGATTGCTGCTAATAATGGTTCCGTTAATATCGCAGGTTATGACATTCAAGATGCTCCACAACAAGCTAAACAGAACATTGGTTTTTTACCAGAGCAATTGCCACTATATAATGATTTAACAGTAGACGAATATTTATTTTATACAGCAAAATTACGCGGCGTAAAAAAAGTTAATCTCAGCGAAAAAGTTACATCTTGTAAAAAACGTTGTGGTTTAGAAACTTCTGGTAACCGTTTAATACAAAACCTTTCAAAAGGCTATAAACAACGTGTTGGTATAGCGCAGGCAATAATTCATACGCCTGCGGTTATTATTCTTGATGAACCAACTTCTGGTCTTGACCCAAAACAAATTCTTGAAATAAGAAAATTAATGTTAGAACTAAGTATTGACCACAGCATTATGCTCTCTACTCATATTCTCTCTGAGGTTGAAGCTATTTGTGATCGTGTATTAATTATAAATAATGGAAGTATTGTATTAGACCAATATTTAAAGGAATTATTGGCAAATGGCGATTCACTTGAATCGACCTTTATGCGTTTAACAGAAGATAGTAACCAATAGCTAAAGATGAATTCGGAATGATTAATAATATAATTTTGATTGCTGGCAATGAATTACGTCGTTTTTTCAAATCACCGCTTGCCTGGGTAATTCTTGCTCTAGTTCAATTTTTAGTAGCAATTTTTTTCTATGTCCCATTAATTACATATTTGCAACCAGCTTCTGTGGCCTCTGGTTTGACTGACGCTGTGGTTTCTACGATGTATGGATTTGCCGCCTACATTATATTAATGATATCTCCTTTGATTACTATGCGTTTAATTGCTGAAGAACGTCAACTAGGAACAATAAAATTATTATTTTCATCACCAATAACCATAACTGAGATAGTGTTAGGTAAATTTTTCGGTATAACAATATTTTATATGTTGATTTTGATTTTGATTACTTTAATGCCTGCCTCTTTATTGTTTGGGACACATCTTGATTTGGGCCAAGTTGCTTCTGCATTTATTGGTTTATTGCTGCTTATGACTTCTATTGCATCAATCGGACTATTTTTATCATCTCTTACTAACTCTCCTGCTATAGCTGCCATTAGCACATTTGGTGTTTTATTTTTTCTCTTGATTATAACAATTGGCGGAACAAACTCATCATTAAAAACTGCCGAGATAGTTTCATATTTATCTTTAGTTAGCCATTATAATAATTTTTTAAGCGGGTTATTTAATTCAATCGACATTTTCTATTACATTATTTTGACTATATTTTTCATCATTTTATGTATCTGGCGTCTTGATACAGAACGAATATATGGATAACTAGTTTATGTTTATAACAAAGAAAAAGAGATTGAAAATAAAATTAAATAGTGCGCTTATGCTTTGTTTGCTTATTATTTCTGCTGTTTTATTAGCTTGGTTTACTTATAAAAATTCTGTCGAGTATGATTGGACTGTTAATGGTAGACACTCATTATCAGATGTAAGTCTTGAGCTCTTGGCAAAAATGCCTGAAAAAATTGATATAACTTCTTATGCGAGTGAAGTGCCTTTTTTGCGTCCCGCAATAAAAAAATTTATTGGTAAATATCAACGTCACAAATCAAATATAGTCTTAAGGTTTGTAAACCCAGATACCGCACCAGATGAAACACGCAATCTAGGTATTACTGTTGATGGCGAAATTATCGTTCGCTATAAAGGGCGAACCGAACATTTAAAAACAGATAATGAGCAAGTATTTGCTAATACATTAAAAAGACTTCTTCGCAATCAAGAAAGATGGATTGCTTTTATTGAAGGGCATGATGAACGTAGTGTATTAAGTTCGGCAAAGGAGGATTTAGGTGGATGGGCTAATAATCTTTTAAAAGAGGGTTACCGTATTCAACCGATTAATCTTTTAGAGACAAAAATAATTCCTGATAATACTAAAATACTCGTAATTGCCAGCCCAACTGGCGACTATTTTGCAAACGAGGTTGATACTATTCTAAATTATATTGATAACGGCGGTAATTTATTATGGCTGCACGATCCGGGGTCATTGTATAAATTAGATAAGTTGGCAAAAAAATTATCGATTGAGTTCCGCCAAGGCGTGATAATTGATACGGTTGGCCAAGAGATTGGGGTTGAAGATCCGACTATCGCCTTCATTACAAAAAGCTTATACCAAGCGCACCCTATCACCAAAGACTTCGATTTTGTAACTCTTTTCCCAGTGGCGGGTGCAATTGATATAGAAGAATCAGAAATGTGGACAACTAAGCCTATATTAAGTACAGGGAAGCACACCTGGAATGAGACGGGTGAACTAAAAGGTGAAATTGAACTTAATGTCGATACCGAAACTCAAGGACCATTTATATTAGGATTGAGTATGGAAAGAGATATTGAAAAAGAAGAAGATGATAAATTAATAACTAGATCGCAACGTATTTTAATAATAGGTGATGGAGATTTTTTGTCTAATGGTTACTTTTCCAATAATGGCAACGGTGAATTAGGAAGGCGCATGATTAACTGGTTAAGCAATGATGATGATTTTATTTTAATACCCTCAAAAACAGTTATGGATACACAATTAAAAACACCGTTTATAATATTAGGTGTTCTTGGCGTGAGCTTTCTATTTTTGATTCCTATAATTTTAACAACCGTTGGGGTCTTTATTCAATTTAGGAGAAAAAAACAATAACGTGAATCAAAGAATATGGATTAACATTTCTCTAGTTGTCATTATTTTTTCGCTATCCGTAATTATTTTTTTTAACAAGAATGAAATTGATGATGAATTATTGCCTTTATCTTCTATAAATCCAAAAAGTATCATCAATATCAACGTGCAAAGAAAAAATATTGATAATCTATCTTTTAGTAAAAGCGACGGTGTATGGAGCATGGGTACGCCATTACAACTTCAAGCTAACAGGACTCGAATTGAATCTATACTAAAGATTCTTGAAACAAAGTCATACAAACAATTCAATTTGGATGAGGTTGACATAGCACAGTTTGCTCTTAGAAGCCCGTCCGTTATATTAGAATTAAATGAAAATAAATTTTCTTTTGGAACTAATAATCCTATTAATCAAAGACGTTATATTTTATTTAATAAAAAAATTCACATGATTGATGATTTTCATTTTCCTCAGTTAACAACCAATGCTGCTTATTTTGCTGAAACTAAATTACTACCAGATAAAATAAATATTATTTCAATTCGATTCCCCGAATATACTATTCGGTTGAATAATGGTAAATGGCGGGCATCAATACCCGAATATGATGAAGAAAAAGTTAAGCAAATAATAAACAAATGGAAAGAAATTATTGCAATTTCTGTTAGTAAATATGAAAAACAAGAAGGGCAAAAATCAATAACTATTAATTCAATGTCTGGACAAGAAATCAACTTTGCTATCGTCGCTACTACCCCATACCTAATTCTTGGTAGAGAAGATCTTGGTATTCAATATAATATGAGTATGGGTGATGCTAAACAAATGTTTTAAAAAAATATTTGCAAAATTAATATTTTGTAGAAATGCCAGAACTTCCTGAAGTAGAAACAACTAGAAAAGGTATTGCGCCTTATATTGTTGGTGCATGTATAAAAGATGTCATTATTCGTGAACGCCGGTTGAGATGGTTAATTCCAAAAAATTTAAAACGTTTACTTAAAAATCAATGTATTGAAAAAATAACACGTCGTGCAAAATATCTTTTATTTAAAACAAAAAAGGGTTTTTTGATTATACATCTTGGAATGTCCGGCAGTTTACGTGTAATCAAAGACAATGAGCCGCATATAAAACATGACCATGTTGATTTTATTTTTGAGTCCGGATATTTACTGCGATTTCACGACCCGAGAAAATTTGGTTCTATCTTGTGGACAAACCAAGACCCTATGACCCACAGATTAATTGCCCATCTTGGCCCAGAACCACTTAGTGACAAATTTAATACTGATTATTTGTATGCCAAGTCTAGAAAACGCTCACTATCTATTAAATCATTTATTATGAATAATTCTATCGTTGTAGGTATTGGGAACATTTATGCAAATGAAGCTTTATTCTTATCGGGCATTAACCCGAAGCTAAAAGCTAATAAAATATCGAAATTACGCTATAGAAAACTAATAAGATCGATTGAAACTATTTTATCAAAAGCCATAGATAAAGGGGGAACAACATTGCGTGATTTTGTTAATGGAAATGGTATGCCGGGGTACTTTTCGAATGAACTAAAAATTTATAACCGTGCCGGAAAATCATGCATAGAATGTAAAAGAAAAATAAAAATGATTCGACAGAATCAAAGATCTACTTTCTATTGCGATTTTTGCCAGACTTAAGATTTTAAACAAGCTATTGATAAGAATTAATTGTCTCAGCGGTTCCTTCGCCTCTAGGGTCGCTTGCAACAAAATTAACATTCCTGCTCTTCCATTGCATGATGGCTTGCATATTCCCGTACCTTCGTTTTATTTCCTTTAATTTGTGCCCTTTTAATATTAATTTGCTTTTTTCATCCTTTGAGAAGCCGCCTTTCTCATATTGCACTAAATCAGGAATATATTGATGATGATAGCGTGGGAGATTAACCCATGACCCTGGTAACTCTCCTGCCGCAAAATCCAAAATAGCTAATAAAACCATGCTAATAATTCGGCTGCCGCCGGGGGTGCCTAAAATACCAATACGGTCGTCGGACTCAACAAATGTTGGCGTCATACTTGATAAAGGACGCTTGCCTGGATGAATAGCATTGGCCTGATATCCTACTAAACCATAAGTATTAGCAGCAAAAGGTTTAATAGTAAAATCATCCATTTCATTATTAAGCAAAACACCGGTTCCCTCTACCACAAAACCAGAACCAAACGGCAGATTAATGCTTAATGTAGATGCAACTCTATTGCCGTATTTATCAAGTACTGAAAAATGGGTTGTATTTGTTCCTGTGCTATTTGTAACCGCTATAGTTCCTAACTCTTTACTTGGTGTTGCGCGGTTGATATCAATTGTTAATGCTAATCCTTCAGCATAATTTTTATCTAACAGTCTATTGATTGGTATATCAACAAAATCAGAATCGCCTAAATATGCCGCCCGGTCGCGGTATGCACGCCTCATTGCCTCTATAATAATATGCTTACGTGTAACACTATTATATTGTGTTAAATCAAATTTTTCTAAAATGTTTAGTGCTTGCCCAAGAACAATTCCTCCTGAAGAAGGAGGGGGGACTGACGTAACCTTAATTCCTTTATAATTTACAGTAACTGGTTCTCGCTCAATGATTTTGTAGTTTTCTAAATCATATGTTTCCCATATACCGCCATTTTCCTGAACACTATTAACCATTTTCTGAGCAAAGACACCCTGATAAAAACCCTTGCTTCCATTTTCAGAAATCATGCTTAATGTTTTTGCGAGGTCGTTTTGTACAATGAAATCTCCTATTTTAGGAATTTTATTGTTTTTTAAAAAAATAGCTGCTGTGCCTACATATTGTTGTAGTATATTCTTTCTGTACCGTATTAATTTTTGATAACGTTCGGTAACAATAAAACCATTTTTTGCTTGTTGAGTGGCGGGCGCTAAAATATCTTGTAAACTTAGTTGGCCATAGTGAGTAACTAAATAATCTATCCCCGCAACAACACCAGGTATGCCTGCTGCCATTGGGCCATTTAACGAAAGGCCACTAAGAATATTACCATCTTTATCTAAATACATATCTTTTCGACTTCGCATTGGCGCCATTTCGCGTCCATCAAGAACAACCTGTTTGTTGTCTGAGCTACGATGCAGCAGCCAAAAACCACCTCCGCCTAAACCTGAACCATATGGCTCAACCACTGCCAATGATGCAGTTATCGCGGCTGCGGCATCAAAGGCATTCCCGCCTTTTTTAAGTATTTCTAAGCCGGTACGGGTTGCTATTTGGTGTGCAGTTACAACTGCTGATTGGTTGACGTTACCGCCGTAGACAAATGTAGAAAATATATATAAAAGAACAAAAGAAAAATAATTACGAGTATTATTTTTCATGAAGAACTATTAAGAGAATTTTTCCTTTAAAGCTAATTGAATAGACTGGGGTACAAATAAACTAACATCCCCACCCAAAACTGCTATTTCACGCACAAGACTCGATGATATATAATTAAAATTTTCTGTAGGCGTTAAGAATACTGTCTCAATATCCGTGTATAATTTTTTATTCATCCCAGCCATTTTAAATTCATAATCAAAATCTAAAATTGTACGCACCCCACGAACAAGGATTTTCGCTGATTTTTCCCGGGCTAGATCGGTAACTAATCCATCAAAAGAAATTGATTTAATATTGCCAATATTAGAAAACAGATTATTTACAAAAGATAATCTTTCATCCTTCGTAAACAATGTTTTTTCTGTCGGTTTTTCTGCAACAGCAATAATAACTTCATCAAATAATTTAGCCGCACGCTGAGCAATGTCTATATGTCCATTTGTTATGGGGTCAAAAGTACCTGGATAAATTGCTGTCACCATATTAGCTCTCTCGATTCAATTCAGCCAATATTGATTGTGCTTGGCCTATTTGAGTCATTTTATTTATTTTAAACATTGGAGGTATATTTATATTTTTTTCTGACTCTATGTAAACTATTCCATTATCAGCCAACGATGACTGTTCAATAATCATTTGGCAACATTTTTCTATATACCCATGACCAAATGGAGGATCAAGAAAAATAATATCGAAAACTTTAGGGCTATTCCTAACCCATCTTACGGCGTCGTCACGTACAATTTGATGCGATTTACCCCCAAAAATCTCAGCTGTTTGGTTCAAAGTTTCTACAATCTTCGCGTTAGATTCAACCATTATAACTTCAGCTGCGCCGCGAGATAATGCTTCAAAAGCAAGTGCGCCTGTACCAGAAAACAAATCAAGACAACGAGCACCAACAATTTTTCCTTGTAGCCAATTAAATAATGTCTCCCGAGTTCGATCCTGGGTAGGCCTTAAACCGGGCATATTAATTACATTTAATTTTCTACCGCGCCATTTACCGCCAACAATACGAATCTTTGAAGGACTATCCAAGTCTCACTAATCTTCGCTTTTTTTATTTGAAGACACGCCAACTTTTACCATAACAAGCTTGTCTGGGGAAAGTCGCCGTTTAAAGGCATCTTTGATACTTTCAATAGTAACTGCCTCAACATTATTATTAAATGTTTCAAGATAATCGAGTGGTAATTTATAATAACCAATCACGACCACATAATTTAAAATCTTGCTATTACTATCGATACGTAATGGATATCCGCCGGTAATATTTTTCTTTGCAGCAATTAATTCTTCTTCTGTTGGCCCTTGTGCAATATAATTTTTAATATTCTCTAATAAAACAGAAAGTGCTTCATCGGCTTGGTCTGTTTTTGTTTGCAGTCCTGCAGTGAAAGGTCCTTTAAAAAGCATTGGCGAAAAATAACTATATGCACTATATGACAACCCTCGCTTTTCTCTAATTTCTTCAAATAATCTTGACACCATACCTCCTCCGCCAAGAATATGATTGCCAACATATAACGGAAAATAATCGGAATCACCTCGCTTCACACCAGGTTGGCCAACGAGTATATGTGTTTGTGCTGACGGATATTCGATAAAAATACTTTGTGGTTCCTCTAATTTCTCCACAGCTCTTATCGAACTTGCTTTTTCTCCGTCTTGAAATGCAGCTGAGATATCCTCTGATATTTGTTTCGCTAACTCATGACTAACCGCGCCAACAATCGCAATCATGGAATTTTTTGCGGTGTAGTGTTTCTTATAAAACGAAACAATATCTTTTCTCTTAATTGCTTTTACGCTTGTCTCAGTACCCTCGCTTGGTTTCGCGTAGGGGTGAGATTGATATGTCGCCTTCATAAACGCATCTTTTGCTATCGCGGCTGGTGACTGTTGTTTTGCTTTTATTCCAATTAGCATTTGTGAGCGTCTTCGCTCTAAAGCATCTGTAGGAAAATCTGGAGAAGATAAAACTTTCTTAAGATTTATAATTGCGCTTTTCAGCAATCCACTTTCAGTAAGTGAGCGTAACTGTAAAGAAGCCGAATCATAACTAATATCTGTCGCGTAAATTGCGCCTAGCGATTCAAAATCATTGCTTATCTTATCGGCATCATCGCCGCCTGCGCCATCTGCTAACAAACTATTTGTTAGCATCGCAATCCCCAATGTATCTTCATCGCGGCTACTGCCTGCATCAAAAACAATTTGTATATCTACCATGGGCAGTTCTGGAGCATGCACATAGTAAACCTCAGCGCCTGCGCCCGTTGTCCAATATTCTATATTTGGCGACGCTAGTGCGGTGTTTACATAAAAAATAATAAAAAAGAAAATAGTACTAATGCGCACGAGTGTTTCCTTTAATTGTCGATCTTATTTTACTAGATTTATCTTTAGTTGAAAGTGGATACAAATCAGCAACTGTCAATCTATCATCAATCAAATACTTTTTTGCAACTGCTAAGACTTGCTCATTAGTCACCGATTTAATTCTATCGACATATGCGTCAGCTAAGTCCCAAGATAAACCGACTGTTTCTAATATGCCAATTATCATTGCTTGATAAAATACTGAGTCCTTTTCGTAAACATCTGCAGATATTACTTGTGCTTTGACGCGCTGTAATTCTTCATTGCTGACTAAATGTGTTTGTAAATCTAATATCTCATTTCTAAACGCAACCTCAAGTTCTTGTATTGACTTGCCTTCTGCAGGTATCCCCGACAAGGTAAACAAATTATCTAAGCGCGAAGCTATTTGATAGCTTGCGCTTGCGCCAGCTGCAACTTCGTTGCCCCTAACTAAACGACTCGCAATTCTTGCGCTGTTACCGCCATCTAATATTCCGGCCAATACCTCTAGAGCGTAGGGTTCCCAATCATATTCAGTTTGATGTTTATCTTGTGGTTTTATAACAGGAGTTTTATACGCCATCATTATGCTCGGAAGTTCAGCTGGGCGTTTTACAGTAATACGTTTTGTGCCTTGCTGAGGAACCTCTTTATGTTCGTTTATTTTTATTGGCTCTCCGGCTGGCAGTGGAGAAAAATATTCATAGGCTAACGCGTAAACATAATTTGGATCTACATCGCCAACAACAACGACAGTTGCATTGTTTGGTGCATACCATTTCTTATACCAAGAACTCAAATCATTAATTGTCATACTACTTAAATCCTGCATCCAACCAACTACAGGGAAACGGTATGGGCTAGTTTGAAAGGCCGTTGCTTTTGCCGTCTCATATAAAAAAGATTGCGGGTTATCTTCAGTACGCCAGCGCCGCTCCTCCTTTACTACTTCAATCTCTTTTATAAATTCCTCATTAGATAATTTTAAATGCCGCATTCTATCTGCCTCTAATTCGAAACTAATTGGCAATCGTGTTTTTTCGAGTGTTTGAAAATAACTAGTGTAGTCTGGGCCGGTAAAAGCATTATCACGACCGCCATTTTCTGAGATTATTCGTGAAAATTCGCCAGGGGGGAATTTCTCTGTTCCTTTAAACATCATGTGCTCTAAGGCATGTGATATTCCAGTTACACCGTCATACTCATAACTACCACCAACCTTATACCATACCTGTGTAACAACAACAGGCGCACGATGGTCTTCCTTAACTAAAAGCTTAAGGCCGTTATCAAGCTCATATTCATACACGCGCGCCAATGTATTGCCTGGAATTATCAAAACCAGGACTAAAAATATAGCTTCCATTTTTAACCAATAATGTTTCATTACTTTTTGTTTAATTTAGTATTAAATTTTGTAACATCGGGCGTATTTTTAGAATATTTCAATATTATTAAGTTCAATATTGCTTAATAATAAGGTACTTTTAAAATTCATTGCGTCATGATAAAAAACTATTTCTGTGTTTGATTTTAAAAAAAATAGCAAAAAACTAAAATCAGAGAATAAGACTGAGACGTCGTCGCTTTCAGTTCAGCTTAAACAAACGAGAGCTAGCCTCTTTGGCATGCTATTTAGTAAGAAAACACCTATCGATGATACCATTATTAATGAGCTTGAGGATAGATTTTTACTTGCTGACGTTGGAATCAAAACAACTGATCTGATCATTCGCCTATTAACAGCTACTATTAAAAAAAAATCTGATGTTCTCTGTTTTAACGAACAAATAAAACAAGCTTTATTGCCCTTACTTAAATCCGTAGAACAAAATTTCACAATACCAAAAAATATAAGTAAACCATATTTAGTCCTAGTTGTTGGTGTTAATGGCGTTGGAAAAACAACAACAGTTGGCAAACTTACTAAATATATAAAATCGGAAAATAAAAGTGTTCTTTTGGCTGCCGCAGATACATTTCGTGCAGCAGCAACCGAGCAATTAAATATATGGGGTGAACGTAATAACGTAAAAGTTATATCGCAAATTAACGGCTCTGACCCTGGGGCGGTTATCTATGATGCACTTCAATCTGCCCGTGCTAACAATATTGACGTATTAATTGTTGATACAGCTGGGCGTTTACATAATAAAAAAAACCTTATGGATGAAATAAAAAAAATTAACAGAATTAGTGATAAGTTCGACATAACAATAAAAAAAGAAATACTATTAGTACTAGATGCTGGTACAGGACAAAATGCAGTGACTCAAACGAAGCAATTTAAGGAAAGTATTGGTGTAGATGGCATTATTTTAACTAAACTAGATGGTACCGCAAAAGGCGGTATTGTTTTTAGACTCGCAGATGAATTAAATATTCCAATCAAGTTTATAGGAATAGGCGAAAAAATTGATGATTTACAAAAGTTCAAAGCCACCGAGTTTATTGATGCTTTATTGGAAAATAATTCATGATTCAATTCACTAATGTATTTATGACTTATCCAAGCGGTAATAAAGCACTGCAAAATATTAATTTAAATATCAATAAGGGAGAAATGGTTTATGTTAGTGGTCGTTCTGGCGCGGGTAAAAGTACTTTACTAAAACTAATAAATTTAATTGACCGCCATACGCGTGGCCAAATAATAGTAAAAGGGCAGAGCCTAGAAAGAATTAAAAATAATCGTATACCAATATTTCGAAGAAATATCGGTTTTATTTTTCAAAACCACAGATTACTTAATGATAGAACTATTTTTGATAATGTGGCATTGCCCCTGGTTATTTCTGGCGGCAATCACCAAGAAGTAAAAAGAAGAGTGCACGCGGCGCTCGATAAGGTTGGCTTATTATCAAAAATTAACAATTGTCCTGTGGAGTTATCCGGAGGAGAACAACAACGTGTTGGTGTCGCTCGGGCAGTAGTGCATCGACCCGCAGTTCTTCTTGCTGATGAGCCAACTGGAAATCTTGACCCTGCGCTTTCATGGGACATGATGAAACTGTTTGAACAGTTTAATCAAGTTGGGGTAACTGTACTAATTGCAAGTCATGAGCTTGATATGATCAAACATATGAATAAAAGAATTATTATTTTGGATGGCGGGCGTATTCTAGATGTGGGCGATAATAATAAAAATTATATTAACCATTAAAAATAAAAACTTTAAATAATCAATTGAATCAATTTATAAAAACTTGGTTAACCCAGCATGCGCAGGCATTCTTTTTTAGTCTAGGCCAGTATGCAAAAAACCCCGTTAACAATATTTTAACTACAATTGTAATCGGTATTTCCCTGGCATTCCCAGCAGGTTTTTATGTTTTTCTTAGTAATGCTCAAATTGTTTCTTCTGGCTGGGATAATGCTGTTGAAATAAATATATTCTTAGAGACAACAATTGATGAACAACAAGCAACAGATTTTGCAAAACAAATATCTAAGCGTAATGATATCGCTGATATAATTTTAATAAAAAAAGATAAGGCATTAGCTGAATATAAAAAACTATCCGGCTTTACTGATGTGCTTAGCGTGACCGATGAAAACCCCTTCCCAAATGTCGTATTAGTAAAACCAACATATAAATATTTTGACGAATCTAAAACTAAACGTTTAGTTGAGGAATTGAGGGCAATGCCTGAGGTTGATAATATACAATACGATGGCAAATGGATTAATCGTTTGGCGAAGATTATAGATATTGTCAAACTTGTCATTTTTATATTATCGACACTATTAGCAGTCGCGGTGTTACTCATTGTTGGCAACACCATACGCTTATCCATTTACAGTTCTCGCAATGAAATTGAAATAACAAAATTATTTGGGGGAACTGACAGCTTTATTCAGCGCCCGTTTTTATATAGTGGTTTATGGTACGGTATTTTTGGCGGCTCAATTGCCTGGATACTAGTTAGTGTATCAATGCAAATGTTGAGTGGGCCCGTAAATAACCTATCAATTCTATACGCCAGTAATTTTCAATTAACGGGGCTCGGGCTCATAAATACACTTTGTTTATTTGGTTTTGCTATATTACTTGGTTTACTCGGTTCCTGGATTGCAGTAAAGCGTCATCTCTGCTCTATTGAACCAAATTAAAGTTAAACAAATCAACACTTTATATAATATATTCAATTGAACCTTTGGTATTATTAGCACTCAAACAATTAGAGTGCTAAAATGTCAATTGTTAGCGCAAATTATAGCTAATGGAAATTAAATATATGAATCAACTAGCAAATCTACAATTCGCATTGCCGGCAGGCTCAATTGACAGTTACGTCCGCTCTGTCAATCAAGTGCCTATTTTGTCTTTTGATGAAGAACAACGTTTAGCAAGGCTTTTGCAAGAAAATGATGATATAGAGGCCGCTCGTCAACTAGTAATGTCTCATCTTCGTTTTGTTGTAAAAATAGCACGCGGCTATAGTGGCTATGGTCTTCAGCAGGCGGATCTTATCCAAGAAGGTAGTATAGGGTTAATGAAAGCTGTTAAACGTTTTAATCCTGATTTTGGTGTTCGTCTTGTCTCCTTTGCGGTCCATTGGGTACGCGCGGAAATTCATGAATTCATTCTAAAAAATTGGCGTGTCGTTAAAATCGCTACGACAAAAGCTCAACGTAAATTATTCTTTAATCTTCGCTCTTCAAAAAAAAGATTGGGTTGGCTAAACCAACAAGAAGTAAATGAAGTGGCGAAGGATCTTGGCGTAAAACCAAGTGATGTTATTGAGATGGAAAAACGCATGAGTAATTATGATGCGACATTCGATACGCATCTTGATGATAATGAAGAATCCTATAACACCCCTGCTAGTTATTTAGAAAATAATGAAGCTGGGCCAGAAGAATTATTGGAAAGCAAACAAAACATAGATCATGAACAAGAAACTTTACAAAATGCAATTGCTCTATTAGACGATCGAAGTAAAGATATAATTTCGAGTCGTTGGTTAGTTGAAAAAAAAGCAACGCTACACGAGCTTGCCGCTATCCATAATATATCTGCGGAAAGGGTTAGACAAATCGAAAATAGCGCGATTAAAAAACTTAAAGCATCAATCAAAGAATAATAATCATTTTTACTCTTTGCTTTATATAATTAGACTATAGATTGTTAACAATAATTGGTATGTAATGATCGATTAATAAAAATGCAAAGAGAAGCATTAAGTAAATAATCGAATAAGAAAATGTGCGCATTGCCAATTGATCATCGTGGTTAAAACGCATTAAAATTGCATAGTATAAGAATCCTGCCCCAAGTAATACCGCTCCCACCAAATAAAAAAAGCCAGACATACCAACTAAATATGGCAGTAATGTCACAACAAATAACAAAATTGTATACAGCAATATTTGTAATCGTGTGAATTCAACGCCGTGTGTTACAGGCAACATTGGGATGTCTGCAGCCGCATAATCATCGCGACGATAAATTGCCAATGCCCAAAAATGTGGAGGTGTCCAAACAAAAATAATTAAAAACAATAATAAAGAATTAGGATCTAATGTCCCGGTA
Organism: uncultured Legionellales bacterium; assembly: GCA_913045195.1. Classification (GTDB taxonomy): domain Bacteria; phylum Pseudomonadota; class Gammaproteobacteria; order Eutrophobiales; family Eutrophobiaceae; genus UBA11869. Next base: position 8,040 of record CAJWQR010000005.1, on the reverse strand, counting down.
ACAGCTGTCCAGCCTAAGACGGGCGGTGCAGCGCCTGCGGCACCTCCTATTACGATATTTTGTGGCGTCGCACGTTTTAAAAACATTGAATAAATGAAGCCGTAGCCAATTAATGAAAGTGCGGTTAGCCCAGCAGTAAGTGTGTTAACTAAAAAAGCCAAAATTCCCATGGAAATTGTCCCGAGGAACCAGGCAAATATAATGGCATTGACAACGCTTATCTTTCCTTCTGGCAAAGGTCGTCGCATAGTTCTAGCCATAATTGAATCAATACGATAATCAATTACGTGATTTATAGTTGCAGCAGAAGATGCGGCTAAACCAATTCCGATCGTTCCATAAATTAATACATCCCAAGGAACCATGTTTGGTGTTGCTAAAAACATCCCGACAACAGCTGTAAAAACAATTAAAGAAACTACTTTTGGTTTACAAAGCGTTAGATAATCCTGCCAAATTACATCTGTTGTATCTATTGTTGTTCGATTGCTCATATAGTTTTCATAGTTATGTTAGAGAATATTGTTTTTATCGCTTATACAATGATGTAATAAAGTTACTAAGGATAACAATAATAAGGCAGCTACTCCATTGTGAGCGACAGCAATAGATAGTGGTAAATTAAACTTAATATTGGCAACCCCTAGTGATAGTTGCGTAATCAACAATATTAATACAACAATTCCTGTCAATCTCAAATATTTGGCGCCAGTTAAAATCGCCCGAAAACTGACATAAGAGATAATAACCCCAGTAATAATGGCGCCAACGCGATGCGTCATATGAATCGCTGTCCTTGCTTCACCATTTAAAGTTCCGCCTTCATAATCGATACCTAAGCCATGCCAAAGAGTAAACCCCTCCCCAAAATTCATTTCTGGCCACCACATATTCTGACATGTTGGAAAATCTGGGCAGGCAAGCGCAGCGTAATTAGAACTCGTCCACCCGCCTAGTGAAATCTGGCAAAATAATATAAATAAAGCAGTTACAACAATCGGAAGTAATTCTGCGCTGCTTTCACTTACAAAAAAACCGTTGCAGGATTGTTGCCTTAACATTTTCCAATAAAGTAAACTCAAAATTGTTAGCCCACCGAGAAGATGTAACACAACAACAACGGGCTTTAATAATAATGTAACCGTCCACATCCCCAGCAATCCTTGAAACATAACAAACACTAGTAAAATACTTGAAAATAAACGTACACTTAAGAATTGTGGCTTAAACCATGTAAGGGCAGCCAACATTAAAATTAAAAAACCTAACACACTGGCAAGGTAACGATGCGACATCTCCTTCCATGCTTTATCTTTTTCAAATAGCCTTTCAGGATAAGCCAAATTCATCTCCTCAACTTGGCTATTACTGCCCTCAGGGACAATTAATTTACCATAACATCCTGGCCAATCAGGACATCCTAAACCTGCGTCTGACAATCTTACATACGCCCCCAAAATAATTACTACAAGAGCCAACAAACACCCGAGACGTAAAAGATTAAGAAATATACGATTTAAATTTATTTTCATTTTTTAGACTTTATAATCTTTTAATTAACCGATACGAGATGCTCTTAATAATTTTTTTAGGTCCTTCAAAATACCTTTTGGGTTTATATCAGAGGGATAGCTCATCATAAGATTACCTAGTGGGTCTGAAATATATATATGGCCAGCTTTTGTTGGGTAAATAACTTTTTCTGAACGGAACTTATCCAATAGTGCATCTAAATCGACTGAATCAGAACTAATTATTTGTTGCCCTGCATAGTTAATAAATAATTCAGATAATTCACTAGAATGCTGGTTGGTTAAAAATAGAACTTTTTGTACCCGTAGCGAATGTTTGCCAATGCCCATATGGATTTGTCGCATTCGATAAACATTTTCCATGCAGATTTCTTCGCATGACTCTGCAACATATATCATGCTCCATTTCCCATGCAACGTGTCGTTCCGTTCTGTGTTTAACGGATCAATTAATGATAAATCCTCTAACTGAACAGGAGGGATTATAATTTGGCCATAGTTTGATGTCCCTCGGGATTCCAAAAAATTACTATGATTAAATACATACCAAGATAGAATTGAAGGAGCAATAAAAACTAATACAATAACAATAATTATTATTTTGTTTTTCTTATTGGGATTTTCGCCGTCCATTTATGCCGTTCCGTTTCTTTTCTCAATATTTATTATTAAATAAATAGCAAGTAGCATGATGGCAAAAGCAAACCATTGGTAGGCATAACCCATATGAACATTCTCGCCAGAATTATGTGACTGCCGCTTTTTAGTATAGCCATGCTTTGACTCTGGAGATAATCTCATTATAAAAGGTAATAATTTAATTCTTGTTATATCAGATACTTCAGCAATAGTTAGTCTTTGTACCCTTGTAATAGTTTCGCTCAATTTTTCAACATGTTCTTTAGTTAATAAAAGTCCTGTTCGTGGCTCCTCTTTTATAACGCCATTAATACTAATCATGCCTTTCGTCATAATTAATCTTGGGCTTAAATTTCGATCATTATTTGTTGAGACCCAGCCTCGGTTTACCAGAATAATATCTTCGCTATCTTCAAGCCTAAAAGGTGTGTAAACATAGTATCCTGCCCGTCCCGCATGAACCTGATTATCTAATAAAATTTGATGCTGTTCCAAGAAATTGCCCGTAGCATTAACCTTACGCCATATAAGATCGACGATACCCGCGGTTTTAATCACATTATGATCGAGATTAACTGCCTCTTTGTTCTGTCGTTTTTCAAAAAACGAATGTTGAGATCTTTTTTGTTCGGCGCGATCAATCTGCCAAAAACCTAAAGAAACAAACAAGATAAAAAATAATAATGTTAAGAGACTTGTGATCAGTCTTGGACAAAAAACCCAATTTCCGATTTTTGCTTTCATTAATTAAGAATAGTTAAAATTCTTTGAAACATATACTGTTATAATGTTAATCTAAATCAAAGGAACATCGAAAATGAGCGCCATTTTTTATTTTAAAATTTATATCTTTATTTTGCTTATTCTAATAGGCGTTTCACTTTTTTCGGGACTTTTTTTTCTGGCCAACGATAACTCAAACTCAAAAAGATTGGTTACTTCGCTGACTTTCAGAATTATACTTTCTATTATGTTATTTATTTCCTTGTTACTTGGTTATAAGTTTGGATGGGTAACACCCCACGGGGCTGGTTTTTAAATAACGCAAAAACTATAAAGGCGCTGCCAATGCAACGCCTTTAAATTAATTTTTGTTTAATTTATATCCAATAAACAAATATAAATAACCCTAGCCAGACCACATCAACAAAATGCCAGTACCACGCGACTGCTTCAAAAGCAAAATGATTGTGTGCCGAAAAGTGTCCCTTCATTGATCTAATCAAAATGACCAACAACATTGTTGCCCCCATGGTGACATGAAAACCATGAAACCCGGTTAACATAAAAAAAGTTGACCCATAGACGCCTGATTTAAGTGTTAAATCTAGTTCGTGGTAAGCGTGGCCATATTCAGATGCTTGCAAATAAACAAAGATAAAACCCAGCAACACTGTCGCTGCTAACCACCAACATAAAGCGGAGCGATTTCCTTTCTTTAATGCCCAATGGGCAAACGTAACGGTTGCGCCGCTAGATAAGAGAATTGCTGTGTTCCACGCGGGAATCCCCCAAGCAGGAATCACTTCTTTAATTGCCATGTACTTAGACTCTAACCCTGTAACACTCATATCAGGTGTTGTTAACAAGGGCCATACAGCTTGGAAATCTGGCCAAAGGAAAATATTGGTTACGCTATCTCCTCCCAGCCAAGGCACCGCAAGAACCCGTGTATAAAATAAAGCGCCAAAAAAAGCTGCGAAAAACATAACTTCTGAGAAAATAAACCAGGCCATCCCCCAACGAAAACTGATATCAACCTGTTCGTTGTACTTACCGGAGATACTTTCATCTATCACATCTTTAAACCAGCCATAAAATAAATAGACAAGCGCTAAAAACCCGAGGCCCAATATATATTGGCCATTACCAATATACCCATTTAACACCATGCCGCCGCCGACAAACATCAAGAACAACGCCAGGGTTCCCACAATCGGCCAACGACTTGGTTCTGGGATAAAATACGCACCATGTGAGTCAGACATAACTATTCCTCGTTTTAATTAATTATTTTTAACCATTATTTTTTTTTGTCGTTTCATGTTTCACATTACTAACAACATCATTCTCGCTTAAGGCTTTAAAAAAAGTATACGATAATGTCATTGTTGAAATCTTTTCTGGTAAATCTGAATCAACAACAAAACGTACAATCATTTCTTTCTTCTCCCCCGGCGCTAACACCTGATTTATAAAACAAAAACATTCCGTTTTATTAAAAAATAAGGATGCTTGTTCCGGGGCAACGCTCGGTATTGCCTGACCAACAACAGACTTGTCAGACTCATTTTCCACGATAAATAACGCCTCAGCAATTTCGCCGGGCCGTACTTCTTGTTTAAATTGGACCGCCCTAAACTTCCAAGGCAAAGCAGGATTAACATTGGTATCAAATTCAACTGTTACCAATCTATTTGGGTCAACATCATCGACACTAACTTGTGACTGTGCAATCTGGCCTGTCTTCCCGTTGATGCCAGTGTATTCGCAAAAAACATTATATATAGGCACCATCAAATAACCGAAACCAAACATAGCAATGGCCACTAAGCCAAGTTTTTTTGCTGTTTTAGTTGCGTTATTTTCCATATCTAAAAATAAAACAAAATAACACCCACATAAAAACCTGTGGCAATTATTCCCAAAATAAGGGCCAACCTTAGATTTTTCTTTGCTAACTCCTTATCTGCAGAGCTCTGTTTATTATCACTCATGGTAAGCGTGTTTCTCATTTCTTAATTTATGAGTGCGCCGTCGCATCGGTTACTTCAGGTGGCGTTGTAAAAGTATGAAATGGTGGGGGCGAAGGCAGAGTCCATTCCAAACCGTGTGCGCCTTCCCAAACCTGATCTCCTGCTTTCTCGCCGCCGCGAACACACTTGATAACCACCCAAACAAGTATGAGTTGACTCAGCCCAAATGCAACACCACCAAGCGATATAATTACATTCCAATCGGCAAATTGGACATTGTAGTCAGGTATACGACGAGGCATACCGGCTAGCCCAATAAAGTGCATGGGGAAGAACAATATGTTGACCGAAATCGTTGAGCACCAGAAATGTAGTTTGCCCAGTTTTTCATCGTACATATTGCCAGTCCACTTAGGTAACCAGAAATAAATACCGCCCATAAGGCCAAAGATAATGCCGGGCACAATGACATAATGAAAATGGGCAACAATAAAATAGGTGTCATGATATTGGAAGTCCACGGGCGTAATCCCCATCATCAAACCAGAAAACCCACCAATTGAAAACATGAATAGAACACCAATTGCAAAAAGCATCGGTGTTTCAAAGGTCATCGATCCTTTCCACATTGTTGCCATCCAATTAAATATTTTTACACCGGTTGGCACAGCAATTGACATCGTTGCGTACATAAAGAACAACTCGCCGGTTAATGGCATACCAACGGTGAACATGTGATGCGCCCACACAAAGAAAGATAAAAAAGCGATTGATGCAGTTGCATACACCATGGAGGTATAGCCAAATAATGGTTTACGCGAAAAAGTCGGGATGATCTGTGAGATAACACCAAATGCTGGCAATACTAAAATGTACACCTCAGGGTGGCCAAAAAACCAGAAAATGTGCTGGAACATAAGCGGATCACCGCCACCTGCAGCATCAAAAAATGCAGTGCCAAAATATTTATCGGTTAACAACATTGTAACCGCGCCAGCTAATACCGGCATTGAAGCAATTAACAAGAACGCAGTAATGATCCAGGTCCAGACAAATAAAGGCAGCCTCATAAAAGTCATTCCGGGGGCACGCATATTAAAAACTGTCGCAATAATATTAATCGCGCCCATAATTGAAGAAACACCCAGAAAATGCACTGCAAAGACCAGGTAAGGCAATCCATCACCTAGTTGGAGAATCAGAGGTGGATACATTGTCCAACCACCAGCTGGCGCACCACCTTGCATAAAAAAAGTAGAAATTAAAAGCGTTGCAGCAAACGGTAGAATCCAAAAACTCATGTTGTTCATCCTAGGCAACGCCATATCCGGTGCGCCGATCATCATCGGGATCATCCAGTTAGCAAGCCCTACACCCGCGGGCATCAAGGCACCAAAGATCATCACCAGCGCATGCACTGTTACCATCGAATTATAAAATTGTGGGTCAACATACTGCATGCCTGGCTGAAATAATTCGGCTCTAATTACCATTGACATCGCGCCACCGACAAAAAACATTATCAAAGCAAATACCAGATACATCGTTCCGATATCTTTATGGTTAGTTGAAAAAAGCCAGCGGCCTATTCCGGTTGGTTTATGATCGTGATGATCGTCATGTAGGACTGCTTCACTCATAATTTCTACCCTTTATTTTGTATTGTTGTTTTACTCAATATTTAAATTTAAATTCTTAGATTAACGCGCTGCTTTTATATCTGCTGGCTGAACGATATCGGCGGCTGTATTGCCCCACGAATTTCTTTCGTGAGTAATTGCGGCAGCTAAATCGACATCGTTTAATTGATCTTTAAAAGCGGGCATCATGTTTTTACCATTAAGCACCTGCATAATTATTTCTGACGCCGGCCCATTAACAATGGCACTTCCTTTTAACGCTGGGAATAGGCCTTCTATGCCTTGTCCTTCTGCCATATGACAAGCAGCACAATTTGCTGCATAAACTGCTGCGCCTTTTTCTAACAATTCTTCTTTTGTCCATTCTTTATCCGCGCCTGCTGCTGCTGCAAGTTGTATTGATTTTTGTTCTTCAACCCAAGCAACATATTCATCTTTAGAAACGGCTTCGACAACAATTGGCATAAAGCCATGATCTTTACCACAAAGCTCAGCGCATTTACCACGATAAACCCCCGGTTCTTCAATATAGGTCCAGTTATCATTGATAAAACCTGGTATTGCATCACGCTTCCACCCAAGTGCAGGCACCCACCAGTCATGGATTACATCAGCAGCGGTTGTAAGTATTCGAATTTTTGTTTTAATCGGGAGCACAACTCGGTTATCAACATCTAAAAGATAATTATCGACTGTGTTCGGGTCTATCCCCGAACCTCTTTGTCTTGCATCATTGCTGTCTTGTGCGAGCGCACTAAAAAAACTAATGTCTTCATCAAGATAATCGTATTTCCATTTCCACTGATAACCGGTAACTTTGATTGTCATTTCCGAATCACCGGTTTGTTCCATAAATACCAGCGCTTTGGTTGCAGGAATTGCCATGAGGACAAGAATAAGGATGGGAACAACCGTCCAAGTAATTTCAGCGGCTGTGCTGTGATGAAATTGTTCAGCGACCGCGCCTTTAGATTTTCTATGATGGTAAATCGACCAACACATTACCGAAAATACGAGAATACCGATTACTGTGACAATATACAGAATTTGCATATGTAGGCTGTAGACCATTTTACTGGTTGGTGTAACGCCTTCGGTTAAATTCAGTACGTTCATGTAATCAGCTAACGCTATACCGCTCATCAAAAATAATGAAACGGCGGTGACACCGAGCACGATTTGTTTCAATTTATCTACAGACATTACAACCTTCCCCTGTGATTATGATTTTATTTCAATTTTTGATTGCTTTGTTCAATTCTTCTATTGCTAAACATAGTTTTTTTGGTCATTTTCGTTTATTAAATTAAAAAGCATCCTCGTCTCTTAATATTTTTTACACAAAATTATAATTTATTTTTTTCGCCACCCTAATTCGGAAAACCCTTAAATAATTGTTGCCGCTAGACCATGGCAAAAGAAGCGATATATTAACCTAACTTGGCCTTTGTTTTAAATATTAAATTTGAGAAATGAAAGACGAAGATATCTCTGCCGACAGTTTGTCTGGATCAAAATCCCCAATATGTGGTA
>CAJWQR010000004.1 GCA_913045195.1 uncultured Legionellales bacterium | reverse complement strand
TATTCGTGATTTCTCTTTGAGATGTAACTCCTACTTTTTTTGGAAATTGACGAATCTCAATATTAAAATTATCCTGATTCATGTCTTTTCTCTGTCTTGATTAATTATTAGAAGTTAAGTATGACTAAGTGAATTAAATCAGATATTACTAAGTTAAACGCTGATCCAGATCAAATTTTTAGCACTAAATTAGTTATAAATTTAGTATGATTTTTCAGATTCGAGTAATCACATGAAAGTATCAACTTTTATTCTAAGTATAATAATCAATTATCTAATTTGGATATTTCCGTTTAACATATCATATGCAGAAAATTTACCAGGAGCTGAAAAATTTTCAAATGAGTATCAAAACAATTTACAAAAATCTGTCGACAGCATGAAAACAAAGTATCCTTTAAGAACTAAACATCTAGACAAAAATAACCAACCACTTTATACCAATCGATTAATTTTCGAGGAATCACCTTATTTATTACAGCATGCGCATAATCCTGTTAATTGGTATTCATGGAACGATGAAGCTTTTGCACTTGCTAAGAAGTTAAATAAACCCATTTTTCTTTCTATAGGCTACTCAACTTGTCATTGGTGTCATGTTATGGAAAGAGAAAGCTTTGATGATATTGAAATAGCACGATACTTAAACGAAAACTTTATCGCTATCAAAGTAGATCGGGAACGGCGCCCCGATGTTGATAAACTATATATGACCGTTGTTGAGTTGATAAAAGGGAGTGGAGGATGGCCAATTTCAAGCTTTTTGCTAGCCAATGGGCATCCTTTTTATTCTGAAATTTATCTACCCCCAGATCAATTTCTTAGTTTATTAAAAAGTATTACTCATACATGGGAGTATGAGCAAGAAAAAATTATTCTTAGCGCCAATGAACTATCAATTGCCGTACACGAAAGAATGAAAATAAGAAATGAAATAACAACCATCGATGAAAGTGTATTACGCAAGGCATCGGAAAATATTTTGCATCGTTACGATCCATTAAATGGAGGATTTGATGGGCCGATAAAATTTCCTAATGAAACAAATTTACTATTTTTATTGCAAATGGTAGAGCGCAAAGGTAATGAGGAAATACTTACAATGGTTGAACACACTTTAGAAAAAATGGCCCAGGGCGGAATTTATGATCAGATCGGCGGCGGTTTTCATCGCTATTCAACTGACGCAGAATGGCAAATACCACATTTTGAGAAGATGCTATATAACCAGGCAAATTTAGCGCGGGTATATCTTTATGCATATCACCTTACAGGTAAGCAATTCTATAGGAGAATCTCACAGCAAATTCTAGATTATGTGCTGGATGACATGATGTCTCCCGAGGGCGTTTATTACTCGGCAACAGATGCTGATAGCGAGGAAATGGAAGGTGCTTATTTTATTTGGTCATCTGATGAAATCAAATCCTTACTTAATCCTGAAGATACAAAATTAGTCTTTGAATATTTTGGTATAACTAATACAGGTAATTTCAATGGCAAAAACATTCTTTTTATGCCGGTTTCACATGAAGAGTTTGAAATAAAAAACTCAAGAGCAAATAATTTATCAGAAAGAATTGAATTTATAAGGGGTAATTTAAAAAAAATCCGTGATAAACGCAGCAAACCTCTTCGAGATGACAAGATAATTGTTGTTTGGAATGGCTTCGTTATTACTGCGTTGGCTAAAGCGTCGCAAGTTTTAAATAAGGATGATTATCTTGTCGCCGCAAAAAGATCGGCTGAATATTTATGGGATAAACAACTAACTGCAGACCATCAATTATGGCGAGTGAATTTAAACGGAAGTATTTCAATTCCTGCCGCACAGGAAGACTACGCCAGTTTTTCAGAGGCAATGATTACGCTTTATGATGTTACAGGGGAACAAGTTTGGTTAGACAGGGCTATATTATTAACAGACGCCATGATCGATAAATTTTGGGATAGCGAAGGGGGTATTTTTAGAATGGGTACTGAAGAATCACTTTTTATACAGCCAATTGATATTTATGATCATGCTATACCTTCAGGAAATTCCATAGCGATGCATGTTTTGATTAAACTTTCACAGCGTGTTTTTAATTATCAATATCAGGATTATGTTAGTCAGATGTTAAATAGTTTTTCATTTGATATTGACAAAAGACCTGATAGTTACCCCTATATGCTTTCTGCGATAGATGAATATATTAACGGTATTTCTGGTTCTATTGATTATGCCGGTCGAGGATCTATAAAAATTAAATCTCAATTTCAAGACTCAAATAAAACTCTTCAAATAAAATTAAAAATAGCTTCAGACTGGCATATAAACTCAAATAAGCCGCTTCAAGATTACTTAATACCAGTGAAACTAACGATTGCAGATGGAAATGAAGACTGGGCCCTAAGCAATGTTAAATATCCAGAACCAACTATAAAGAAATTAAATTTTGAAAATGAAGCATTAGCGCTCTACGAAGGTAACGTAATGCTAACAGCTAATTTATGGCCACGTTCAAACAGGAATTCATCCAAGTTCACAAAACTTGATCTGCAGCTCCAGTTACAAGCGTGCAATAATGATCTTTGCTTGCCGCCGGAAAAAGTAACACTAGAATTTGCGGTATTAGAAGGAAACCATAATAATTAATTTTTCTATACACGAATAATACTTTAGTTATGTTGGATCAAAAAAAGCACAGTAATAATAGACATACCTATTAATATACTCAAAATCATTCTCGACCAAAATGTATTAAAATTCTTTTTAGTAAATGTTAATTTAGATTGCTTGATATCCATAACGAAATCTCTCTTATGTTTTATTCATCAGTCTTCAGGAGATGAGGTGGTTGTACCACCAACATCAGCCAGAGTTAAGGTCGTGACACCACTGATAGCAACGCTGGTGCTGTCAAGGGAAAGTGTCAGCAAATTAGAACCATACGGTGGGCAAACCCGCTTACACAAGACCAGTCACCGTACATATATTGCGATGCTACCCGCGGCGCCACTAGAATCTGCATTCAATCGTTACTGCAATACAAATCTTATGTGAATAAAAAATATAAATAATGATCTAGATCAGTACATCATCAAATCTAAACAGGAAGTTTCCTAATTGTTAGGATGTTGATTACGGTAACCTTCCATATCGTTTGAGAAATCAGGCTGACATAAAAAGCACTCAACTAAGTGACGAATTTACATTTGAACAATACCTGAAGGAGTATGAAAAAAATATTATTCCTATGTTTGCAATCGATGATAAAAAACGTTTACATGTTTTTGTTGTAAATGGTCAGATGAAACCGGAAACTGGTTGGGCGATCACTGCTATGATTGACAAAGAACCTGATGGCTAATTCAAGTATATTGGTTATTAATAATTTTATTTTGTTTAATCTAATTTACCATCAATACGTTCTTTAGTGAGAATAGGTATATAGACAATCGCAAATAAAAGAAATGCTGTTATCCAAAAAATTTGTGAAATAAAAATCCATATTAAATAATGATTTGTATTTACTAGGGGAAAAATAACCCGAACGATCGCCCCTAGTGTTAATAAAAATAGTGCGTTTTTAATTAGTTTTGAAGGAGTCTTTATACTTCTTCCTGTATGCCCAAGAGAAACGCGAGCCATCATACTCAATGTAATAATGCCGACACCACCAAACGCGAAAGCATGGATAGCGATAAATTTTGAAATACTAAGAAAAGGCATCATCGCGAATAATAAAAAACCGATATCTATAAATACTAACGATATATATAAACTCCAAAGAAAGGGAACTACCCATATCCCCCTTGTATGCCAAAAATAAAGTCTAATCGTATTTGTTACAAATAACCCAAATGCCATGCTTGAACTAAGTGTTTGATTAGAAAGAAATAGTTCAGAAAAAAGGAAAACTAACAAGAAAATGATATTTAAAATATCAACCGATCTAAAATTTATTATTTCAAGATTATAATCAACACCTCTTTGTATAAAAAAAGGAATCACCCGACGACTAATCACCATTATTAAAGCGATAACTAAATATAGTCCGCCATAAATACTCAGGTGTACACCGTTATCAAGGTAGTTTAAAGCTCCGGCGTAAAAACAGATATTCCCAACTGCAAATAAAATTATTTTAGATAGGATTCCTAACTGCCTCCACTGCTTTACCTTTATTATTGGAAAAGCTATAGCAAAACCCAAAAAAACTGAAAAAGTAATATCAAAAAAAGCAGCAACTAATAGCAGTTTTGTTCCAAAAAGAAATAGTACACGCCCAATTAACCATAAGATAAAAAGAATAAATAATGGGATTCCATGTAAAGTTTGTAGACCAGTCCAATTTTTTACTGCGGTTAGGAGAAAACCGGCAATAACGGCAAAACAATACCCATATATCATTTCATGAGCATGCCATTGAGATATCAAAATATTCTCAATCGGAATTGGGAACTGATAATTATATACTGCCACCCATAAAATGATCGTTATGATTGAAAACAAAGATGCACCTAAAAAAAATGGTCTAAAACCTAAATTAAACAGAGTTATTTTGTTTATATTTGAAGGTCTCATTGATTGAAATAAACTTCTCGTGCATCAAAAAAATAACCAAGCTTTCGCTTGGCTAAAGAGGATGAAGAGGTCAATAAAAAATCGGTCATTAATTAAATCGTATCGTAATTCCAGCATAAATATTTAATTCAGGAGCAGGCTCAAAAAAACGGCCTCCAAATGCATTGATGCGTACGTTTCCTATGTATTTTTTATCGAAGAGGTTGTTTATGCCTATGTAGGGTGTAATTTCCATATCGCCAATTGTTTTTATATAACCCCCCCGCAAATTTGATACACCATAAGGTCTATTCTGAACGGTATTGTCATTATCTAGATACATATTACTGACAAATTGGAAATCAATACTGGAAAAAAAGCCGGAGGGATGTGTATAGCTTAACTCCGTATAGAAATTATGTGTCGGCAAACCAGGCAAATCATCCCCTGCGCAGGTTGTACAAACTGAAGCAGGAAAATTATCGAAAGTAAAATCATTATAAGTATATGACATCAGCATGTTTGTGCCAGTAAAAGGAATAAACGAGATAGTTGCTTCAGCACCATTTCTTGTTGTATCTGCATTATTAAAAAAGGTACGACCATCAACATTTGAGGTATTAATGATTTCGTCTTCAACGTCAATACGGTAAACAGCAAAATCATAATTCGCACGCGAACTAATATTACCTTTAATGCCTACCTCATAATTTAATGCTTTTTGTGCGGAGACATTAGCAAAGCCACCGGTTGCAACACCAGTTAATTCAGTAAAAGTCGGTGTTTCAAAAACACTTGAAATATTTCCGTAAATATTTACTTTCGGGTTAATTTTCCACGATAAGCCAAACATTGGACTAAGTTCTTCAAATTTTAGCTCACTGGTTTGGTTCCCATCGCTTAGAAAAATATCATCGACACCAAGCGTAACTTCGTCGTATCTGATACCTAGTGATAGTTCAAGTGCCTCTGATAATGAAATTTCATCACGAAAATAGAATCCGAGTGAATCACCGTTTTGTAATTCATTTAATTGTTGCGACCCTTGCGAGCCATTATTATTTTGATAGCGTTGCCTGTCATCTTCCTGAGAATCTATTTCAAACCCAATAATCATTTGGTTATCATGCCCTAATAAATTATTAAAAATACTATATTGCGCACCACCTCCAAGTTGAAACCGTTCAAATTGTACCCACCCGTTTCCTGCAAGAGGTAATAACCCGACAAAATTTCTCATTAAATAATAGTGTCTTAAAATTAATTCTTGATTTTCTGTTATTTGATTTCGATAGATGAAGCCCAACTTTTGTTGGTCTATATTTTCTCCTGAATTGAGGTCCACATTATTACTTCTTGCCTGGCGACGATCAGCATCAACAGATGCCTGATTAATCCCGCCGGGATCATCTGATTGTGGTGCATCATAGGCAGTAAAAATAGTCGTGAATTCAGAGGAGTTGTTAATTTTATATTTGAATTTTGAATTAAATTTTGTATTACGTACTCCATTATGTTGACGGTAACCTTCGAAATCGAGATGGGATAGATTAAGAAAATAATTTAATTTTTCTATTTCTCCTCCTGTTTTGATACTGCTGATGTAGCTTTGGTATTGCCCAATACTAAAGTTGCCCTCAACATAGGGCTCGACAGAATCTTCGTCGCCAGTGAAAAAGTTAATCACCCCGCCCGATGAGCTACCATAGAGCGAAGAAGCAGGCCCTCGGATAACCTCTATACGATTTATTGAATTTAAATCAATATCTTCTAGCGCACCTTGTCCATCAACTGTTGTCATTGGAATCCCATCTTGATAGAGCTTAACGCCTCGGGTACCAAAGTTAGCGCGGGCACCAAAGCCACGTATTGATATCTTTAAGCTTTGTGCAAAGTTATAGCGATTTTGCATAAACAAACCAGGTAATTTAACAAGTGCTTCATCGAGACCTAATTTTTGTTTGCCAAAACCAATATCATATTCATCTACAACACCAATTGCAGCTGGAACATCATAATAGGATTTATCAGATCGTGTAGCTGTGACAACAACATCATTCAAGTTAATATTTTGTTTTTGAGATAACAGGCTATCCGCAATTGCTGGGGAATTCCCGAAAAGCAATATTAAAAAAATAGGCGATAACAATAGGCAGAAGAATACATTAACATTTTTTAACATCTTTATTTTCACTCTCTTTATTAAATTAAAATTATAACTACTAGTTAAATGAGCAATCATTGTGCCAAAAACAGTTAAATTATTTTTTACCTTTAAAAGAGATGATCTAGATCAAATCAATTACTACAAAAAGTTTTTTTTAGTTAAAATTAATTGATCAAGATCAATTCACAAACAAAGAAATTTTTTTTACAGAGATTTTATGTAAGTATAAAACTATATAATTATTAAAATTGGTCTTTATTAGCCATATTATTTTCGACAATGGTTATTTTTAACCATTTCATTGTGACTAATATGAATTATTTTATTTGTTTTGTATTAATAAGATGGGTTTTTCATAAAATTATATCTATCTGTTAATTAAAAATTCAACCATTATTATTGTACTCATCTCTGGTTTTCTTTCTGTCAGGATTTTCACATTCCCATAAGCTTTTTTCAGCAACAGCTTTGTTAGCATCTAAAACACCCAGCAGATAGACTATTACACATAGGAGAGAAATTATTACCATATAAGTGCTTGTAGTTATTTTAGTCATTTTGATATTAAATCGTTTTAGAGTAACTAATAATGTTCTTACCAAAATAAGCATCAAAAACTGTGCAGATGTTTCTGATTAACAGTCTGCCTTTGGGTGAAATTTTAATAGAATTATAATTTATTGTGAGTAATCTATCATTTTCATATGAAGTTAGAATATTTAATTCATTTGAAAAATAGTCATTAAAATTAATTTCATACATATATTCAATATCATCAAATTCTATTTTGAAATGACA
Source organism: uncultured Legionellales bacterium (assembly GCA_913045195.1). Classification (GTDB taxonomy): domain Bacteria; phylum Pseudomonadota; class Gammaproteobacteria; order Eutrophobiales; family Eutrophobiaceae; genus UBA11869. The sequence goes on along the minus strand of CAJWQR010000004.1, from coordinate 56,369 downwards.
CATTAATTGAGAAATAACTTCTCTTCTTATTTCATCATCAAAGGTTAATTGATAGCCATGAAGAACGGGGGTTTGTTTATCGCTAATTATTGCATGATATTCTTCAAGCGATTTTAGATTTTGCGAATAGGTGTTATTTATTTTGCTTATGCCCGTAATCCCAAAACCAATAACGTCGCAGTCGGAATTTGTTGAGTACCCTTGAAAATTTCTATGCAATTTACCTTGATCTTGTGCAATTGCTAACGCATCATTTTTCTTCGCAAAATGATCCATTCCAATATAAATATAACCAGCACTTGTTAATAATCTGATGGTTTCGTTAAATATTTTAAGCTTGATCTCTGGTGTCGGTAAATCTTCTTTTTTAATTTGTCGTTGGGTTTTGAATAAATTCGGAAGGTAAGCAAAATTATATATTGCAATACGATCCGGGTTTATATTAATAACTTTTCTAATGGTTTCAGTAAAACTTTTTATTGTTTGTTTGGGAAGCCCGTAAATTAAGTCTATATTAACTGATTTAAAATTACGTTTTCTAGCTTCATTAATTATAGAAAGTGTTTCATCGTATGTTTGGATACGATTAATAGCTGCCTGTACCTCCGAATCAAAATCTTGCACTCCTATACTTACTCGGTTAAATCCAAGATTTCTTAATAGTGTTATCGTTTCTGATTTCAATTTTCTTGGGTCAATCTCAATAGAATAGTCACCGGAATCATCATCAAGTAAATTGAAGTTATTATTTAATACATCCATTAGTTGGGTTAATTGTAGTTTATTAAGATAAGTTGGTGTCCCACCACCAAAATGGATTTGTTCTACTTTACGATCCTTGTCGAAAATTTTCCCTTTCATTATTATTTCTTTATAAAGGTCTTTAAGATAAGGGGTAATATGTTTCTTGTTTGCTGTAATAATTTTATTGCATGCACAATAAAAACATACAGTGTTACAAAATGGGAGATGCACGTAGAGCGATAAAGGTTTAGGTAAACAAAATTGGTTGGATGCTGTAATCGCCGCACACAATTCGTCTGCCCCGAAATCTTTTGTAAACATATTTGCAGTAGGATAAGACGTATAACGAGGACCATTTAGGTCGTATTTTTTAACTAGTTTCTTGTCTAGCGATAATAAATCCATAAGATGGATATGCCCCAAGCAATTAAACTCTGAATGATTTATTCGAACGCGCATCTTTTTTCTGATTTGGCGCGTAGTTTGACCATTTGTCTTTATAGTATTGAATTCTTTTGTTTCCGTCGGACTCTCTATTGAAAGTTAGGAAGATATTTCTTCTGCTTTTATTGCTGGTGTTGGGGGGTGAGCCGTGTGGTACGAAAGCATCAAAAAAGATAACATCTCCCGGGTCGGCCTCAAGTAGCACATATTCGTCTTTGGGAGTATACGGAGGATCATCTTTCGATAAAGGCTCCCATTCTTTTGACATAAGTTTACGTTCGTAGTTTCCCGAATTCATGAAACTCAACGCTGCGTTTTCTTTTCTATTTTTATCAACTGCAATACCCATGGAGATGTAGAAGTCACCGTATGCATTCCACCCGGCAGCCTGATCCTGATGTAGCTTGTCAGCTCGGCAGCCGGGGAGTTTGTAGTTGATTTTTTCCTTAAATAGTACAGGTGGTTCACCAAGAAGGTCGGTTAAGCACTCAATAGCGTCAGGAGGAAGAAGAAGGTCAGTAAGTTCGGTATTGTGATCGCCAAGAATATTCTCAATACGTACCAGAATATGCTCACCAGTGATTGGGCTTTCCTCATAGTATTTTGCTTCTTGGCCTTCCATGGGCTCCTCATCCCGCAGTTTATCCAAATGAGCAGAGATTTTTTCCATCACTGCCTTAGTAAAAAATCTTTTTAATACAACAAATCCTTTTTGCCTAAATTCCTTTATCTGATTACTGCTAATTTTACGACTATTGGTTTTATTAGACATTTCGTATCTCCGCCTTAACTAACTGTTTCCGTTACGATGTTAATATTTTGAAATTTTAATCCCGGCACTATGCAGCGGCATATATGATGATTTTGAGGGTAAGGAGGGAGGGATTGATTGATCAAAATCAATAGCAGTTGAAATTTATCTCTATCCGAGAGTATAAAAAAGAAAATGTTTTCCACGAAACTGATCTAGATCAAATCTAAAATATATCTAAAGTGATTTAGATCAAATTTTTAAAACGTTTGCTACCTTAATCTATAAAGGATTTTTCAAGACATCTTTTAATGAATCTAAAATATATGAGCACAATGAGACAACTTATGAAAAAAGTGCTCCTATTATCGTTATCGTTATCGTTATTTTCAGCTCAGAGTTTCGCTTTTGATGCAAAGGATTGGAAGTTAAGGTTAAGAGGCTTAGCCATTGTTCCCGATGATAGTAGCACTACAACCGTATTGAACAATACTACGGGTCAGGGTTCTGGTGTTACCGTGGATAATAATCTTGTTCCCGAAATTGATATCACTTACATGTTGAGTTCACATTGGGGAATTGAGGTAATTGCTGGGGTATCAAATCATGATATTAGTGTCGATGGTACAAGCACAGCCACACTTGCAGCGCTTGGCGTGACAGACGGGACGAAGTTATTTGATACCTGGGTATTACCCCCTACAGTAACATTCCAATATCATTTTCTCCCAGAAAATACTTTCCGACCTTACCTTGGGGCTGGAATAAATTACACAGCGTTTCTTGCTGACAACGCAACAACTACCGCAGAAACAGCTTTTGGAGGCGGCATTAAAGTTTCAACAGAAAATGTCTGGGGATATGCAATACAGGCAGGCATGGATTATGACATCAGTGAAAGCTGGTACCTTAATTTAGATGTTAAATATATTGATATTGATACTTCAGCTAAATTAGGTGTCACTAGTGGCGCTCTTGCCGGTAACGTATTAAATGTTGATGTTGATGTTAACCCTTGGATTGTTGGTATTGGAATCGGTTATAGATTTTAGTTTTTTTATCATAATTATTAACTTTAAATTTTTTTATTTATAAAAAAAAGAGAGAACTATTTATGAGTAGTTTTATAAAGCTATTTTTTAAGATAACAACAACATTATTTTTGTTTGTTTATTGTATTAATGTGTTTGCCGAATATGGGCTAAATTTTCCTGAACCAGTAACAGAGAATGCACGCGATATTTACGACATTCATATGAATACGGTAAGAATCATATCTGCGTTATTGGTAGTTGTTTTTAGTATTGTAATTTATTCAATCATTTTTCATAGAAAAAGTGTTGGTTATAAAGCTGATCAGGAATTTCATAAAGGTGTATTTGGTCGCTGGGCATGGGTTCTTGTACCAGTTTTGGTTTTAGGTGTTGATCTTGGTATTGCAGGTAAAGCAGAACGTGTTTTGGAAAACTTATGGCTCATACCGAAGGATGAGAACATGATGGATGTAAAGGTAATAGGACATCAATGGTGGTGGGAATATGAATATATAGACCATGGTGTCACGGTTGAAAGTCGTTATATTCCAAAAGAACCATCAGACGATCTGTATTTACGTGACGTCGATAATCGTCTTGTTTTACCGATTAATACAAAGGTTCGTTTCTTACATACATCTGCAGATGTTATTCATTCTTTTTGGGTTCCGCAATTGGGTATGAAAAAAGATGCTATCGCCGGGTATATTACAGAGACGTGGGCGGATATTAATAAGGAAGGGATATATCGTGGTCAATGTGCTGAAATATGTGGCGCATGGCATGCACGCATGCCAATTGTCATTGAGGCAGTTGACCAAGAAAAGTTTAGCGATTGGGTGGCACAGCAAAAAAATATTATGTTGGCAAAAGCCGAAGAGGCATCTTCTGATAAAGAGTGGAGCATGGATGAGCTCATGGAAAAAGGACGATCGGTTTATAACAAACATTGTTCTGCATGCCATCAATTAGAAGGTGAAGGCCTTAATCCCGTATTTCCAGCACTTAAAGGAAGTAAGATCGTAAATGGACCACTGGATGAGCATATAAAAATAGTTTTAGAAGGCAAGGTCTCAACTGGTATGCCTGCGTGGAACAATTTATTAAATGAACTCGAGCTTGCCGCGGTCATTACTTATGAGCGTAATGCCTGGGGAAATGATACTGGCGATATAATTCAGCCAAGTGATGTTAAAACATCGGATTAATTATTATTTTATATCTGTTTTGGAGGACATTATAAATCATGACTAACGAAGCTGTGTTACACAGTCACATAGAACATGCCAAGCCAACAGGATGGAGGCGTTGGGTTTGCAGTACTAATCATAAAGATATTGGCACAATGTATATGATCTTTGCATTGATTATGTTATTTCTCGGTGGCGCTAGCGCTTTAGTCATTCGGGCCGAGCTGTTTATGCCGGGCATACAACTCACTTCCCCAGATTTATATAATTCTTTAGTAACTAATCATGCATTAATTATGGTTTTCGGAGCAGTAATGCCTGCAGCAGCAGGCATGGCGAATTGGATGATACCTTTAATGATTGGTGCGCAGGACATGGCATTACCCAGAATGAATAATCTTAGTTTTTGGTTTTTACCAGCCGCGGCCATTATGTTGGTTCTCGCTTTTATTGTTCCTTTCATCCCAGGAGGAGGCACAATGGTGAATACAGGATGGACTCTGTATCCACCATTATCTCTTCAGGTTGGCATGTCAATGGACTTTCTTATTTTTACTGTCCACCTTTTAGGGATTTCTTCAATTTTGGCGTCGATCAATATTATTGTAACGATATTAGGGAATCGCGCCCCAGGAATGACATTAATGAAAATGCCAATTTTTGTTTGGTCCTGGCTGGTTACTGCATTTCTTTTAATTTTAATTATGCCGATATTAGCCGGCGCTGTAACAATGTTGTTGTTTGACCGAAATTTTGGTACGAGCTTTTTTAATGCAGCAGGCGGGGGCGATCCCGTTTTATTTCAACATTTATTTTGGTTTTTTGGTCATCCCGAGGTGTATGTCTTGCTGCTTCCTTCTATGGGTATAGTTGGTTCGATTATCGCGACTTTTTCACGTAAACCGCTTTTCGGATATCGTTCTACCGTTTTTTCTATGATGTCAATCGGTTTAATCGGGATGCTCGTTTGGGCTCATCATCAGTACACAATAGGGATGTCATTGGGTGCTGTGACTTATTTTATGATTGGGACAATACTAATATCAATACCAGTTGGTCTTATGATATTTAATTTTATTGCTACGATGTGGCGGGGTTCAATGACATTTGAAACGCCAATGTTATTTGCGATCGGTATAATTTTAATGTTTTCTTTTGGGGGATTTACTGGCGTAATGGTTGCAGTAATCCCAGGCGATATTCAGTATCACGATAGCATGTTTGTCGTTGCGCATTTTCATTATGCCTTAATTCCTGGCGCGTTGTTTGGTCTTCTTGCCGGTGTATTTTATTGGATTCCCAAGTGGACTGGTTATATGTATGACGAAAAACTCGGAAAGTTATTTTTTTGGACAAGCATTATTGGTTTTAACCTTACCTTTTTTCCTCAACATTTTTTAGGTTTAGCCGGAATGCCAAGGCGTATCGTTGATTACAATTTAATATTTACTGAATTCAATGTGATTTCAAGTATCGGTTCCTTTATTTATGGTCTTAGTCATTTGATTTTTCTTTACATTATCATTAAGACTATCCGTGGCGGGAAAAAAGCTGATGGAAAAGTCTGGGAAGGTGCAAAGGGTTTAGAATGGGAACTTTCATCACCCCCTGAATTTCACAGTTGGTCTAAAACACCAGAAATAAAATAGAGATGAAACGAGAGCCAAATGTAAAAAATAATAATCGTACTGTTATAGTATTGACAGGAATCGTTATTGTTATGTTCGGCTTTGGCTTTGCAATGGCACCATTATATACATTGTTCTGCAATCTTGCCGGAATTCAAACGTTGGGTGGTAACTTGACGACAGAGAAAGCAGCAGTTGAGGATACAAGCAAACAAAGTCGCTATGTCATAGTTAAGTTTGATTCTACTATCACTCGTGGTTTACCTTGGAAATTTACTCCCTCAATAAAAGAAATAAAAGTAAAAACAGGGGAGCCTAATAATGTAATCTTTTTGGCAAAGAATTTTGCTGATGAGAGTATAATTGCGCAAGCAATTCCAAATCTCCTGCCATGGGACGCAAATACTTATTTTAATAAAGTAGAATGTTTTTGTTTTCAGAAACAACTTCTCGAAGCACAAGAATCAAAAGAGATGTTAATACGTTTTGTTGTTTCAACATCGTTACCCGATAAAATTAATTCATTGACTCTTTCTTATACAGTTATGAATGCTGACACTGACTCGATGAAGAAATATTCTAATGAAAGACAAATTAAGAAAACAAAGAACTATTTAACAGACATTTATTTTAAAGAAATACCATTGTTTTATAGCTTAGACAAAGAGACATCTTAACAAGAGGTAAAAGATATGACTGCAAAACAAGAGGATTATTACATACCAAATCCAAGCCCCTGGCCATTTATTACTGCTACTTCAGTTTTTAGTACGCTTCTTGGGCTTGCATTAATTATTAATGATCTCTTTTTTGGCGGTATATTTTTATTAGCTGGTATTTTACTTTTTACCTATCTTTTATTTGAATGGTTTGGGGATGTCATTGAAGAGAACAACTTGGGGCTTCATAGCAAGAAAGTAGATAGTGCTTTTCGTCAAGGAATGATCTGGTTTATCGCTTCTGAAGTCTTTTTTTTCATAAGCTTTTTTGCTTCTTTGTGGTATATCCGTAATGTGTCAGTGGAGTGGTTAGGTGGTACCGGTTACCTCTCAGCTACCCATGACTTTCTTTATAATCAATTTGATGCGCAATGGCCGACTGCTGGACCTGGCGCTGTGGGCGAGGGATTCTCACCCATGGAGGCATGGGGCATTCCCGCACTAAATACATTCATTCTCTTGACGAGTGGCGCAACAATTACCTGGGCACATTGGGGTTTAAAGACTGAGAATCGTAAATTGTTAGTCGGAGGTTTAATAACAACGATAATATTGGGTCTAATTTTTGTTGTAATGCAGGCTTGGGAATATCAGGATGCCTATGAACATTTAAATTTAACATTACGTTCGGGTGTTTATGGTTCAACATTTTACATATTAACGGGTTTCCATGGATTACATGTTATTACTGGATCAATCATGCTGGCTTCAATTCTTGGGCGAAGCATTAAAGGGCATTTTAGTCCGAAGAGCCATTTTGGTTTTGAAGCGGTCGCTTGGTATTGGCACTTTGTTGATGTTGTTTGGTTGGCTTTATTTTTTCTAGTTTATATGCTTTAACTCAATCTTTGATTGACTAACGAATTCAAAAATTACTTTGTAAAAAAAATGGGAGCACAAAAATGACACTAACTTTTAAGCTACCTGCGCTCATAATATTATTGTTGGTTGTATTTGCCCTTGTGGAAGCAATGTACTATTTAACAAAAGACCATGGCGATAAGGATAAAACAAGAGTCGTGCAAGCATTATCAAAACGAGTAACACTTGCACTAATTTTGTTTATTCTACTAATTGGAGGAGCTTTCTTTGGCATCATTTCGCCCTCCTAGCCAATGCAGGCAAACATCTCTTTAAGTATATTTTTCTAGTAACGCTTGTATATATTGGATTAGATATATTTTAATGTTTGATCGTTATTATTTTCGAATAAATGTGACGCTAATTATAGTTATGTTAATACTCGTAGGTGTGTTTGTTAAATTAGGCTTCTGGCAGTTATATCGTGCAAGCGAGAAACAAAAAATTGAAGAAGAGATAAAATACTCCAGTAATTTACCGCCATTAATTCTTAATGAAGTAGAAGATTCAAAACCTAAATATCGTTTTCGCAAAGCTATTGTTAGTGGAAAATATCTATACGAAAATAATATTTATCTTGATGGAAAGAAATATCAAAATGATATCGGCTATGAAGTGCTAACCCCATTATTGATTGATGGCACAGAGAATTTACAGGTTTTTGTAAACAGAGGTTGGGTTAAAATGGATGGAAATGGAGAAAAATTACCAGCTGTTTATACACCCAAAGGAAAAATAAAAGTTAATGGCACCATCGTTTTTTCTACGCCCCCACCATTTATAAAATTGCCTTCTACTGATATTGAGCGTGATTGGGGTGAGCGCTGGCCATTCCTCGATATAGATTATTATACTGCACAACATGATGCTAAGGTTTTACCATTTTTTATACAGCAATCACCCGAAGATCAGAATAGTTTTATCCGTCAATGGCCAGCGTTTAATGCAAAATATTTTATGCATATAGGTTATGCAATACAGTGGTTTGTCTTTGCCGTTATTACTATTTTAGTTTATTTAGGGTTATCTATTGTTCAAAAAAATAATACAACAAGGATAAATCAATGAACGAATATCAGACAAAAAACAATAAATTCAGATTTGAATTATGGATTTTAATTGTAATATGCGCATTCCCAATGACCGCATCATGGTTTTTTTATAATCATCCTGATTTTTTACCAAAACAACAAGTAAATCAAGGCGAACTCATCAACCCGCAACATCCTGTAAGATTTGAAAATCTTAAGACCATAGATGAGCGTGAATTTCCAGCGTTAAATCTTGATGGTTTGTGGACTCTTGTTAAATTGAATGAAGGTAATTGCAGTAAAACTTGTCAGCAAGATATATATGATTTTAATCAAATTCGACTCGCACTAGGCGAGGATATGCGTTATTTGCAAAGAATATTAGTTTTGAGCGGAACAACTATTACAGATGAATATTTGAAGACAATTTCAAAGTATCCAAAGATGGTTATTATTACAGAAGCACAGCCTTTCTTTAGTGATTTTGTTTCTAATTTTGCCAACTTTGAAGAAATAAATAATAACGGAATTTATTTAATTGATCCGAAAGGAAATCTTATGATGCATTATTCACATGGAATAAGCAGTGAAAATATACTGAAAGACTTAGAGAGATTGATTATGGCCACAAAGAATTGGCTTGGATAAAGGGAATTATACATTGAGCTATAAAAATATAATTTTATTTTTTGATCAAAATCAAATTCAGCAAAATAGAACTATGTAATCATAAAAAATCTACTATTTGGAGCGTAACTTTGTGTTTATTTCAGCAGCTTTTATTTTATTTCTTATATTAATTCTTCTAATCATTAGTGTAACAGTAATTATTGCGATAAAAGGGCATATTAAAGTTACAAAAAAGTTTCGAAATAATTTGAAGATAAAATTAGAAAAACTACCTTTTTATGCCATGTTGCAGAAAAGAAATATTGATATTAATAAATATCTTGAAAAATTTAAGGTAGATGAAATTGAAGAGCACTTAGTAAATTGCAAAGAATGCGAATCAAAAGAAAAATGCCTAGAAATGTTAGAAGATGATGATAGTTTTGAGGAAGACTATTCATTTTGTCCTAATGATGAGCATTTTAGAGAAAACGAATAGATAATTTCCAGGAAGTGAAAAGTTATTAAAAATGATATAACAATTATTGGTGCCGGGCCAGCTGGTCTCAGTTTTGCACGCTCTCTTGCAAACACTGATTTGAATATTTCGATAGTGGAGAAATTAAATGAAAATATCTTAGCAGACCCTGAGTATGATGGTCGAGATATTGCATTAACACATTTCTCAGTTAAATTATTAAAAGAGGCTGGTGTGTGGGGAAGAATTCCAAATATCTCTAAATCCCCTATAAAAGAAGCAAGAGTTCTTAATGGTTATTCACCATATTTCTTACATTTTGATCATCGCAAGGCAGGTTGCGATGAATTGGGTTATTTAATTTCTAATCACTTAATACGGAAGGCGTATTATGATGAAATTAAAAATTTCTCTAACATTGAATTAATTACCGATACTACCGTTACATCAATAAATAGAAATCCAGAAGCAGCTACTATTACCTTATCAAATGGTAAAATAATCGAAACACGTTTAATTATTGCGGCCGATAGTCGTTTTTCTGAGACTCGTCGTGGCGAAGGAATATCTGCCAGAACGCTAGATTTTGGACAAATTTGTGTCGTATGTCGAATGCAACATGAAGAACCTCATTTTGATATTGCTTATGAGTGTTTTTATTACGGAAGAACACTAGCAGTTTTACCGCTGACAGAAAATCAATCTTCTATTGTCATAACGGCTCCTTCAAATCAACACAACAAAATATTAAATATTGCCGAGAATAAATTTAATAAAGAAGTCTCAGCACAATTTAAATTTCGTCTAGGCAATATGAAACTAATAAGCAAACGTTTCGCTTATCCACTTATTGCAGTATATGCGAATAGATTTGTGTCAACACGTTTTGCATTAATTGGAGATGCTGCTGTTGGGATGCATCCTGTAACGGCCCATGGATTTAATCTTGGTCTTAAAGGACAAAATGCACTAGCAAAAGAAATAAAAAATGCTTTAGAGAAGAAAATAGATATTGGTTACCCTAGTGTATTAACAAATTATCAATCCATACACAGACGAGTATCATATCCATTATATTTGGCAACGAATGGAATTGTTTGTTTGTATACAAATGAAACATCTAAAGCAAGATTTTTAAGGAAAATAATCCTAAAACTTGCTAATAATATTTGGCCTGTTAAGCGTGTAATATTGAATAAATTAACTGCCATTGAAGACTAAAACCCGCATTTCCTTAATTTTCTATATACCTGATATACCTGAAGAAATTTAAATAATAATGGTTGTTATTTACCCCATATTTTTTGTTTTGTACAAGAAATCGCACATATTATCTTCTGTTAACTTGACTAGAATCAATTCTCAAGCAAATAAGTTCTTGTAAAGTAAATTTCACTTATAAAGGCGGCTTCATATTTTCGGGCTCGATGGTTTCTGTTGAGGTGGGAGGGATGGTGTGTTATGTCTTTGTTTTAAAAGGCTAAAAATATGTGAATCTGATTTTGTTGCTGCAATGCTTCTGTCGTTGGCGATATTAGTTGCCGGTTCGGTCGAGGCAGAAGAGGTTGTCGAGGCAGAAGAGGTTGTCGAGGCAGAAGAGGTTGTCGAGGCAGAAGAGGTTGTCGAGGCAGAAGAGGTTGTCGATAAGGCGCACGAGGATTTGTTTCAAAATAAGCGATTTCCTTCAGCCTTTGAATGTAAGGTTTGTCATCCAGTTCAATTTCGTCAATGGTCAGCATCAAGTCATGCCTATGGCAATCTAAGTCCCTTTTTTGTTTCGGTAGAAAATTCAGTCTTAGGCAAGTCTAACGGTACCTCGGCTGATACTTGTTCCCGTTGCCATGCACCAATTGCTGCTGTACTTGGACTTATGCAAATTTCCAATCTGAAACGAGCACAATTTGCTCGTGAAGGGGAGGATTTTTTGGGGCCAGTAGTTGAAGGTGTAACTTGCGTTGTTTGCCATCGGTTTGATAAAAAATATGGTAAGCGAAGTGCCCGTGCAATGATTACTGAAGGCGATATTTTTAGTCCTATTTTCGGGCCAACCAATAACGAAATTCAAGCAGAGGCTGAACAAGACTCCAGACTGTCTTTGGTAACTGAACCTGGCAAGAAAGGACGAGCAATTCATAAACGAGTTGAGGAATATCCTTTTCTAAGAGCCTCAAGATTTTGTGGTAATTGTCATGCTTCCAGATTACCAACTGGCTTTCATAATGAGGAAACTTTCGATGAGTATAGAACCTCGAAGTCAGCAGCCGATGGCGTAACTTGCCAAGATTGCCATATGGGTAAGGTCCCGGGTGAAAATAAGGGGTTTGATAAAGGTCCAGCCGCGATAGTAGGTAAGGTTGAGACCAAACATCGGCGTTTGTCGAATCATTATTTTGCAGGTCCGGATTTTTCGGTACTGCATCCCGGTATCTTTCCACATAATCCAGATGCAGTGGAGTTAGCAACTTATGAGCAATGGATGGAATTTGAACACAAAAAAGGCTGGGGTACAGATGAGTTCGAGGACAATGTTACCGATGATAATAAATTTCCGGAATTTTGGCAGGATCAGGACTTGCGTTACGAGGCTCGTGAAATCTTAGATGAACAGTTCGAGTTACTTAATTGGGCAAAGGGTCAAAGAGATGCAGTAATGAAAGCTGGTTATAAGGTCGAAGATGTAGTTATCGACGATTCGAATATAAAGGACGGCTTAAAGTTCCGCATTAAACTTAGAAATGCCGTGTTGGGTCATAATGCGCCATCGGGTTTTATTCACGAACGAATGGTATTTTTCCAGATCACGGTAAAGGATAGTCAAGGTAATGTTGTTTTTAAGTCTGGTGATCGCGACCCAAACGGTGACCTCCGCGAAAGATACTCCCGATATGTTCGCAACGGCGAATTAAAATACGACAAACAATTATTTAATTTGATGAGTCATTTTATGGTTGGGACTTTTTGGGGTGGTGAACGTACTCAAATACGATTTATAAATTTCTCACAGACGACACGGCCATTTATTCGCCCACCACCAAATCCGACCGCAATACATATGCGTCCAAACATGGTTCGCACAAAGAAAAATAGTATCGAGCCAGGTGGATATCGATGGGCAAAATATTCCATTGATCCAGATTTATTAAAATCGGATGAGACCTATACGATAAGTATGAAGTTGATTGCCCAACAGTTGCCGGGCTACTTTATACACGTCAATTCCCAAGTGGGGCTTGATTATAACTTCTCTTTACGTGAGTTGGCGAAACGGGTAGTCGATCTAAGTATAAATTTATGGGAAACCACGGAAACAGTTAAGATTAAAAGGTAAAAAAATGTTTTTAATCAATCATCAAATAAAAAAAATAAGTACCCCAATATTTTTTAGCACCCTTGTTTTTTTTACTTGTATACAATTTGCATATGCCGACATTGAGTCTTCAGTAAACAATTGGACAAAAGCCTGGTCTTCACAAAAAGTTGATCTCTACCTTGATAGTTATGCTGAGCAATTTACCCCTCCAAAAGGAAAAAGCCGCAAAGCATGGGAGAGTGAGAGAAAGATAAGACTGCTAACACCAAGTTATATCAAGGTAGTCTTATCTGATTTAAAGATAAATCAGTATGAAGAAAATTATGCAGATGTTGAGTTTACACAAAATTACCAATCAGATACTTATACTGATGAAGTCAAGAAACGACTATCAATGCAGAAAGTTGATGAGCAATGGTTGATTGTTAAAGAAAAAGTAATCGCAACTAATAACACAGAAACTGAAAATTTAATAACCCAAAAGAAAGCACCAGATACTATCTCCAGAGATATTAAAGAAAATGTTGTATCGATTGAAAAAGAAGTTATTCCAGTCAATGAAACTATCGAAGAAGCATTAAATCATTGGTCAAATGTTTGGTCTGCCCAAAACATTGATGCTTATCTTGCAGCTTATGCAGAAAGTTTTGTCCCGCCAAAAAAGTTAAGTCGAAGAAAATGGGAAAAACAACGTCATAAACGAATACTTTCTCCTCGTTTTATAAAAGTTACACTTACTGACACAAAGATCAAAATACACGGAGAAGATTATGCCGATGTTGAGTTTAAACAAAACTATCAGTCTGATAATTATAGTGATGATGTCAGAAAACTTATCTCGATGCAGAGGATTGAAGACCAGTGGTTAATAGCACAAGAGAAAACACTAGAGGCAAAAATCCAAGAGGAAACGCCAGATATAAGAACCCAGAAGAAAGACAGTATCCTGTTAGAAGAAGAACAATATCTGGTAGTGGAATTAGAAACCACTGAGGAGAGCGCTTTAGATTCTGCGGAAGCGGTATCCACAGAGGAAAGAGAAGGAGAGAATACAAAAGAAGAATCCACTTATGAGAATACAAAACTCAACGAAAGCAGTTCGCGTTACTCAGATGAGATGATTACACTCAAAGAACAACAAGATTTACCGCAACGCCCAGAACCATTTTTCGAATTATGGCAGGACTATGTAAATCAAGGTCCGTACGCCTATGAGTTCGAACTACCTACTGGAATGGTTGTTTCACCAGGCTTATTATTATTTGGTAATCTTAATACCGGACTAGAGGTTACCGATGATGGTGTTAATGATGTCGATTCAGCATGGGTTACGACAATGGACCTTTTTCTGAATTTAACTCTCAGCGGTACCGAACGGATTTTGGTCGGCGTCTCTCCGTTGACACGTGAAAACGGGGCTAAGTCAGAGTATTCATTTTCACCCGGTGATAGTGGATATATTAACAATCATAACGTTCGGTTGACTACCGCCTTTTTTGAGGGTGAATTATCTGAAATGTTTCCGAAGCTTGATATGGATGGTCGGTTACCACTCGATTATGAAATCGCTTTTGGACGTCAACCTGTTATTGTTCAAGGTGGTATGCTGATTAACGATACAATGGATTCATTTGCCGTCACTAGAAGCACAATTCCTTTTAGCGGAACTAATTTTGCACGAATTGGTGGGTTTTTTGCTTTTGGTAACATTGATCGTAGTAATAATGTTGATGATGACCGTGCCGAATTATACGGCATCTTTTCGGCAATCGATGTTGCTCATTCAACGTTTGAAATCGATGCAACTTATATTGATACCACTGATACTAATAGTGACCAGGTAAATTTCGGGGTTAGTATGCTTCGCCCCTTTATTTTATTTGAACACGACGTTGATACACAATTTCGCTTTCTCCATTCATATACACCAGATAATGAGAATGCACATGCAACTGATGGAACTTTACTCTATACCAGTTTTTCCTTCGCGCCAAAAAGGACTGATAATATTTTGTATTTGAATGCGTTTAAAGCATTCGGTGATTATGCAACGGCAGCTCGTAGTGCCGGTGGTCCTTTATCTATTACAGGGCTGTTATTTACTAGTAATGGTTTAGCTGGAGCACCAATCAACAACTTTGCTAGTGATGCTTTTGGCGGTTCACTTGGCTATCAAATGTTTTTCTCTCCAGCGCTTCGTCGTAATCTTATTTTTGAGGTTGGCGGAAAAATTGATAATTCCTCAAGCACAGTCAATCGTTATGGTGGAGCAGTACGCTATTCACATGCATTAGGACAACATGTCTTTTTTGAAGTCGGCGGTTTTATTGTTGAACAGGAATCAACAGGTGATCCTGCATATGGTATACGGACTAAAATAAATTTCATTTTTTAGAAAAAAAAGGGGAGGGAAGTATGCCTGTTTCAATAACCAGACATACATTATTTTTATTTACTATACTCGTTGCAACATTCGTACACATACCAATTGTAATCGCTGAACCTTATTATCAGGGCCCAGAAAGTTGCGAGGAATGTCACGAGGATATATATAAATCTTGGGAGAAAACCAAGCACTTCACATCCTATCGCACGGCACATAAAGAGAAAAATGCGAAGAAAATTGCCGAAGCTGTGGGCACTAAGAAGGGAATGAAACGGAACAAAGATTGCATTATTTGCCACTATTCAACAAAACAGAAAAAGGCTGACGACAAACCCAAAGTAAAGAATGGTCCATCCTGTGAAAATTGTCACGGTGCCTCGTCAGACTGGGAATCAGTTCACTCTGATTACGGTGGAAAAAAAGTTAAGAAAGAACAAGAGGCTCAAGATCATAAAGTCAAACGGATTAATGATTCTACTGCTGGCGGGTTAATTTGGGCTTCAATGCATTATGACCTTGCCGTTAATTGTGCGAAATGTCATGGTTTAGCGCGGCAAGAGATCAATGAAGAGGCATTCGGTAAAATGTTAGAAGCGGAACACCCAATTAATCATTCCTTTGAGATTGTTATGTTTTCTCAAGGCAAAATGAGTCACTGGGAAGATAAACGTTCCAAGGCTCAATTAGCTAATTTGTTTATCGCAGGACAGGCTGCAAAATTAGTTTCCGCCAGTAGAGCAGCATCCGAAGCTAAGAATGAAAAATACAAAGAAGAACAATTGAAACGTGTTTCTGATGCTGCGGCAATCTTGAAAGTTATACCTGAGGCAGCAGCACTAATTAAATCACCAAGTGACACTAATGCTCGTGAAATGATGAAAGCGATCAAGGAAAAGGATCTTTCAGGCTTGGTTGGTAAGCTGATTCCTTGCGCAGGTCCAGACGAGGAAAACCTAAAACAATGCTAATTATTTTACCTATTTTAGTGAGTGCCTAAATAATTTCATCATATCTGATGTATAAAATTACATTAAGATCTGTGTTTTGTTGACAAGCAAGAGTTGTTATTCATTACTAAGCATCGATCACTATGTCTGATTTTGGTACTGAAATACATGTGTGACAGGACCCATCTTCTGCCGGTGAGCCTGGAGGATTAAGATATTTGACCTCGCCGTCCATGATTGCCGTAATACAGCTATCACAATTTCCAGCGCGACAACCAGCTATAATATTTACAATGCCATTTGCTTCGGCAAGTTCTAGAATAGATCCTTGAGTTGCATCCCATGATGTTGTTTTGTTAGAACGCGCAAACTTAACATTGACAGTTTCAGCACCAGAAACACTTTTTTTATTATCTTCAGTTGATGTTTTTTTGACCGTAGCCGGACCGAAAGCTTCAAAATGAATACTGTTAACTGGAACATTCCAGGCTTCAAGTTCCTCAACAAGGGATCCCATCATCGACGGTGGTCCGCAAAGATAGAATTCATAATTACTGGATTTAAGATGCTGTTTTAATAAATCAACACTAATTTTTTCACCATAATGATAATCCTTATCTATTATGTCATCTTCACCTGCTTCAGAATAACAGACATGAAGATGGATGTTTTCATTTTCCAGAGTAGTTTTTTGTAAATGTTTTTTGAAAGCATGATATTTACCATTTCGAACACCGTAGAAGAAATGTGTTTCGCGTAGTGATCCAGATTCAATGACGGAATTGAGCATACTAAGACCAGGCGTTAAACCAATTCCACCACCAATTAATACAATAGGTTTGTGTGAAGACATATCTAAGAAAAAGTGTCCTGACGGTGCTTTGACATCGACGATATCACCAATTTTTAATTGATCATGAAAGAAGCTAGAGGCTAATCCAGGCAAAATGTTTGGTTTATTATGTGGTGGTTCACGCTTAATTGTCACACGATAGTAATCAGGATGATTAGGGCTATCAGATAATGAATAACATCGAATGACGGGTTTTTTTTGGCCCGGAATATGAAGATTAAAAGTAAGGAATTGGCCTGGCTCGAATGGTGGTAAGGGTTTACGATCATGTGGTTTCAGGTAGAAGGAAAAAATACCTTTTGCCTCCTTTACTTTATCACTGATCTCAAATTTACGAAAACCGTTCCAGGAATGATCAGATTTTTTTTGCTCAACTTTTCGACGATCGGTAATGAGATCGATCTCGATCTGTAAACGCTGTCGATTCATCTCATAATTACGACGTGTCCAAGTGGATCGTCGATTGTTAATTAAGATCCAGTTACCGATATAGATCGTTAACATCCCTAAAAATGAGATAACGGATAAATCAATTAGCATATCTATTTCCATTTTTAACTCCCGGTCTTACATAAACAATATTGATATTTAATTTTTATTTCTGGTTACGCGATCAGTAAAATCGAAACCCTTATGGTAGTTATGACAGAGCTGACAATCTTCTCGAATTCGACCTTTGGCATGACATTGACTACAAGTTTTCTTTTCTATTGAAATAAAGTTACTTGAATATGTCATCGGATTATAATCTTCGAAGCTTGAATCATATGCAGCATCAGCATTAAGTTTGTGACACTTAGCGCAACCTTGATTGGGATCAGAAAGCTTAACACCCTGTGGATCGACAAGACGGAGATGGCGTTGGTGAGAAAAAGATTGATAACTACTGTTTTCATTTTGATGGTATTGCCATTCGATACGTAGTTTCCCTTCTTTTTTATCACGCGTAATGGCGTGACATTTTACGCAAGCTCCAGGCCCATCTTTTTTTGACAATAAATATTCCCTCATTACCTCTGCCCGCTCAATCATCTCTTCATTATCTCCTCCCGCGATAACCGCAAAATCCAGCCACCTTTTAATAACAATGTCGGCATGGCCGTTTGGTTGGTAAATAAATTCAAGAAGATCTCCATACCATCCACCAAAAGCAGGACTGGCAGGGAGCTCGTATTCTAAGTTCATAGCCCAGGCACAAGCCATGCGTTTTGCTGCTTCGGGATTAAGTCCAGTTAATAATTGATTTGCATTAAGTCTAACCCCGTTTTCTTCAAGCATTTCAATTAATGGCGATATCCCGTCTTCCATCATTCCTAACATCAAGTTTTGAAAAGCTTTACTATATTTTTCTGGATCATCAGGTGTTAGACCCATTAGATAAGAAGTAATAACACTCATCTCGTCGACCGAAACACTTTCATAATCTTCAGCGTTCTCATCTTCTGCGTCTTCATTCGGACCACAAAGCTCGATGGCGACTTCACGATCAATATCAGGTTCGTTGAATTCTGGTAAACGTAGAAACACTAATTTACGTTTTAGAATTTGGTTAGTGTGACAAGTAGCACAGATTTTTTCATAACCCAGAGGCTTAATGTTACGTTCTTCGGATTCGTTTTGGTGACAGGTTATACATTCGGCAGGAGCGTCTTCGGGTTTACGCTTATCTTTTTTCATACGCTCATCTTGAAAGTATTTCGTAAGATGTGTTGTGTGATCAAAGTTGATCGCTGTGCGTCTAAAATATGGGAATTCTTCCGAAAAATCAGAATGACCTGTACTAAAATTAGTAAACTTTTTTTCATGACAAGATGCACATTGTTCGTCACTTAAACTAGAAATATCAGCACTAACTCCTTTATGTTCGTTATGGCATATAGTGCATTCGGTTTTTATAATATTTTTATCGGCAGGAAAAACTGCATTATGCGGCGATGTTGCTTCCCCCTCGAATAAATGACAGTTAACGCAGGCCTTAGTTATAGCAACATCACTATCAGTGATAACAGCCATTAACCATGTTGTTAGTTTTGATTCGTGTGCTGTATGGCAGGTTTTACACTCTAACGTTTCAAAGAATCCGGTATGTCCGTCCGTCAATTCTCCGGCATCTAACGCGCCAATTCGAAAGCCATCTGAAAAAATATTTTTCTCGTTGGAAAGATGAGTAAAAGCAGCAAGCAATGCAACTATAATTCCTGCAGCGATGATTGATAATCTACCACGATACCAACGCATTGTACGTCGTGGTACGCATGGCGATTGTGTACAACCACAAATACCCTCAGGGCTCGGCCCGTTTTTACAAGGACCTCCATCAACCTGAGGTCGGCGACATTCCCAACGCCCATTTACAAAGAAAGGTTCGCACTCGGCGACACATCCACACGTGCCATCGAAATTAGGACCGGCTCTGCAAGGCACCCCCCATTCAGCAGCTCGTCCACATATATATTTGTTGCTTGGTCTTTCGTAAGCACTTTGATCAAAATCAGAATGATTTTTCTCTGTCATAACGCGTACACGTTAACAACGAGAAAATGCCAAAAGGACAGCAACATTAATGCTGAGGTTAGTGGAATATGTATAAGTAGCCAGCATTTCATCGCACCCTGCAAGGTATAATGAATATCAATAATATTTTTTTGATAAGCGAGCTGACTCAGTTCATTAAGATACTTTTGTTCATCTATATTAAGATAACGGCGAACTGCATTATCTTGATGCTGAATCCATTGCTGGCTGCGTTGACTACCGATCAGGTGTTGAAATGTAAATCTAGGTTCTGCGAAAAACCACTGCAATGTATCCAGATAGTGTTTGCCAAGTGTTTCTACTCCACTTTTATTGCAACACTTAAGCATCGTTTCTTCAGCTTTTTGACGTAGTTTGCTTATACGGAGAGGGATACGTTCAAAAATGACTTCAACGCCAGTTTGTGTCAAAAGTTTTGGATAGATCTGCTGAATAAGGTAACCAATGATCCCACTAGTCACAGTAAGGTAAAATAAAATAGCCAGAGATTTTTCATACATACCTGTAGGCCAAATTGTCTTTGTATGAAGCCAATAAACAGCCAAAACAAAAAAACCACCCACGGTATGCAGCATAAACCAAGTTGAAGCTTTACCGATCATTGGTAACATTGATAAACGTTTACGAATATTAAAAAACGCCAAGAAGACTATAGTTACGAGCAAGCAATAACCAGTCAGTTCACTTGGATTTCCAAGGCGCGCATGAATTGATTGATCTTTAATTGCTAATAAACCAAAGATGATTCCAGCAATCAGCCAAATTAAAATGTGATACATACGGATGGAATTCATAATGTATCATCATCCACAAACATTTCCCGACGAAAATCAACACGACTCAGAGCATCGTGTGAGCAGGCGCGCACACAGGCAGGACCGCCTGGAGTTGTCGAACAGAGATCACATTTTGTTGCTTTGAGAATTGGTTTGTTTGTTTCGCGATCGAATAATTCTTCACCCGATTCACTCCTAATTTTAACCATTTGAATATTGTTGTAGGGACATGCTGTGGCACAGTTTGAGCAACCAATACAAACATCATCATTGATAACAACAGTTCCATCAATTTCGTTACGATAGATGCCTCCGGTAGGACAACCAATCATGCAAACTGGATCAGAACAATGCATACATGCATTTACCACCATCCAATGATTAAAAGTTTTACCATGACGAATAAAGCGAGGATTTCCATTATGTGTTGAGGCACATGCACGAACACAATCATCACAACGAACGCAACGATTAAGGTCAATTAACATGGATTTAGTGGCGTTAATAAAGCGTTCTTCTACCGCCCATTCTAGCATTGCATCATCTACTAAAGTTTTAGTATTAGCCTCAGTTTTTATAGACGCTAAAGATTTAATTTTAGGAAAGACGTATTCCTCTAAGATTCGCCCCGGTACGCGCAGGACATCCACGTAACCGAGCGCAGTCAAGGAAGCTTTAAGATTTACTGGACTACCACTTTCCCAGGTAGCAAAAAGTTCTTCATAACCAAAAGTATCACCCGAGCTGAGATAAGTAAGGGTGCGTTGACCGCTTCCGTATTCAATGGATACACGTGCAAATCCGGCGCGGATCATCAACAAGCCGTCTGCATAATCATTCTGTTGAGCAATCACTGGTTCGTGTTCGACACCCCATTGACCAGAAGAGCGCAGGCGCTGAAAACTAATATACCAATCAAATCCTCCATAGGTTTCAAATAATGTTTCATTAGCAATTTTGCTTAAAGTATTTTCGTCAAGCTCAGAAAAAAGTTCTGTTTCGCGTAGATGAATGGTTAGTGCATTTTCCCGATAACACTGATCAATTGTGTGTCTAAAGGCTTCATTGTATCGTCGAATTTCCCGGATCCCTTGCCAACGTATTTCTAAAAGTGTTGTCTCAGTTTCGGCAAACACGGTTGCGGTTCTAGGAACTCTACCAAGCGCAGCCAATTCTCCAAATAATTCACTCTTACCTTTTTCAATGGTATGGAACTTTTTTAAAACTTCAGAAATATCTTCGATAAAAATTCGGTTTGTAGTGCTGTATTTATAATTTTTTATTTTTTGATCATCACATACTGTCTGTGCTTTGTAGCTATTTGTATCTCGGGCTTCGGGAATTTTCGAGTTGGTCCAGATTTGACTTATCGTATCAAGGAATCCCTTTTTTGTACTTTTATCACGCCCTAATAGGAGGCTTGGGTAACTATCAGCAAAAATCCGTACTCTACCGCTTAAAATTAAGAATGCTGAATTTCCATAATCACCTTCTCGAACGATGATGTCACCAACTTTATAATGTAGGAGTCGCGTGTCATTTTTAAGAATACCCTTTAGCGGTGTGTGCTCGGGGTAAGCTTCGGCATCAAGAGTAATAATTTCGGGTTGATCCATGAGCCACGCAACATCTTTTTCACTCATTTCAGGATCATAAGGAGAATCCCAACGTTGCGGTTTCGTGAGGTGAGTAATGGACGCCATTTTATACCTCCCGTTTGCGCATTAAATTTAAATCACTTTCTTCTGATGCTAGATTAAAGGGTAAATATATAGGATTTGTATTCTTAGCAATTTGATCTTAATCAAGACGACAAATAAAAAAAAACTATTATAATCAGTATCTTATAGTATTATTACTTTATTTATGTATATTGTTATTTTAATTTTACGAATTGGGTAGGCATATCTTGATATGTTAGGTTGATAACAATAAATTTAATACTTATTTACACTACAATAACTATTATGAGACTGACAAACTGCCACAATTTTCAAGATTTTAGGAGGCTTGCTAAAAAGCGTCTGCCATCCCCTGTATTTCACTATATAAACGGTGCTTTCGGTGGCGCTATTTTTGCTTGGTTATATAATTACCTCCCCAATAATTGATCTAGATCAATTGGGAAAAGGATAATTTCAGTAGATTTGGACGTTTAAGAGAAATGAAATAGGTTAAAACATACTCAATCTATTTTGCCAAAAATGGAATCTTGCATAATGACGATAACAAAAGAAAATACAAAGGAAATTGCTGGAAGAAGTATTTTTAGAAGTCCTAGGGTTTCTTGTGTAACCTGCAGTTTAAGTGAGTTATGTTTGCCGCGAGGTTTGAAAAAAGAGAATTTAGATAAACTTGATTATATTATTAAAAATTCTCCCCCTATAGCAAAAGGCAATCACTTATATCTTCCTGGTGATGATTTTAAGTCATTATTTGCAATTCGTACTGGTTCAGTAAAGGTATATGTTCTCGATAAAAATGGCGAAGAACAAATTATAGGTTTTTATTTCCCCGGCGAAGTTATTGGTTTTGATGCCATAAACAAGGAAAAATACATATGCTATGCAATAGCACTCGAAACATTATCGTATTGTAAATTACCTTTCGAAAAAATGAGTTTAATTTGCGCGGAAATACCCGAATTTCAAGATCAAATGTTCAGATTACTAAGCGATGAAATATCAACTGAGCATGATTTGATCCTTACGCTTAGCAAAAGAACGGCTGATGAAAAGCTAGCAATATTCATAATGAGTTTATCTAATCGATTTGCAAAGCTTGGTTACTCATCTACAGTATTTAATTTACCAATGTCTAGGCAGGAAATAGGTAATTACTTAGGTCTTGCAGTTGAAACGGTGAGCCGTGTTTTCACTAAATTTAAGAGAACTGAATTACTAGATGTAGATAAAAAGATATTATCAATTAAAGACAAAGATGCGCTACACGCCCTATGCGGTTACAATAAGTAAGTGTTTCAAGCGCTATAGCATAACTATTTATTTAATTTTGCAAGTACCAGATAAAATCATACCAATTTCTGTGTGGTAGAAATAGGGTTTATCAATACTCTCCTTATCAAAATCATTCATTTGAAATAATGCGTAAGTTCCATCGTTTTTAAAATGTGTGAAAATTTTTAGTGAGTTATCATCTTTATTCGTAGAGATAACAACCGGTTTATTATCCTTGTCGCCATTACTTAGTCTAGTTTTTAGAGCCGTTGTATTCAGAATACTTCCAGACTCATTATCAATAGTAAATTGCCTCTTTACATAATTTCCTTTCCAGCCATGAGTAACGAAATATCCATTGTCATTCAAGCCAGCTACATTGACTATTGAACATACATATAAATCAGCATATGCCCAATTTGAGATTGATAAAATTATCAAAAATAGAATTTTTTTCACTAGGTAATATCCCTAAAATTTATATTTTTTATATTAGCTAAATCGTATATTCTGTTTTTATAGAATAGATTTCAAGTAGAATCTAAACTCCTTTGTTAAGTGACGCAAAAAGTTTGATAGTTATGATCGGGTTTTTCAGGTGGATGCATATATTCTCTATTATCAGGCTGATTAAGAATTTAAAATGCATCAAAAATAATTTGTTGCGGTAACAGAGCACATCCCATTTACAAGCTCAACTTTTACAACAGGCTCTGATGCGGTCAAAGGTATTAATTTCACTTCTATAACGGCATTACCTTTACCGCTTTTTGTATAGACAGTGCCCACATTGCTTTCTGTTGTCATATACGGGGTAAAACCATCATTCGTACTGTATTTAAATTCAGCATTACAATTAATATCAACGTCTACCATCTCATCGCAATATGAATCGACAACCACATCAAATTTTGCACTACAAGACTCATATCCATCTATTATTATACTGTCTTTACATTGCATGTTGACATCTATGATACTTAAATGAACATTATCCAATTTAAGATTACATTTTTTTTTATCATTATCAATATGACTTAATTCTTTAATGGAGTCTGAGTTGACCATTTTTAAGTATATCGATGAAACATAACCAGTCTCATTTCCTTCGATGATAGTTTTTACCCATTCAGTTGACATCGGCGCCACTAAAATTTTTTGTCCTCTATATAAAGAACCAATGATTCGCCCTTCATTACTAGGGATAGATCTAATATTTAATGAACTCGCGGTTACTTCAGCGGTGTACATCATATCTGCACTTACAGGTATATACATAAGTAGCATTAAAGTTTTAATAATTAAAATTTTAATTTTCATTTAGGTAAAATAGTTTTTTATTAATTAATAAATTTATTCCAATTGAAACTCATATCAGCGATAACAAAAAACGAAGGATTAATTAATGAGTCCTTTATATTATATTTAATTGGATTAAAATTTTCATCGACGACACTACCGCCGGATTCTTCAACGACACACTGGGCTGCAGCTGTATCCCATTCAGAAGTAGGGCCAAACCGCGGATATATGTCAGCTTCACCTTCTGCAACAAGACAGAACTTTTGTGAACTACCAATTGATAGAATTGTTGCATTTTTCAAATTAGAAATGAAAGATCTTTGTTTTTCATTTCCATGAGAACGACTACCAGCAACCGTAATATCATTTTTATTTGTTTTTCTAACTGATATTCTTCTCTTTTTATTTTTTTCATAACATTTATAGGCGCCATAATCTGTGGTTGCTATATAACTTGTATCAATGACGGGGATATAAACGACTCCTAATACAGATTGATTCCCATCGATTAGTGCTATATTGACTGAGAATTCACCATTTTTTTTAATAAACTCACGTGTTCCGTCAAGCGGGTCAACGAGCCAGTATTGCGACCATTTCTTTCTTTCGGAAAAATCAATATGTGAAGATTCTTCTGATAGAATTGGTATGGTTGGGGCGAGCTTTGAAAGACAATGGAAAATTATTTCATGTGCCGCAGTATCTGCTGCTGTTAGTGGTGAATTGTCTTCTTTACTAGTAACAGAGAAATCTGTTTCATAAATTTCTAATATTTTTCTGCCAGCCTTACGAGCTATTTTATCTACCTCTAATAGTAACTCAGGTAGATTATTATGATCTATTTTATTCATTTGTTTGGCTTTGTTATCCTAAACATTAATTAAAATCTATTTTATATGTCTTTAGACAACATGGAACCTATAATTAACTGGAAAGAGATAAAAACCGTGCTATTTGATATGGACGGCACACTGCTCGATTTGTATTTCGATTATTATTTTTGGCAAGAATACTTACCCGAACAATGGGCCAAAAAGAATAATATGAGTACTCAGGAAGCCAAGGTTAAGTTACTGGATTGGTATGAAAAGGAATCGGGGACACTTTCTTGGTATTGTCTTGATTTTTGGACTCAAAAACTAAATTTTGATGTATTTGCATTGAAAGCGGATGTTCAACATCTAATCAAATACAGGCCCCATGCAGAGTCATTCTTACGGCGTTTAAATGATTCAGATCTTTCACTAATAATGGTTACCAATGCGCATGAGAAACTGATTAGAATGAAAACCGAAGAAACAGGGATTGATACTTTTTTTAGTGAGATAATTAGTTCTCATTCAATTGGTCACGCAAAAGAAGAAAATGCTTTTTGGGAAAAATTAAAATTCAAAATTCCATTTGATGAAAACAAGACTTTACTAATTGATGATAATTTGACTGTATTGAGAACTGCTAGAGAATTTGGAATTAAACATCTCTTGACGGTGGCAAAACCTAATAGTCAGAAGCCAAATCAAAATTCGGAAGAATTTGAGGCAGTTTATTCTTTTGATGGAGTTGTTTTTTAAAATCTCATTTTAAGCCATAACAAAAATCCCAAACCTTATGCTCTAATTTTTTACCTCGGCATTCATAGCGTGTTTCAGTTCTCCATAGCGGTCTTGGCGAAAAATTATTCTCACCAGCTAAATTAATTAACCCCGAATCATTACTAGCAAGCTCTATAATATATTCTGCATAATCTTTCCAGTCAGTTGCAATGTGTAAGCGACCATGGGTAACAAGTTTTTCTTTTAGAAGTTTTATTAGTTTTTGGCTAACAAGACGACGTTTGTGGTGTCTTTTTTTAGGCCATGGGTCGGGGAAGAAGATAAAGACCTGACTTAAAGAACGGTTGGGTATTTGTTTGTTAAGAATATCCATGACATCATATTGAATAATTTTTATGTTCTTTAGAGCGGCCGATTCTATTTTATTTAATAATTGCCCTATTCCTGGTCGGTGTACCTCAACTGCTAAATAATTATTTTCTGGATGTAATTTTGCATGATTAATAGTTGATTCTCCTGCACCAACACCAATATCCAGAATTATTGGGCCATGGCTTTTAAAAATTTTTTCAAAATTAATTATTTTAGAGTTGTATTCAAGTCCATATTTAATCCAGTAATTATTTAAACCATGAAGCTGTGATTTTGTGAGCCGTCCTTCACGCTTTACATAGCTTCTTATTGGACGCGTGCTTGCTATATTATTTTTTATGAAAATCAATATTCTTACTCGAGCGGCGTGAAAAATTGATTAAAAAAAACGGCCATCAATCGGGGAAGAAGCGCTTGCATAGGCGCGTTTTGGCATGCGTCCGGCAAGATAGGCCTCTCTTCCTGCTTGAATCGCCTTTTTCATTGCACTTGCCATTAGTGTAGGATTTTTAGCTTCTGCAATAGCTGTGTTCATTAACACGCCATCACACCCCAGCTCCATAGCAATTGATGCATCTGATGCTGTACCTACGCCCGCATCTACAATTATTGGTACGGATGCATTTTCAACTATAGTGCGAATATTATAGGGGTTCTGAATACCAAGACCGGAACCAATTGGTGCCGCGAGCGGCATAACGGCAACACAACCAATCTCTTCCAAACGTTTAGCGATAATTGGGTCATCGGTGGTGTAGACCATAACTTTAAAATTATCATCTATAAGTTTTTTCGCAGCATCTAAAGTTTGTGTGATGTCGGGGAAAAGTGTTTTTTCATCAGCCAATACTTCAAGTTTGACTAAATCATGGCCATTTAGTAGTTCTCTAGCCAACTGACAAGTTCTGACCGCAGATGCAGCATCGTAGCAACCCGCGGTGTTAGGTAGAATTGTATATTTATCAGGCGGAATTATATCAAGTAGATTTGGTTCATTTTTTTTCTGACCAAGATTAGTACGCCTAATCGCCACAGTTACAATTTCGGCACCGCTTTTATCAATAGCAGATTTTGTTTGTTCTGAATTCTTATACTTTCCGGTACCGACTAGTAATCTAGAGGAATATTTAGAATCCGCAATTGTAAATTTATCCGTATGAGAGTTTGTCATAAGTATCTTTTACATTGACAGATGTAATGCTATCCACCACCAATAGCTTGAACAATTTCAATTTTATCTCCACTATTTATTTTTTGATTGCTGTATTTACTTCTTGGAATAATAGTTTGATTTATTTCGATAGCATATTTTCCATTTAGTTCTAGATTTTTAATTAAGGCGACAACCGAGCAATTATCTTCTATTGAGTAAGAGGAGCCATTTAGTAAAACCTTCATTTCAGATTATTAGTCCAGACTAATTTCTAGAACTTCTTTTGCAATATGACATCTTAATGATGATTTTTTTTCTGTAATAATATTTTGGCATTCTCTGTGGATATTACTTACTGTTTCATCATCATTATTTGGGTCATGTGAAAATAAAAATAGATTCTTAACCTTAGCATCAATCGCCATATTAACTACGTCGATATAGCAAGAGTGACCCCAGCCTTTTTTCTTTTCGTAGTCTTGAGGGGTATATTGCGCATCATGAATTAATATATCAGTATTAGCTATTGTATTAACTTCCGCTTGATACTCTTCACGATTCATTTCCGTAAACATGGTTGTTTCTTCCTCAGTAAAACCCTTCAATTTTTCTTTGATTGATTTATCTAGAAATAAGCATTCATTATCTGGGATATATATTATGGTTTTGTTTTTGGCTTTTATCTTGTATCCATACGTTATTCCCGGGTGGTGAGCGCTGTAATATGAAATTTCCATCGGACCATAAGCTAGTTTTTTTTGTTTTGGGTCGAGATAAGATATTTTTGCCAACCACTCCTCAGTGCCTACAGGAAAGTAAGGCGCTTTCATTTGGTTATCAATATATTTTTTTATTACTTCTTTTGAATCTCCAGGACCAAAGAAACTGATATTGTATTTTGAATGAAATGCGGGGACGAAGAAGGGTAGGCCGGAAATATGATCCCAATGAAAATGCGATAATAATATTAGCAGCTCTTTATGTTTGTCATCATATATTAATTTATTTCCAAAAGGTATAATACCTGTCCCAGCATCACAAATAAGCACATGGTCATCTATATTGATTTCAACGCAGGGTGTATTACCGCCTACTTCTAGGTGGGTTTTAAATGGTGCGGTATAAGAACCCCGTACACCCCAAAAGCGGATATAAGATTTTGCCATACTTTAAATTTCTAGTAAGTATTAAATGGATTAAACAAATTATTATTATTTTATATACTCGAGCATTATACTGGTAATAGATCGCATTGACATTGGTTTAACAATAAAATCAAGCGCTCCTAGCTCAAAAGCAATCGTTCGATCTTGGCTATAATCCTTAGATGTAATCATTATCACTCTAGTATCACTATGGAGAGGCATTTTTCTTAATTCCTCAAGGAAGGTTAGCCCGTTTTTATCTGGCATAATAATATTTAGGAAAAGCAAACTGGGCTTATTATTGGCAAGATATTCCATTGCCGCCTCTATGCCCACATAAGTTTTGAGGTCAATTGATAAATTTTCAACACTTCGTTGAAAAAACTTATGAGAAGTTACATTATCATCAACGAGAACAACGGTTCGTTTATATTCGCTCATTATAAAATCATATCCATTTGCTGAGTCTAAATTCTATGTAAAAGCCAATTTCTTATTACTACAGGGTAACAAAATATCAGAATTTAATGGTTTATTACTAAGGGACTTTGAGATTTAGTGACGCAGTTCAACTTATTGGTATGTGGAATTATGATTTTGCAGCTTAATTCAATAGTAAATTTTTATTTTTTGTATCAAATTACATTTGTTTATTTTCAATTTTCTGTTCTATAGTTACAGAGTCTATGTTATTAGCTGCCAGTATTTTTTCCGCAGTGTCCTTCTTTTCTTTATCTATAAATGGCCCAACGAAAACACGAAAGCTAATACCTATACCAATTATATTTGTTTTTTCTATATATGCAGATAGCCCTGAAAAAGCAAGTTTTGCTTTTATAGCATCCGCCGATTCAAAATTTTTAAAAGAACCAACTTGAATAATATATTTCGTAATTTTTTCACTTTTATCAATATTTATTTGTGTTTCTGGGTATATTTTTTCAGTAACTTCTTCTACTGTTCTTTCTTCTAGAATTGTTGGAAAATCGAACATTATTTCTTTTGTGTTTATAGTTTCAATATTTTCATTTTCCTTATCTGAATGATTTTCATCAAATGACGATTTTACATCATACATTTTTTCATTTTGATTAAAATAAATACTGGTTGCAAATGTGCCCAACACCAATCCAATTAAAAAAGCAAATAGATTACTGGTATTTTTTATTTTGGGCTCTGATATATTATTTTTTATATTTTTATAATCTCGTGGCATTACATTTTCTCTGGAGAACTTACCCCTAATTGTAATAATCCGTTTCTTATCACCTGTCTTGTAGCATCTACAAGTGATAAGCGTGCATTCCTAATTAAATCATCTTCAACTAAGATTTGGTTAACGTTATAGTAAGTATGAAAATCGTTTGCAAGATCTTTTAAATAATATGCTAGTTGATGCGGCTCAAAGGCAACAGCCGCGTTTTCGATTACATCAGGATATTTAGCGAGAGATCTAAGTAATTTAATTTCATGATCTTCTGTTAATGTTGATAAATCTGAAAGTTTTTTTGATTGGAAAAAAGTATATCCTTTCTCATTCATTTGGCGGAATACACTACAAATTCTCGCGTGTGCGTATTGAATGTAATATACCGGATTATCATTTGATTCAGATTTAGCGAGTTCTAAGTCAAAATCTAAAT
Source organism: uncultured Legionellales bacterium (assembly GCA_913045195.1). Classification (GTDB taxonomy): domain Bacteria; phylum Pseudomonadota; class Gammaproteobacteria; order Eutrophobiales; family Eutrophobiaceae; genus UBA11869. Next base: position 25,948 of record CAJWQR010000004.1, on the reverse strand, counting down.
GCTGTTCGTTCTTTCTCATTATATAGAAAAAGCGAGCAGCATCTTTGCCAACTTCATTTATTAATTCTTTCAAAGTAATAAATTCACCCGATCTCGTGGACATTTGTAATTTTTCTTTACCTCTAAAGAGCGTTGCAAATTGCACAAGTAATATTCTTATTGCCTCGGGAGGATAATCAAGGGCTTTCATTGAGGCCTTAATTCTTTCAATATATCCATGATGATCAGCACCCCAAATATTTATTATCTTTTTATAACCACGTTCAAATTTAGAAAGATGATATGCAATATCAGAGGCAAAATAAGTTTTTTGACCATTTTCCCTTACTAGCACACGGTCCTTTTCGTCTCCAAGCTTACTAGAGCGGAACCATTCAGCCCCATCTTTTTGATAAACCCAAGATCTGTCATTTAGTTTTGCAATACATTGATTAACTGAATTGTTTTTAAGCAGAGAATATTCAGAATACCAATTATTAAATTCAACACCAAATTCACTCAGATCATTTTTAATAGAAGATAGTATTGAATCTAGGCATGTTTCTAAAATGAGACGATAATTTTCCATCCCAAGTATGCTGGCGCAATGCTTAATTAATTTATCAATTTTTATATCTGCTTCTTCTTTTTTATCTAGTAAATCCAGAATATCTTTATGGGGAGTTACAAATTTATTCGCATATTTATTTTTTAAGTCAGCAGCAATATCCGTTATATAATGACCCTTATAGGCATTTTCCGGGAAACAAATTTCTTTATCATGTTGTTGCAGGTAACGCATCCAAGCGCTAACTGTTAGGATATCCATCTGTCTGCCGGAATCATTTACATAATATTCACAATGAATATTGAAGCCAGTTTTTTTAAGCAAATTAGCTATTGCGGCGCCGTAAGCAGCTCCTCTACCATGACCGATATGTAGAGGACCAGTTGGGTTTGCTGAAACAAATTCAATTAATGTCGATTGATTATCTCCGATTTTAGAATTTCCATATGTTTCACCTTTTTCTAAAATTTCGAGCACTACAGATTGATATGAATTCTGATTTAGAAAAAAGTTAATAAATCCAGGGCCCGCAATCTCAGTTCGTTTTATTAAATCTGATTTTGGGAGGTTTTCAGTAATTCTATTTGCTAATTCACGCGGGTTACAGTTACAAGATTTCGCTAATACCATGGCTAAATTACTAGCAAAATCACCATGTAATGGATCACGGCTGTACTCAATTTTAATGTCGTCTTGTTTAACTGTGATTACCATTCCCTCGGATTCGAGTACTCGTAGGGATTGGTCAAGTAATGCTTGGAGTTGTTTTTTCAATTAAACCATCTCAGAAAAAAAGTGGCGTTATTGTATTAGTTTTAATAAAACAAGAGAAGTTGATTAGAGCGGCCTATTTAACTACAGTTAATCCAAGAATTTCCCAGTTCTGCATACCACCACGATACCATTTAAGTTTTTCAGCCGGATAACCAAACCTGAGTAATGTTTTGATATTGGAAGGTGATTGGCCACACCATATGCCATTGCAAAAGAGTACTAGTGTTTTTACATTTGAAAAATTCCATAATCCTTCAATATTCATTACGCCAAATTTTTTTTCTAGAATCTCTGCTATTTGGAAAGGGTCAGCCCCGGCTTCTGGCTTTAATAAAACCCAAGGAATATTGATTGATCCTGGAATGGTACCCTTTCTAACCCAATCCTCCGTACGTGAATCAATAATTAGAATAGAATTATCTCCACTGGAGATTTTTCTTAGATAGTTTAACAATTCCAATTCTCCAACCGTCTCAACACCCCGCCCAAGATTATGTGGCTGTATACAAAATGGCGGGCATTTTCTTGAGGTTTTTGCATACTCAGGATTAACTAAATTATTAGGCGACTGGTTTCTCTGAATTCTAATTTCTTTTCCTTTATGCTTTACATCAATAAAGTCAATGTCATTACTTATTTTAACTTCAAGTTCATTACTTGACGCAGACGAAATATTTATTACCAATAGGGAGGTAAATAGAAATAGCAGAGAGTTTTTGATTATATTGCTCATTAATTAATTGCTTAGTTCATATCTTGTGGGTCTATATCTAATGACCAGCGAACTTTTTTTGAATTTTTTGTTTTTTCAAGATTTTCTAACCATTTATCCAGATGTTCATGTAAAATTTTTCTATTCGTTGCTTGAATAATTAATTGGTAGCGAAAGCGTCCGCCATGTTTTTCTATTATGGCTGGGATTGGACCAAACAATAGCAACTTATTTTTTGATAACTGTTTCAATTGTATACTAGCATGTTTAATAAAGTGTTTTATCTCTTCAATATTATGCGCTTCTACCCTTAATAACGCCATGTATGAATATGGCGGTAATGATGAACATTTTCTTTCTTTCAATAATGATTTAGCAAGATAATTATATCCATGTTTAATTAGGTTATGAAATAACTGATGTTCAGGATTATATGTTTGCACAATAACCATGCCTTCTCTTTCACCTCTCCCCGTTCGACCACTCACTTGCATAAAGAGTTGCGCTAATCTTTCGCCAGCACGAAAGTCAGTGGAGAATAATCCACGATCCGCATCAACAATTGCAGCCAAAGTAACTTTAGGAAAATGATGTCCTTTTGCGATCATTTGGGTACCGATTAAAATATCAATTTGACCGGAGTGTACTTTACTTAGATATTTGTCCATCGAATCTTTTTTTTGTGTTGTATCACGATCAATCCTCGCAATATTCGATTTAGGGAATATTTTTGAGAGTACCTCTTCAATTCTCTCAGTTCCATGCCCAAGTCGAAGTAACTCTGACGCACATAAAGGACAGTTTTTTATATTTTTCTTAGATGAGCCACAGTGATGGCAATTAAGACGATTATTAGATTTATGATAGGTAAGGGGTATTTCACACCTGTCACATTCTGCTTTCCAGCAACAATGATGACAGTAAAGATGTGTTGCATAACCTCTTCTATTTAGAAATAACAGTATTTGATTATTAGTTTTTAAATTTTTATCGATTTCATTAATGAGTATTTGTGACAATGGCCCGTGCATTTTTTTATTTTTTATGTCGAGTAATTTATATTTAGGTTGTTTTGCAACACCAGCCCTAACAGGTAAAACTAAGTGTATATATCGATTTTTTTCAGTGTTATGAATTGTTTCTAATGAAGGGGTAGCAGAGCCTAATATTGCGGGGACACCATCTCGATTCGCACGAACAATCATCAAATCTCTCGCCGAGTATTGGAAGCCACTATGTTGTTTGTAAGAAAGGTCATGTTCTTCATCTACAATATAGATACCGGGATTTAGGAGGGGTGTCCAAACGGCAGAACGTGTTCCCAATACAATTTTTGCTTTACCTGTTTTTGCATCTTGCCAATATTTAAGCCTTTCGCTAGCGGAAAGACCAGAATGTTGTATAGCCATATGTACTTTAAATCGATCTTTAAAACGTTGTATTAGTTGTGGGGTTAAGCCAATCTCTGGCAATAAAACCAAACATTGTTTTTTAGACTTAATAACGGATTCCATGACTGACATATAGACTTCAGTTTTACCACTACCAGTTATCCCATCAAGTAAGAAAACTGAATTGGTGTTTATTAAATCAAGAATTTTATTAATAGCAGTATTTTGATTCTCATTTAGTTTAATAGACCTTTTATTTATTTTTGTTGAATTTTCTAGTTTCTTTTCAGTTTCTTTCTTTATTAATCCTACTTTTTCAAGGGCAAGAAGTGAGCGTTTTGCTCTAGGGAAAATTTTATATAGTTCAAATTCATTAATTGGCGTTTTATTCTTCTGAAAATAGTTAAGTATTTTAATTTGTACTAATGAAATATTTTTTGAATTTATATCAGATGAGGATTGTTTATTTGATAGAGACCAATAGTAATATTCATAATCGGTTATCGAGTTATTCTTTCTTAATAATATAGGCAAAGCGTTATAAATTACTTCTCCAATAGGATAGTGATAATAGTTGCTCGCCCAATTCAAAAAATTTAAATGCTCAATATTTACTATAGGTTTGTCATCAATAATACAGTTAATTTTTTTTAATTTATGTCGGGGGTGATTAGTTTTATTGTTAATGGCAACAATAATGCCAGTAATATTTTTGCGTTTACCAAATGACACTGAAACTCTTAGGCCTGGCTGAAGTATTCTATGGTCTGTGATTTCCACAGGCAGATAATCGAATAGACGTCTTAGTGGTGTTGGTATGGCAACACTTAAGAAAATATTTTTAGCTGTCATAAATAAAAAGATTTGTCATGACGGATTACTAAAATAATTGTTCTGGGATAGACATGACTCCATCATCTTGCAATAAAAGGTCAGATTGCTTTTTTTTGTCTAATGATTTTGGGGCATTCTCCAATCTAAATATTTCGAATATAGCATCTGGATTATCGGCATTTGCAGCCCCCCCAGTATTAGCGTCTATGCGAACGGTAATTAAACCTTTTGGTCTTTGCATAAGCGATTGCGGCATATCTTTAAGAGCAGCTCGCATATAATCAATCCACATTGGCAATGCAGCACGCCCGCCAGTTTCACGTGTACCTAGAGGTCTAAATTTATCAAAGCCAACCCAACTTACAGTAACTATATTTGAATTAAATCCTGAAAACCAAGCATCATGTTGATCATTTGTTGTGCCTGTTTTTCCAGAAAGATCACTACGTTGTAGTTCTAATGCCCGTCTGCCTGTGCCATGTTTTATAACATCCCGTGTTATTGAATTCATAATCCAGATATTTTTAGCGTCTACTACTCGTGGAGAATACAGGGTATTTACATAGCCAGTATCATAGATTAGTTCGGCTACATCTTCTTCTAATTCATCAACACTTTTTTTCTTTGGCGATGTATTTTGTCGTATATTTATACACTGATTACATACTACCGACGGATTAGCGCGAAAAATAATTTGATCATCATAAGTTTTAATCTCGTTTATAAAATAAGGTTCGATTAAAAAACCTCCGTTAGCAAACACTGAATAGCCCCTCACCAATTCCCAAGGCGATAATTCTGCGCTTCCCAATGCTAGAGAAAGATTTTTTGGAAGTTGTTCAATATCAAACCCAAATTTTTTAATATGTTCGAGTGCAAATGGAATACCGATAGAATGCAATAATCTTATTGATACCAAGTTGCGCGAATGCGTTAGTGCTTCTCTTACTCGAGTTGGGCCATGGCTTTTCCTGCTATAATTTTCTGGTCTCCATTCATCCTCAATACCAGGATCTTCAAATACGACAGGGGCATCATTAATTATTGTAGCGGCAGTTTTGCCTGCTTCAATTGCGGCAGAATATATAAATGGTTTAAATCCGGAGCCCGCCTGTCTCTTCGCTTGAGTGACATGATTGAATTTATTCTTGAAGTAATTGAACCCGCCAACCAAAGCAAATATAGACCCGTCATTGGGCGAAATAGAAATTAACCCGCCTTCAACATCTGGAATCTGTGATAGGGCCCATTCGTTGTTTTCAGTTTTGAGTAAACGCACTATATCTCCGGACTTTAGAAATTCATTTGCCGTTTTAGGTTTTGCCCCTCTTTTATTTTCAGAAATATATTTTCTTGCCCATTTTAAACCCTCCCAATTAATTTTTATGTTACCTATATCCAGGACATACACATTTATAGATTCATCGTTAACGCTCGTGACCAGTCCTGGACGAAGGTTACTCAATATAGGAAAAGTTTTTAGTAGGCTGATAATATCTTTTTCGCTTTTTAATTCAATATCATCTATAAATTGTTCAGATCCTCGATAACCATGTCTTTTGTCGTAATTCAGTAACGCGTCTCTTAATGCTTTATTAGCAGCTACTTGATTGTGATCACGAATAGTTGTTGTAACTACTAAACCGTTGGTATATGCGTCTTCTCCAAATTCCCGAACCAATTTGTTTCTTACCATTTCTGCTAGATAATGTGCCTCAATGTCTGGCGAGATGACATGTAATGATGCGCTAATCGGATTTTTTTTTGTTTCTTCAAATACATCATTTGATATATATGAAAGATCCAACATCCTCTGTAAAACATAATTTCTGCGAATTAGAGCACGACTTGGATCTGTAATTGGATTTGATTTTGAAGGTGCTTTAGGTAGCCCAGCTATTGTAGCAATTTGTGAAAGAGTTAATGAATCAATATTTACTCCATAATAAACTTGTGCCGCCGCCGCAACTCCATAAGCTCTTTGGCCTAAATATATTTTGTTTAGATATAATTCAAGAATTTCTTTTTTACTTAGTTCGCGTTCAATTTTAAATGCGAGAAAAATTTCATTCAGTTTTCTGAGATATGTTTTTTCATGGCTAAGAAAAAAATTTCTCGCAACTTGCATCGTGATCGTACTGCCTCCCTGTTTCTTTGTACCAGTTTTTATTAGGGAGTAGGAAGCTCTTACTAAACCTTGCCAATCAACACCGGGATGAACATAAAAACGATCATCTTCAGCGGCTAGAAATGCTTCAATCAGCTTGGGAGGAATTTCATCGATTTTTACTGGGGTACGACGTTTTTCACCAAATTCAGCAATAAGAGACATATCCGCACTATAAACACGTAAAGGAACTTGCATTTTTATATCTTTCAATGTCTCTATATCTGGTAGTTTTGGCATAATATATAGAGAAATAATCAGCAATGTGCCTAGACCAAAGAACACCATTGATTGTATAAAATTGAAGAAAAAACGCAGCATGTTGTGTTTATATGTATATAAAATATCCAGATATATTATGATTTTAGATATAAATAATGGATTTTACTCCCTCAATCCTTAGACAAAAGATTATATTGTGATACTAGTTAAAATTACTTTATGTAGTATTATACATATCTCATATAACCTAATGACTTAGAAAGGGAAAATTAGTGTTTCCATTTAGAAAAAAATCGGCACCAATTTTGGGTATTGATATTAGCGAGACAGCGGTAAAGTTGCTCGAGCTTAGTGAGCGTGGTTCAGATTATCAAGTTGAAAGTTACGCTGTTGAACCACTAGCACCAAATTCAGTGTCAGAAAAGACTATAAACGATATTGAACAAGTCGGCGAGACTGTTGCGTTGGTTGTTGATAAATCTGGTACAAAAACAAAAAACGCTGCTATTTGTGTTGCAGGTTCTTCTGTTATTACGAAGGTAATTAGTATGCCATCTGGTTTATCTGATGAGGATATGGAAAGCCAGATTCAAATCGAAGCTGACCAGCACATACCCTTCCCGTTAGATCAAGTTTCTATAGATTTCGAAGTATTAGATGAGCCTCAAGAGGACTCAGAAAATTCAAATGTTTTATTGGCCGCAGCACGTAGTGAAATCGTTGACAATGTTGTTGCTTCTCTAGAATTGGGGGGGCTAAGGGCAAAGGTAGTCGATATAGAAGCGTTTACAATAGAAAATACAATTGAATTGATAGCTAAAAACTTTCCAAGTGGAATTTCAACGGACGTTATTGCTGTTGCTGATATTGGTTCTAGGTCAACGACCTTTAGTGTCTTGGAAAATTTTAAAGTAACTTATTCTCGTGAAGAAGCATTTGGCGGTATGCAATTAACGGAGGAAATTCAACGTCGATATAGTTTGTCTATTGAGGAAGCTGCGTTAGCAAAAAAACAAGGCTCATTGCCAGAGGATTATGAGCCCGAAGTGCTAGAGCCATTTAAAGAGAATATTGCTTCAGAAATTTCAAGAGCACTTCAGTTCTTTTATTCTTCGAGTCAAATAACGGATATTGATATTTTAATTCTTGCAGGCGGTTGTGCGTCAATTTCTGGACTTGTTGATATGGTTGAGCCCAGGCTTGAAATCAAGACGATAATTGCAAATCCATTTTCGAAAATGCACATTTCTTCAAAAGTAAATAAAAAGATGTTAGCAAATGATGCCCCAGCCCTAATGATTGCGTGCGGTTTAGCAATGAGGGGAAAAGGTTAATGGCAAAAATAAACTTACTCCCGTGGCGTGAAGAAAGACGTAAGGACTTACTTAATGAATTCTTAGTTATGTTAGGTTTGGTTGCGCTTTTTGCAGCTCTTACTGTTGGGGCTGTTCATTTCTATCACTCACAATTAATAGAACGCCAAAATACCCGAATTGGTTACATTGATAAAAGAATTAAAGAGGTCGATAAGAAAATTACAGAAATTAAGGAGCTAGAAAAGAAAAAGGAAGCCTTACTCTCACGCATGATGGCAATTGAATCATTACAGCGTGACCGACCACTAATTGTTCATTTATTTGATGAGTTGGTGAGGAGTTTACCCGAGGGTCTGTCTATAGTTGATTTGAAACAACAGGGTCCAAAAATAACTATTACTGGAGAAGCGCAGTCCAATGCACGTGTTTCTTCATTTATGAGAAAAATAGAGCAGTCGGAGTGGATAAAAGGTGCAAAACTAAAAGTTATTAAAGAGTCTAATAAAGGACAGGGCAGCACCACTAAGACTGTAAATGAATTTATGCTTACGTTTGAACAAGTTATGCCGAGTGCTGACAAAGAGGAAGGGGATGAGGAGTCATGAGTTTTGCTGATGACCTAAAAAATTTAGATCCAAATAATCCCGGCATGTGGCCAAAAGCCATTCAGGCGGTTATCTATACGCTCATGTTTTTTGCGTTACTTTTCGCTGGATGGCATTTCGATATAACAAAAAAACGTGATGAGCTGGCGGGTTTGGAGAGGAAAGAAAAAGAGACAATAGATGTACTTACGATAAAACAAAGGAAGGCAGCAAATCTTAATGCTTTAAAAGAACAGATGAAAGAGATGGAAATATCTTTTGGGGATATGGTACGTCAATTACCAAATCAAACAGAAGTGGCAGGTTTGTTGGTAGATATATCGCAAACGGGTTTAGCTGCGGGACTTGAATTTAAATTGTTTGAGCCAAAACAAGAAAATCCAAAAGAATTTTATGCGGTTTTACCTATATCAATTGATGTTGTTGGTGATTATCATCAATTTGGTGAATTCATTAGTGGTTTAGCGCAATTACCGAGAATCGTTACCACTCATGATATTAATATCACCTCTAAAACAACGAAAGATTCTGGAGCTTTGTTGCTTCAAATGAAAACAATTGCAAAAACGTATCGTGCGCTAGAAGAGGATGAAGAATAATGAGTTTTATTCTCTCAAATAGATGCATAAGATTAACTATGGTTGTGTTAGCTATCCTAGGAATTGCTGGCTGCGTTTCTAATGATATGAGCGATCTTGAAAAACAAGTATCTAAGATTATGTCTAAGCCGGGAGGACGTCTCGAGCCTTTACCAGAGGTAAAACCCTACGAAGCATATCTCTATGAATCTGGAAAATTAGGGGCACGCAATCCATTTAAAAGATTCTATGTCGTGGAACAGTCGCTTGCCATTGAGGAGTCAGAAGGCCCCGTTGATGATGGTTTAACTGAAGAGATGAGAAATGAAATTCAAAATCGTAATAGAGAAGAATTGGAGGGGTTCGAACTAGATAGTATAAAAATGGTTGGGACACTTCAAAACGAGGATAATCATTGGGGGATTGTAATCGACCCCGGCGGTATTGTTCATCGCGTAAAAACTGGTAATTACATCGGTTTAAATATAGGGAAAATTACTTCTATACAGGAAGAACAAATTGAAGTAAGAGAAATTATTAAAGATAACAGCGGACGGTATGGAGAAAGACAGGCCTTATTACCGCTTATAGAGTAAATGTTTTTAAATTGGACAAACGCCATGATAATAACAATTAGATTTGATATATTTGGGAAACACTAAAGACTATTATGAATAAATACATAGATAAAATATTTCTCTCGACATTGCTATTCAGCGTTAGTTTAGGTGTTTTTTCCGCTAATGTTGTCACGTTGGATAAAATTAATACTTCGTCATTGTCAGGGGAAAGAGTACAGATTAAATTGGAATTTTCTGAGATTTTACCAAACGAACCATTAAGTTTCAGTGTCGATAACCCAGCAAGAGTAGTTCTTGATTTGCCCAACATATCATTGAACCTAAGCAAAAAGTCCCAAACAATCGGCATAGGTATGGCGAATAGTCTTAATGCAGTTGAGGCAAAAGGGCGCTCTCGTGTTGTGATTAATTTAACACGTTCAGTTTCTTACTCGGTGGAAGTGAGCGGTAACACCGTAATTCTAAATTTAGGTAGCGGTGTTGTTGCATCAAGCGATTCTTCAAATAAATCATATTCAGGTATAACGAGCGATGAGACATCAATTTCTTCAGTGGCGGCAAGCATTGAAAATATAGACTTTAAGAGAGGAGAAAACGGTGAAGGAAGAGTCATCGTTAAATTGTCAAATCCCTCAATACCAATTGATATGAGAGTTGAAGGCGGAAATGTTGTAATTGATTTTATCGAAACACAATTACCGCCTCGATTAGATAGAAAATTAGACGTGATAGATTTTGCTACTCCGGTGAAAGAAATAGATACGGCTGCTAGCGGCAATAACACCACAATGATTATTAGTTCTATTTCAGAAGATTATGACCATATCGCGTATCAAGCTGGCGATAATTACACAATTGAATTTAAGCCATTAACAAAGGAAGAAAAAGCCGCACAAAAGAAAGAAAAATTGGGTTATACCGGCGAGCGTCTATCGCTTAATTTCCAAAATATTGAGGTAAGAGCTGTTTTGCAGTTGATTGCTGATTTTACAGGATTAAATATGGTGACTAGTGATGCTGTAGGTGGCAACGTAACACTGCGTTTAAAAAATGTTCCTTGGGATCAGGCGCTTGATATTATCTTAAAATCAAGAGGCTTGGGCATGCGTCAAAATGGCAATGTTGTTATGGTTGCCCCGCAGGAGGAGCTTACGGCACGTGAACGTGTTGAGCTTGAAGCCAATCAACAAATTGAAGAGTTGGCGCCATTAAGAACTGAGTTTATGCAAATCAATTACGCAAATGCCACAGATTTATCGGGTTTGATTGTAGCGGGTGATAATAAACTAACATCAGAGCGCGGGACTGTTTCAATTGACCAAAGAACAAATACGCTGATTGTGCAAGATGTGGCAACCAGTCTACAGGCAATAAGAGAATTAATATTGAAATTGGATGTTCCTGTGAGACAGGTATTAATTGAGTCGCGCATTGTGAATGCAGACGAATCTTTTGCCAAGGATGTGGGTGTTAGGTTTGGCTATTCCAAGCACACCAAGCAGGGACAAACTGCAAGGGGTGTTATTGGCACCGCCGCAGAAGCTGACCCTTTTATTGGAATTGGTGGCTCTAAAGCTGGGGTTACAGATTTCGGTACTTTGACTACTTTTGGTGTGGATACAGTGGAGAATTTGATTGTGAGTTTGCCGGCGACACCTGCAGATGCTGCGGGGTTGGCACTAGCAATTGGTAAGGTTGGTTCGTATTTACTGCAGTTGGAATTATCAGCTCTGATTGCCGAAGGCAGGGGCGAGGATATCGCAAGCCCCCGCGTCATTACAGCGAACCAAACCGAGGCAGTTATAGAGTCTGGCGTACAGATTCCGTTTCAAGAGGCATCATCTAGCGGTGCTACCTCCGTATCATTTCAGGATGCCGTACTTAGCTTGCGCGTGACGCCACAAATTACCCCTGATGACCGTATCATCATGGATTTACAGGTTAATCAGGATACGGTGAGCGGGACTACAGTACTCGGTGTTCCAGCAATCAATACGCGTAGCGTTACAACTCAGGTGCTGGTCTCTAATGGAGAAACGGTTGTTTTAGGTGGTGTTTACACATCATCCGATAGAAAAACTATCGACAGGGTACCTTTCTTTGGGGACCTCCCTTATGTCGGGTTCCTATTTAAAAGAACTGATATCGATAAGACAAAATCTGAATTGTTAATATTTATCACACCAAAAATATTAAAAGATAGTCTTAAACTAAAATAACCAACAACATTAAACATAAATAAGGGGTATATCCATAACGGCTATACCCTTTTTGCGTTGTATAATGAAGAAATGTTTTATTTATTCAAACTAGAGCTGAAAATACAATATAATTTAATTTAATGGTGAATCAGTCTAATAATATTTTTTTGATTGGTCCGATGGGCGCCGGAAAGACAACCATTGGCAAAAAAATAGCAAGCAAAACATCAAGAAAATTTTTCGATTCTGACTATGAAATAAAAAAAACAACGGGAGCTGATATCCCATTAATTTTTGAAATTGAGGGGGAGGCTGGGTTTAGAGAGCGTGAGACGAAAATAATTTCCGAGCTTGTTTTATTAAGAAATATAGTTTTATCAACGGGCGGCGGAACCATTCTAATTCAAAAAAATAGAGAGTTGTTAACCGATAATGGAATCATTATTTATCTTAAATCATCAGCTGAGAAAATATTTAATAGAACTTCTAGCGATAAAATTCGTCCCTTATTACAGGGCGATAACCGATTAAGTAAGATAAAAGAAATCCTTTTTGAGAGAGAGCCTATATACAGCTCAGTAGCAAACGAAACAATAAACACGGATATTCTATCTACCCAAGAGATCATTCGTGAAATATTAAAAATAATTGAAAAAACATGAAAATAATAAAAGTTGATTTAGGTGAGCGCGGTTATTCCATCCATATTGGCAATTCAATACTATCTGATAAAAAAATATTTAATCAGTATATTACAAGCAAGCAAGTATTAGTTGTCACCAATGAGAGGGTCGCGCCACTATACCTAAAAGCCATTGAAAAGCACTTGGTCAATTTTGATTATGAAGTATTTATATTACCCGATGGAGAGACTTATAAATCCCTCGACAGTTTAAACCAAATTATTACTCAATTATTAGAAAGAAAATTTAGTCGAACATGCATACTGATTGCTCTGGGAGGTGGAGTAGTCGGTGACTTAACAGGGTTTGCTGCATCATGTTATCAGCGGGGTGTAAAATTTATACAAATACCAACCACTTTACTCGCTCAAGTTGATTCCTCCGTGGGAGGCAAAACGGCCGTCAACCATCCATTAGGAAAAAATATGATTGGCGCTTTTCATCAACCGCACGCCGTTTTTTCTGACACATCTGTTTTAGCCACATTACCTGACAGAGAGTTTGCAGCAGGCTTAGCTGAAATAATTAAGTATGGGTTAATCAGAGATGAAAAATTCTTTTCTTGGCTTGAAGAGAATATTAACCCTTTAATAGAACGCGATAATCAAGTTTTAGCATATGCAATTGAGCGTTCATGTATTAATAAAGCTGAGGTTGTTGCGGAAGATGAGAGAGAAACTGGGTATAGAGCTATATTAAATTTAGGACATACATTTGGCCATGCAATAGAGACAGCTCTATCCTACAAAGAATGGCTACATGGAGAGGCGGTTGGTTGTGGGATGTTAATGGCAGCTGATTTATCAAAGAGATTAGGTTTCTTTGAGCAAAGTCAGTTTGATAGAATTCAATTATTACTAGAGCGAGCTGCTCTACCTATAAAAGTTCATAACGATGCAGAATTTAATCAAATTTTTGAAAATATGAAGGTAGATAAAAAATCTAGGGACGGTATTTTGCATTTGGTATTACTAAAAAATATTGGAGAAGCATTTGTGACATCAGATTATTCTGAAAAAGCATTGAAGGAAACAATTAAAAACTTTTTATGTTGAGGACTTCATGGCAGTAAGAGAATTAGCAACCTTTGCTGCACTACCTAATGAGTCCAAAGGAAGAGCATATAATGAAGGCCAATCAAACTATAGGAATGAATTTCAACGCGATCGTGATCGCATTATTCATTCCTCAGCGTTTCGTCGCTTAGAATATAAAACACAAGTATTTGTCAATCATGAAGGAGATATGTTTCGCACCCGATTAACACATTCCATAGAAGTTGCCCAAATAGGTAGAACAATTGCACGTGCTCTTGATGTAAATGAAGATCTTACAGAGGCAATATGCCTCGCACATGATCTTGGGCATACGCCATTTGGGCATGCAGGGCAGGATGCTTTAAATAATTGTATGAAGGATTTCGGCGGGTTTGAGCATAATTTACAATCTTTAAGAATAGTTGATTTACTGGAGGAACGTTATGCAGATTTTCCAGGACTGAATCTAACTTATGAAACAAGAGAGGGTATTTTAAAGCATTGTTCTAAAAAAAATGCATTGGGGTTAGGCGAATTAGGTCAGCGCTTTATTAAGAAAAATAAACCAAGCCTAGAAGCACAAATTGCAAACATTGCCGACGAAATTGCATACAATAATCATGACATTGATGATGGTTTAAGGGCTAACTTACTAAATATCGACTCACTAAGAGAATCAAAATTTGTTGAAAGTAACTATAGGGAAGTAGTGAAAAAATGGAAGGATCTAAATGAAAGAAAAATTAGACACGAGATTGTTAGAAGAATGATAGATTACATTGTTAGTGACCTTATTGAGACCAGTAGGGACTTAATTGGTAAATATAAACCTGCAAGCGTTGATTCTATTCGCGAATGCAGTAAATCATTAATTAAGATGAGTCAAACAACCGAAAAGGAACATAACAATTTAAAGAAAATTTTACGAAAAAATCTATATCAGCACGAACAAGTTAACCTTATGTCGCAACAAGCAGCCGAAACAGTTAAATACCTTTTTAATATTTATATGGAGCAGCCAATTTTTCTAACAGATGAGCTTCATATGAAAATTACAAAAGATTCACAAATTAAAGACGAACAGAGGAAGGCCAGAATAATTGCTGATTACATAGCTGGCATGACAGATCGTTTTGCCCTATCTGAATACAAAAGAATTAGTGAGAACAAATAAAGGATTTTTATTTCTACATGTCAGTGTTAAATGAACATGAAGTAAAATTATATATTCAAGAGAAATATATAAGCAATACATTATCTGATGAAAATATCTTTACAGATAAAATTGTAAATAAAATATACCGTTTATCCAATGGGATTGCAGATAGAGTTGATATTTTATGCTTACAATATTTAGATGACCCAGTAAAAAAGACAAAAAAAACTAAAAATCATTTAATTTTAAATAATATTTTGTTGTTAACGAAATATAAATTATTTTATTTATTATTATTACTGTCGATATTTGTATTACTTTATATCTATACAATGCTTCCATTTAGATTGGAGGATGAGAATATAAAACAGACATTAAAAATAAAATTACCAGAAAAGATTGAAAATAAAGCAAAATTGGATGAAAGCCTATTGATTGCCATGAAGGAAGTTATGGAGCCGCCCAGCGATACTGAATTATCTGCAACTGTAATTTCAGATTTAAATCATGATGATAACCAGACAGCAATTGATAGCACGCAGAATCCCAATGAAGAAGTTTTAACACAATTAAATGATAAAAATAAAAATGAAGATATTGAAACATCAAACAGTACTCTTCCTGTAATTGAAAGCAAAGAAAAGATTGAAATTACTAATAATTTTAAAAAAGATATAAATTGGTTGGTTAATCAAGAGCCAGAAAAATATGTACTACAATTAATCAGCGCTATTAAGGAAGAAACTATCAAAAATTATTTGGAATTTTTTGATAATGATGATCAAATTATTAGGTTTTCAGCACCTGTGTTTGGAGAAAAGCGTTATATTCTAGTTTATGGTCTATATGATGATAGTGATTTAGCGCGAGCTGAAATTGAAAAATTACCCCAAAAAGCCAGAAAAATAAAACCTTGGGTGAGAACGGTTAAGAGTATAAAAGAGCTGCTTAAATAGTCCGATTATAGGCTAACTTATTGATAAATATGTTAAAATATGGTTAATGCACAAAATATTTTCGTTAATTTGTGGATGATGTATCGTGACATAAACACAGTGCTTTATTATAATTTCAGCCCTTTTGTGTCTAGCACGGAAAGCTCGACTAGAATTTTATAACAATAAAAAACTACATTTTTAGGAGTTTCCTTAGAATGTGATTTTCTTGGTAATCAGCACATAACTTTTCTCATATGTTTGATAGGCGGAATAGACTCTATATGAAAAAAATTCAAGTACAACAAGGTTTATATGAGCCGCAGACAGAAAGTGATGCATGCGGTGTTGGGTTTGTTGTCGATATGAAGGGCCGTCAGTCCCATAAAATAGTAGATAATGCTTTAACTATTCTTAAGAATTTATTACATCGTGGCGCGTGTGGATGCGAAGAAAACACAGGTGACGGTGTCGGTATTCTTATTCAAAAACCACATAAATTTTTTAAACGTGTTTGCGCAGATATCAAAATAGAATTACCTTATGATGAGGACTATGGGACAGGTATGGTTTTCTTACCTTTAGATAAATCTCAATTGCAACGTTGCCAAGAAATCTTTGAGAAGATAATTTTAGAAGAAAACCAAGAATTACTAGGTTGGCGAGATGTCCCCACCAATGATTCATTATTGGGACCAACAGCAAGAGAAGGGGAGCCGACTTTTAAACAAATCTTTATCGGCAAAAATAGTGAATTAGATTCAGCAGCTTTTGACCGTAAACTTTATGTTATTCGTAAGCGGGTTGAAAATTTAATTTGGAATTCTGGTATGACTGAACAGAATTTATTTTATATTCCTTCATTGTCATATCGTACTTTTTTGTATAAGGGGATGCTAACTGGTACCCAGCTTGAACCAATGTTCCCGGATCTTTCTGACCCAGATGTTGAATCAGCATTGGCGCTTGTTCACCAACGTTTTTCAACCAATACAATGCCGGAATGGCGACTCGCACATCCATTTAGATATATCTCACACAACGGAGAAATTAATACCGTACGCGGAAATAGTAATTGGATGCGTGCACGTGAATCATTATGTGAGTCGGAATTATTTGGAGATGATATAAAAAAAATATTTCCAATTATCACGGAGGGTGGTAGCGATTCTGCAATTTTTGATAACGTAATGGAATTCTTATATATGTCGGGTCGTCCATTACCTCATGCAGTGTTAATGATGATTCCAGAAGCTTGGTCAGGACATGAAACAATGGACCAAGAAAGAAAAGATTTTTATGAATACCATGCTTGTCTGATGGAACCTTGGGATGGTCCAGCATCCATTGCTTTTACCGACGGTGAAGTTATTGGCGCTGTGCTCGATAGAAACGGTCTCAGACCATCACGCTATTATGTGACAAAAGATGACATGGTTGTTATGGCATCTGAAGTCGGTGTTTTAGATATAGCACCGGAAAATGTAGCAATAAAGGAACGATTACATCCTGGCCGTATTTTTATGGTAGATACAAAACAAGGCCGTATTATAGATGATGCAGAATTGAAAAAAGAGTTTGTTACTGCTGAACCATATCGAAAATGGCTTGAAAAAAATTTGGTACCAATTGAAAAGTTGTCAATTCCCAAGGAAATTTCTTATCTCAATTCGGGAACTCTACTTCAGCGCCAGCAAATATTTGGTTATACCTATGAAGATTTAAAAATTCTCATGGCGCCAATGGCAAAAAATAGTATGGAGCCAACTGGTTCAATGGGGACAGATGCTGCCTTAGCAGTATTGTCAAATCGTTCACGTCTTCTTTACGATTATTTTAAACAGTTGTTTGCACAGGTAACTAACCCACCTTTAGATGGCATAAGAGAAGTATTAGTAACTCAGGTGGCGACAACTATTGGGCCAGAAAGTAATTTATTAAAACCAACCGCGGAAAGTTGTCGAAGAATTAAGATCAATTCTCCAATTTTAACGAATGAAGAATTGGCTAAGATAAAAAATGTAGATTTTCCTGAGTTTAAAACGAAAACAATTCCAATTTTATATCCAGTTAAAAAAGGCGCTACAGGTTTAGATAAAGCATTAAAAGAAGTTTGTAACGAAGTTGATATTGCAATTGAGGAGGGTTATAGCTTTGTTGTTCTTTCTGATCGTAATATTGATGAGAATAAAACAGCTATACCAGCTTTATTGGCTACAGCTAGCGTGCATCATCACCTAATTCGGAATGGTAAACGCACACAAATCGGAATAATTCTTGAATCAGGTGAACCAAGAGAAACGCATCACTTTGCCGTACTTTTAGGCTACGGTATAGGAGCCATCAACCCATATCTTGCGTTTGAATCCTTGGGGGATTTAGTTAGAAAAAATCATTTGTTGAACATGGAGCATAGCGAAGCGGTAGAGAATTTTATCGCAGCAATAAATAAAGGACTGGTCAAAATAATGTCGAAGATGGGAATCTCCACAGTACAGTCATACTGTGGTGCTCAAGCCTTTGAAGCAATTGGTCTTGAAAAAGAATTTGTTGACCAATACTTTACTTGGACAGCATCCCGTATTGGCGGCATTGGTCTTGACGTGATAGCAAAAGAAATAAGTCAACGTCATAACAATGCCTATCCAGTTCGCGAAATTAAACAACGAGAATTGGAATGGGGAGGAGAATACCAATGGCGTCGTGATGGCGAATACCATCTTTTTAACCCTGATACGGTTTTTAAATTACAACACGCTACTCGTTCGGGTCAATACGAGATTTTTAGAGAATATACCTCATTAGTTGATGAGCAAAATGAAAATTTAGCAACACTCAGAGGTTTATTTGAATTTAAATTTGCCAAAAACTCAATTTCAGTTGATGAAGTTGAGCCAATTGAAAATATTATGAAACGTTTTTCAACGGGGGCTATGTCATATGGTTCAATTAGCAAACAGGCACATGAAACCCTAGCAATTGCTATGAATCGTATTGGTGGTAAATCGAACACTGGTGAAGGGGGTGAAGATCCAGATCGATATGTCAGAGATAAAAATGGAGATTCAAGAAGAAGCGCAATTAAACAAATAGCTTCGGGACGTTTTGGTGTGACAAGCGAATATTTGGCAAATGCCGATGATCTACAAATCAAGATGGCTCAGGGTGCAAAACCTGGTGAAGGAGGACAGCTACCAGGAACTAAAGTTTATCCATGGATTGCAAAGGTACGTCATTCTACGGCCGGCGTCGGTTTAATTTCACCTCCGCCGCATCATGATATTTATTCAATTGAGGATTTAGCACAACTCATACATGACCTGAAAAATTCAAATCCTAATGCACGTATTCACGTCAAGTTAGTCGCTGAAGTGGGGGTTGGTACAGTAGCTGCTGGTGTTGCAAAGGCCCACTCCGATGTTGTTCTAATTTCTGGTTATGATGGTGGCACAGGCGCATCACCAATAAGCTCGCTTAAACATGCTGGACTACCTTGGGAACTGGGCGTTGCGGAGACACAGCAGGTTCTTGTTCAAAATGGATTAAGAGATCGTATCGTTGTGCAAACCGATGGGCAACTTAAAACTGGACGGGATGTTGTTATTGCAGCTCTGTTAGGCGCAGAAGAATTTGGTTTTTCAACTGCGCCACTAGTCGTTATGGGTTGCATTATGATGCGCGTTTGCCATTTAAATACTTGCCCTGTTGGCGTGGCTACTCAAAATCCAGAACTTACTAAAAAGTTTTTAGGTCAGCCTGAGTTTGTCGAAAACTTTTTTAAATTTATTGCACAAGAAGTTCGTGATTATATGGCCCAACTTGGTTTTAGGACGGTTAATGAAATGATTGGACAGGTTGATAAATTAGACGTTAGAAAAGCAACTGATCACTGGAAGGCAAAGGGACTCGATTTTTCAAAAATACTCTACAAACCGGAACCACGTGCAGACGATCAAATTTATTGCGTTAACAAACAGGAACATGGTTTGGAAAAATCACTTGATGTTACAAAATTAGTTCCATTGTGTGAGGAAGCATTAGATAAAAGTAAGAAAGTTAATATTACGATGCAAATCAGAAATACTAACCGGACGACTGGCACAATACTTGGTTATGAGATTACAAAGCGTTTTGGGAGTGAAGGGCTTCCCGAAGATACAATAAAAATTCATTTTAAGGGATCGGCAGGTATGAGTTTTGGCGCATTTGTTCCTAAGGGTGTTACCTTAACACTTGAGGGTGATGCGAATGACTATATTGGCAAGGGGTTATCAGGCGGTAAAATTATTGTATACCCCCCATTAAAATCTACTTTTGTTGCAGAAAAAAATATTCTTATTGGTAATGTCGTTCTTTACGGCGCAACTCAGGGCGAAGCATATTTTCGAGGAATTGCTGGCGAACGTTTTTGTGTTAGAAATAGCGGTGTTAATACGGTTGTTGAAGGAATCGGTGATCATGGTTGCGAATATATGACGGGAGGACGAGTCGTTGTTATTGGAAAAACTGGCCGTAATTTTGCCGCGGGAATGTCAGGCGGTATAGCTTATGTCTTAGATGAGCATGGAGATTTTGAAATTAATTGTAACAAGGGAATGGTTGACTTAGACGAATTAATAGACGACGAGGATTGTCAGACCGTAAAAACATTACTTATAAAACATATTAATTTTACAAAAAGCACTGTTGCGAAAAATATTTTAAATAATTGGGATCGTTATCAGTCAAAATTTATTAAAATCATGCCAAAAGACTATAAACGTGTTTTAAATGCTATTAGAAAAGCGCAGGAAACGGGTGCATCAGAAGATGAGGCTGTTATGGAGGCCGCACATGGGTAAAGTAACAGGGTTCATCGAGTTTAAGAGGGAAAAACAACCCTACCGACCAGTAGAAAAACGTTTGCATGACTGGAATCAAGTTATGGAAACATGGCCCGTCGAACCCTTAAAAAAACAGGCTGCTCGTTGTATGGATTGTGGTATACCCTTTTGTCATCAGGGCTGTCCTTTAGGGAATCTCATCCCCGATTGGAATGATTTAGTTTATCGCAACCAATGGCTCGATGCGATAAATCGATTACATGAAACCAATAACTTTCCAGAATTTACCGGTACTTTATGTCCAGCTCCCTGTGAAGGGTCTTGTGTATTAGGAATTAACGATGAGCCTGTAACAATAAAAGCAGTTGAACTTTCGATTATAGATAAAGCTTGGGAAAACGGCTGGATAAAACCAGAGATTGCAGAAAATAAAACTGAAAAAAAGATCGCCATTGTTGGTTCTGGCCCTGCTGGTTTAGCGGCAGCTCAGCAATTGGCGCGTGTTGGACACCATGTTACTGTTTTTGAACGCGATGACCGTATTGGTGGTTTACTTCGTTATGGAATCCCTGAATTCAAAATGGAAAAGAAACGTCTTGACAGAAGGTTACTACAATTAGTTGATGAAGGCGTGGTATTTAAAACTAATTGCAATGTAGGGACAGAAATAAAAATAAGTGATTTGCAAAAAAACTTTGACGCAATGTTATTAACTGGCGGTGCATGCGAATCGCGTGAACTAATTGTTGAAGGCCGAGATTTAAAAGGCATTCACCAAGCGATGGACTATCTTCCAATGCAGAATAAAGTTTGCGAAGGTGATGCTAAACCAAATAACTTTATTAATGCCAAAGGAAAACATGTCGTTATTATTGGCGGAGGCGATACCGGCGCCGATTGTTTAGGTACAGTAAATCGTCAAGGCGCAAAATCAGCACATCAACTTGAGATCTTATCAAAACCTCCGAATGTAAGAGCAGAAGATAATCCATGGCCAGAATGGCCACGTATTTTTAGGGTAGCATCTGCTCATGAAGAAGGTGTTGAGCGAGTTTATTCTGTATCAACAAAAAAGTTCATTGATGATGGCAAAGGGAATGTTAAGGCGTTACAAGTTACAAAAGTAGAAGTGAGAAATCTCAATGGTCAGATTACATTTGAAGAAGTAAGAGGAAGTGCTCAAGAATTACCTTGTGATTTGGCTTTGTTGGCAATGGGATTTACTGGTCCAGAAAAAACAGGTATGTTGCAGCAGCTCGGAGTTGATCTCGATGATCGCGGTAATGTCATTACAGACAAAAAAACATGGATGACTAATGTTGAAGGAATATTCTCTGCTGGTGATATGAGACGCGGACAAAGCCTAATTGTTTGGGCGATCGCGGAAGGCAGATCTGCAGCAGCAGGGATTGATAAATACCTTATGGGTCAAACAGACTTACCCGCGCTCGTCTAGTATCGTTGTTTTTATTTATCCGAATGTTATTTTGATGTCATCATACTTTGCGTCAATAACGTGAACATTTGAGTAACCCATTATTTGTAGCGCATGCGCAGATAAAGAGGCTCGTCCGCCGGTTCTACAGTGGATAAGTATGGGCGTATTATCTTTATCGCAAATTTCTGTAATTTTCATTTCTAAAAGGCCACGAGGGATATTTATGGAATCTTTTAGTTTGGATACTTCTAGCTCCTTCGGTTCTCTAACATCGATAATAATAACTTTTTCATTTCTATCAAAAAATAGTTTTGCCTGAACATGATCAAAACAGTCGCAATTAGATTTAGCAGCAGCAACCAATTCACTCACTGGAATCAGCATAATAACCTCACTTGATAGTTAATATTTATAGAAGTTTATTCTAACGCATAAATATAAGTTGTCGATGTAATCACACGCTGAATACAGTATGATTCAATAAAGAATGAATTCATCGATTTACTTATAACTTTCATAATGTCTGCAACACTAAAAAATGATCGCTTAATTAAGGCGCTACTTCGAAAGCCTGTTGACATAACTCCTGTATGGATAATGCGACAAGCGGGCCGCTATTTACCCGAATATCGAGCAACACGCTTGAAAGCGGGAGATTTTCTTACCTTATGCCAAACGCCCGAATTAGCTTGTGAGGTTACTTTGCAACCAATCGATCGTTTTCAATTAGATGCTGCCATCATATTTTCAGATATTCTTACCATTCCTGATGCAATGGGTTTAGGTTTAAAATTAATTGAATCGGTCGGACCTAAATTTGAAAACTCGATTAGTTGTTTAAACGATATAAAGAATCTTCCCCTTCCGGACCCAGAAAATGAATTAAGGTATGTCATGGACGCTATTCGGCTTGTGAGAGGCGAATTAAGTGGCAGTATTCCATTGATTGGGTTTTCCGGTAGTCCATGGACGCTAGCAACTTATATGATTGAGGGAGGGTCAAGTAAAGAATTTATTAAGGCAAAAAAAATGTTACAAGAAGATCCAGATGCTTTACATCTATTACTTAACCACCTTTCGGAGTCGGTGATACTTTATCTAAATGCGCAAATAAATGCGGGCGCACAAGCTATAATGATTTTTGATACTTGGGGAGGGATTTTAACAACATCTGCTTATATGGAATTCTCACTTTTTTATATGAAGAAAATTTGTGATCATTTAGAAAATAAGTTTAATGGACTAACAGTACCAGTTATATTATTTACAAAAGGCTCTCATTTATGGGTTGATGATATAGCAAAAACTGGTTGTGATGCTATAAGTCTTGATTGGCAATGCAATATAGGAGAGGCAAGAAGAAAAGTCGGAGACCGTGTTGCGTTACAGGGCAATATGAATCCAGCAGTGTTAAAGGAAAAGAAAGAAACGATTGTTAAAGAAGTTGAATCAATTTTGGGCAGTTATGGCAGAGGCCCAGGGCATATATTTAATCTTGGGCATGGAATAACACCAGATATTGATCCAGAGAACGTTGAAGTTCTAATTGAAGCAGTTCATGATTTAAGTATGAAATACCATGCAAAATAAAAATATTTACATTTTATGTTTTTAAAAAAATTAAATTTAATAATAAAAGGTTTTTGTATTGGCTCAGCTGATGTTATTCCTGGTGTTAGTGGCAGCACAATAGCTTTTATACTCGGTATTTACCCAAAACTTATTAATGCAATAAAATCATTTGATAGTAAATGGTTAAGCATGATTTTTTCATTAAATTTTAAGGGCGTATTACAGAGACCAGATTTTAATTTTTTAATCCCTTTGGGGCTAGGTATTTTAAGTGCAATATTCTTTTTTACACGGATTATTCCATTACCTATACTAGTTCGGACTCATTCAGAAATTATTTATGGTTTATTTTTTGGTTTAGTATTGGGCTCAATAATATTATTTTTATATAGATTAGGCACTAATTTAATATCAAAATATTTTATTTTCTTGTTATTTGGTCTTTTTTTTGGCGTTTATTTTATTAGTTTAACGCCATCATCAACGCCTGATGATAACTGGTTTATTTTTATTTGTGGAATAGTTGCAATATCGGCTATGTTATTGCCGGGCGTTTCTGGATCATTTGTTTTGTTGATGATGAAAAAATATGCTTATATTTTAAATGCAATAGGCCATATTGAACTTTATATTATAGTCCCCTTTATTTTTGGTGTTATAACGGGGCTAATTGTCTTTAGTCGTTTAATTTCATACATATTAAAATACTTTTATCAGCAAACTATTCTTTTTATGACTGGATTATTGATAGCTTCATTATATGTAATTTGGCCATTTCAGAATCGTTTTTACGAAATTATTCAGAACAAGGAAATAATGACTTCATCACGACCGCAAATTCCTGAACTATTAAGCGAACAAGTATTTTATTCGATAACTATGATGATTTTTGGTTTGTTGATAGTAATAATACTTAGTAGATTTTCGAGAGAATCAGTTACAATCTAATATTTTGTAATAATAATATTTTGGGCAAAGATTATGCCATTATCCGAAATTATACTAGTTGTAATGGGTTTATTAACTATCTCAATGGTTGCTGCTGCTGTATGCAGTTATGTTCCGATACCCTATACAGTTTTTCTTGTCATTTTAGGTATATTTTTTGGTTCGCTTGCACGTCAGAATCCCGAACTTAATTTTTTACTTGATTTTCAGTTAAGCCCTGATTTAGTTTTGTTCTTATTTCTGCCTATATTAATCTTTGAATCAGCGATCAATCTTGATGCTCGATCCTTAATGAAGGATATTATTCCAATATTAATTCTTGCTATCCCTGCATTATTAATTTCTACTGCTATTATTGGGCTAGGTTTATGGTTTATTCAAGATTTTAATATTATTTATGCATTAATCTTTGGTGCATTAATATCTGCAACGGATCCTGTTGCTGTTATTTCATTATTTAAAGAATTAGGCGCACCTCATCGATTAACAATTCTTGTTGAAGGTGAATCATTATTAAATGATGCAACAGCTATTGTTTTATTTAATATTTTGCTTGGTATATCAATATGGGAGCAGTTTGGGGTATTCGATTTTTATATCGCAATCGCAGAATTTTCTAAAGTATTTTTTGGTGGATTATTTGTTGGCATAGCAGTAGGAATTATTGTTTGTGAATTACTTCGTCTAGTACGAGCAAATATAAGCGCATATCTTATTATGTCAATTGTTTTAGCGTATAGTAGCTTTGCAATTTCTGAACATATAATGCACGTTTCGGGAGTTATGGCAGTTGTTTCTTCAGCCATAACATTAGGTCTTCTAGGTGTGAGCCGTATACCCAAAAGAGAAAAGGAAACAGTTGATGAAACATGGGATGTTTTAGCTTTAGTTTGTAATTCACTTTTATTTTTATTGGTCGGGTTATCTGTTGATGTTTCTCTACTTTTCACACACGCCGGAACAATTTTCCTTGCAATTATACTAGTATTAATTGCCCGAGCAGTCGGGGTATATGGCTTAGTTCCTGCTACTGTGAAGGTATTCGATTTACCTAAAGTTAGCGCCAATGAGAGACACATCATGTGGTGGGGCGGATTGAAAGGAGGACTAGCAATTGCAATTGTCTTATCCATACCTTTTGATATGCCAGGGCGTGAAACTCTAATTTATGTAACACTCGGCGTTGTACTTTTTTCATTATTAATAAATGCATCTACTATTAGGCCTTTAATGCATAAATTAGGATTTAATAAATTTACAGAAGAAGAAGAAATAGAATTGCAACATGGATTAAAGCAATCACGCTTGCATGCAGAAGATATACTAGAAACATTTAAAAAGGCAAGCATAATCCCTAGAAGTACAACAAAGTTAATAAAGAAAAAAACAAAGAAAATATTCAAATCAAAAGACATTGATTCAGATGAT